>JBNMIL010000021.1:0-19447 GCA_050873265.1 Angelakisella sp. | reverse complement strand
GGATAAGGTCGCCGGCGCCGCCGAGCAGCAGATCGCCGCGATCCGTGCCGTAGGGGTGGAGTCGCTGCCGGAGGAGCTGCGCGCGCTGGCACGGCTGCGGCTGGAAAACCCGTTCGATTCCCTGCGGGAGCTGGGGCAAAAGCTCTCTCCGCCGCTCTCCCGCTCCGGGGTAAACCACCGGCTGGAAAAAATACTGGAGCTTGCCGCCCGCAAGGATTGATGCCGCGCCGCGCAAGACCTGACATTCTGCCCAAAGGAGGCGCCCTATGACCGATTTTGTCCATCTGCATATCCACAGCGAATACAGCCTCCTCGACGGCGCCTGCCGCATCAAGGGGCTGGTTCGGCGTGCCAAGGAGCTGGGACAGTCCGCCATTGCCATTACCGATCACGGCGTTATGTACGGCGTCATCGACTTCTACAAGGAGTGCAAAAAGGAGGGGATCCGCCCCATCATCGGCTGCGAGGTGTATGTGGCGCCCCGCACCCGGTTCGATAAGGTCTACCGGCTGGATTCCTCCCCCTACCACCTTATCCTGCTGTGCAAAAACGAGGTGGGCTACCGCAACCTCATCTACATGGTTTCCCGTGGGTTTACCGAGGGCTTTTACAACAAGCCGCGCATCGACCGCGAGCTGCTGGCGGAGCACCACGAGGGGCTTATCTGCCTTTCGGCGTGTCTGGCAGGCGAGGTGCCGCGCGCGCTGGAGGCAGGCGACTACGAAAAGGCAAAGCAGGCGGCACTGTGGTACCGCGATCTGTTCGGTGCCGAAAACTACTACATCGAGCTGCAAAATCACGGCATCGAGGAGCAGCAGCGCATCTTGCCGGAGCTGATCCGCCTTGCCGGGGAGATCGGCGTGGGGCTTGCCGCCACCAATGATGCCCACTACCTCCAAAAAGAGGACAGCCGTATGCAGTTTTTGCTCACCTGTATCCAAACGGGGCATACCGTCAACGATGAGCAGACGCTGGAATTCCCCACGCAGGAGTTTTATGTAAAAAGCGGCGATGAGATGGCGGAGCTTTTCCGCAATGTGCCGCAGGCGATTGCCAATACCGTAAAAATTGCCGAGCAGTGCCGGGTCGAATTCGAGTTCGGACACACCAAGCTGCCGCTTTTCAATGCGCCAGACGGCGAGGATAACGAAAGCTACTTTCGCCGCATGTGTCACGAGGGTCTGGTGCGGCACTACGGCGAAAATCCGCCGCAGGCGTACCGCGACCGTCTGGAGTACGAGCTTTCCACCATCAGCCGCATGGGGTATGTCGAGTATTACCTCATCGTTCACGATTTTATCCGTTACGCCAAAAGCCGTGGAATTCCGGTAGGACCGGGGCGCGGCTCCGGCGCAGGCAGCATTGCCGCCTACTGCATCGGCATCACCAATATCGACCCGATGAAGTACAACCTGCTGTTCGAGCGGTTCCTTAACCCGGAGCGTGTTTCCATGCCGGATTTCGATGTCGATTTCTGCTACGAGCGCCGCCCGGAGGTCATCGACTATGTGGTGCATAAGTACGGCGCCGACCATGTGGCGCAGATCGTCACCTTTGGCACCATGCTGGCACGGGGCGCCGTGCGTGATGTCGGCAGGGCAATGGGGCTTGCCTATCCGCAGGTCGATGCGGTCGCCAAGCTGATCCCCAATGAGCTGCACATGACCATTGATAAGGCGCTGGAGGCAAACGGCGAGCTGCGTGCCATGTGCCAGAACGATCCGCAGATAGCGGAGCTTATCGAAACCGCCAAAAAGGTGGAGGGCTTCCCCCGTCACGCCTCCACCCACGCCGCCGGCGTGGTCATCACACGGGATACCGTTGACAGCTATGTGCCGCTGGCAAAGAACGATGAATCGGTCGTTACCCAGTTCACCATGACCACGCTGGAGGAGCTGGGACTGCTGAAAATGGACTTTTTGGGGCTGCGCAACCTTACCGTTATTGCCGATGCCGAGCGCATGATCCGCCGTCGGGAGCCGGATTTTTCCATGGAGAAGCTCCCCGATGACGATGCCGCCGTTTATGATATGATCTCCCGGGGCGATTCCTCCGGCGTGTTCCAGCTGGAATCCGGCGGTATGCGCCAGATGCTTACCCAGCTTCGCCCCCGCTCCATCGAGGATCTTACCGCCGCCATTTCGCTGTACCGTCCGGGACCGATGGATTCCATTCCGCAGTATTGCCGCAACAAGCAGAACCCTGCGGAGATCCGCTATAAAACGCCGCTGCTGGAGCCGATTTTGGGCGTGACCTACGGCTGCATCGTCTATCAGGAGCAGGTCATGCAGATCTGCCGCGAGCTGGCGGGCTACAGCTACGGTCAGGCGGATCTGGTGCGCCGCGCCATGAGCAAGAAAAAAGCCGATGTCATGGAAAAGGAGCGCGGGCACTTTATCACCGGCTGCGCCGCAAACGGCATCTCGGAGGCGGTAGCAAACAGCATCTTTGACGAGATGAGCAGCTTTGCCGCCTACGCCTTCAATAAATCCCACGCCGCCTGCTACGCGGTGGTCGCCTATCAGACCGCCTACCTCAAGCGGCACTACCCACGGGAATACATGGCGGCGCTGATGACCAGCGTGCTGGATAACACCGCCAAGCTGATGGAATACATCGAGGAATGTGCCCGGCTGGAGATCCCCGTGCTGCCCCCCGATATCAACCAGAGCGACATGGTCTTTACCGTCACGCCGGAGGGGATCCGCTTTGGGCTGCTTGCCGTCAAGAATATGGGACGCAGCGTTATCGAGGGGATCCTGAAGGAGCGGGAGGAAAACGGCGCCTTCACTGATTTTGTGGCGTTCTGCCGCCGCACCGCCTCCGGCGACCTGAACCGCCGCGGGGTGGAAAGCCTCATCAAATGCGGCGCCTTAGATGGGCTGGGCGCCAACCGGCGGGAGATGCTGGAAAACTACTCCTCACTGGCGGAAGCCATTGCCGAGGAGGATAAATACCTTGCGGGCGGGCAGCTTTCCCTCTTTGGGGAGGGCGGCGCCACCGCCGATTACCGGCTTTCCCCCTGCGAGGAATTCCCCCATTCCGAGCTGCTTGCCTACGAAAAGGAAGTCACCGGCATGTATCTTTCCGGTCACCCCATGAGCCAGTATCTGGAGCTTTACGACCGTTATCAGGCGGTACGCATCGGGCGGCTGCAGAGCGCCGAGACCAACGCCCCCTACGATAACGCCTGGGTCGAGATCTTCGGTATTTTAGCGGATAAGAAAATGCGCACCACCAAGCGGGGCGATATCCTTGCCATGCTCACCGTGGAGGATATGACCGGCAGCATGGAGGTCATGGCATTTTCCCGCACCTACACCGAGGTTAGCCAAAAGCTCACGGTGGGGCAGCCCTATTTCTTCCGCGGCAGGGTCTCGCTGCGGGAGGAGGACGACACCAAGCTGGTGCTGGATACCCTGTACACCATCGAGGAGCGGAAAAACGCCCCGCCGGTGCGGGCGCCCCAGTCACGCCCGCCGCGGGAGCGGCAGCCCGCCCGCCGCACAGAACAGCGTCCCCAAAGCGCTGCCCCCATCGCGGCAGGCAGCAGACTGCTTATCCGGGTGGCACAGGCAAAGGGCGAGCAGTGGGAAAAGCTGCGGCTGCTGTTTGCCATCTTCGAGGGGGAGATCCCCCTGCTGGTGCGGGAAGCCGAGACCGGACGCCTGCTGAAAGCGGGCAGCGACTATAACAGCGATGCCAATCCGGCGCTGCTGGGCGAGCTGCGGCGTGTGCTGGGCGAGGAAAATGTTGCCCTGCTGCCGCCCGAAGCCCCCAAAGCCCCGCCGGAACAGGCTGACTGATACACCAAGAGACAAATCAAGAAAAGCCAGATCAAGCGCCTTTGCCCGATAAGACTACATGCGGTTTTTGCCGGACAGGGGCAGCTACAAGGAGGAGAAGATCATGAGCGAAACCAAGAAAACCTTTGCAGTTCTTACCAGCGGCGGCGATGCCCCCGGCATGAATGCCGCAGTCCGCAGCGTGGTGCGCACTGCCCTGCACAAGGGTCACAGTGTTTACGGCATCTTCCACGGCTACGAGGGTCTGATGGAGGACCGTATGGACGAGATGCAGGAGCGCTCCGTCAGCAATATCATCAGCCGCGGCGGCACCATTCTTTACACCGCCCGCAGCAAGGAATTCATGACCGAGGAGGGTCAGAAGAAGGCGGCGGAGATCCTCCGCTCCCGCGGCATCGACGGGCTGGTCGTCATCGGCGGCGACGGCTCGTTCCGCGGCGCGCAGAAGCTCTCGGCGCTGGGTATTCCCACCATCGGTATCCCCGGCACCATCGATAACGACATTGCCTCTACCGAGTACACCATCGGCTTTGATACTGCCCTGAACACCGCCGTGGAGAGCATCGATAAGCTGCGCGATACCTCCCAATCCCACGACCGCTGCTCCGTCGTGGAGGTCATGGGACGCAACGCCGGTCATCTGGCGCTGTATGCCGGTCTTGCCACCGGCGCCATCGCCACCCTCATTCCGGAGCGCCCCTTTAACCTGGACCGCGATGTGGTAGACCGCATGAAAGCCACCATGACCACCGGCAAGCACCACTTCATCGTTGTTGTGGCGGAGGGTGTGGGCAACAGCAAGGATATGTGTTACTACATCGAGCAGCGCACCGGTGTGGAGACCCGCCTGACGGTGCTGGGCCATGTGCAGCGCGGCGGCAACGCCACTGCCATGGAGCGTGTTTATGCCAGTGCCATGGGCTACCGCGCCATCGAGCTGCTGGAGCAGGGCGTCGGCAGCCGCATCGTCGGCGTCAAGGCGAACCGCATCTACGATATCGACATTGACGAGGCGCTGACGCTCAAGAAGGATATCAATGAGCTGTACTACAAGGTCGCCCGCGAGATCAGTATTTAACGGAGAAGCACATGGCGACGATAGACGATTTTTCCAAGCTGGATATCAGGGTCGGAACGGTGCGGGAGGCAAAGCCTTTCCCCAAAGCCCGCCGACCGGCATATCAGCTCACCATCGATTTCGGTGAGGAGATCGGGATAAAGCGCTCCTCGGCGCAGATCACCGAGCATTACCGTCCGGAGGAGCTGGTGGGGTTGCAGGTGCTGGCAGTGGTCAACTTTCCGCCCCGGCAGATCGCGGACTTTATGAGCGAGGTGCTGGTGCTCGGCACCTATTCCGCCGGCGGCGTGATCCTCATTACGCCGCAGCAGCCCGCCGCCAACGGCGATAAGCTGGGCTGAACCCAAAACAGAAGAAAACGGCTTCGGCGGGGAGAACCCGTCGGGGCTTTTTCTTTTGCGGCAGGGGAGGGAGAGAGGGGCGCAGACGCTCCGGCGCAGCCGGAGCCGGCGGGCGAAGTCCGCCGAAGCCGCCGCAGGCGGCTTGCCTGCGCCCCGACCTGCCCCTTGGCACAGACTACCCCTGCCGCAGCACCGTCAGCAGGTCTGCGCGGCGTACCGGCTTTTTGGGGCGGGGCGGCAGCTCCGGCAAAAGGGCGCGCAGCCGCCGCTCTGCCTTCGCAGAGGGCAGCCGCAGCCCCCGTTCCAGCATACCGATGCCGCTGGCGGAAAGCCCGCATTTTTCGCCCAGCTCCTGCTGGGTCAGCCCCAGCGACCGGCGCAGTCGCCGCAGGGTCGTGCTGTACAGCTCGTGTTTTTCCATCGTTCCTCCGTTTCTCTCCCGGCTCTTGCTTTTGGGGTTTTGTGTAGGGAGCACTTCCCCCCGTTCCCCTGCAAAAAACCTTGGGATAGCTTATCGTAGTGATTTTTTGGCAAATGTCAAGCCTTTCGACAAAATTTTATTTGCCAAAATTCGGGGCGGAAATTTGTAGACCCGTTTATGGGACGAATTTGCAAAAAGCGGTTGACAGATTGGCAAAAGCAGGGTACGCTAAGTATTGCGAGAACAAACGTTCTTTCACGGGACCCTTCCCCGCTGCCGCTACCAGACCATCGTGAGAAAAAAGAGAGGAACGAGAAAATGTTGGGAATGACCGAATTGGCAGGGGAGTACCACCGCAGTGTAGAGCTGCTGGAGGAAAGACTTGCCCAGCTCAAAGAGGAGATCAAAACGGCGCGCGGACCGCATTACTTCGACCTGAAAAGACGCATCGAGCTGCTGCGGTTCGAGCTTGTGGACACCAGAGAAACGGAGAGGATACTGCATGATTATTACCACGAAAGCACCATACCGTCCCTGCGGGCGCGCGGGACGCCCGCTGACCCATGCCACCATGGAGTACTTTATTCCGGTGGAGACCGGGGAGGACAGCCCCGAGCGGGAAGCGCTGCGGCGGCTGCTGCAGCTGGGCTGCGCGCGCTGCCTGGACGCCCGCGAAAGAGAACTGATCCGGCTGCGGTATGAGGAGGGCAAGTCCCTGAAGATCATCGCGGCGGGGGAGGGACGGTCAGTCTCGGCGGTGAGCCGCAAGCTGCAAACGGCGCGCGGCAAGCTGTACCGCTTTACCGAGGAAGCCGGAGAGATAGGGGAGCTGTGCGAGCTGCTGCGCCGCCAGCTTTGCTGAAAAAACGCGGTAAAAATTGTGAGAAAGCTGTTGCGTTTTGGGGCTTCGAAGCGTTATTTAGGGTGAGAGCTTCCGTGGGGCGCCGAGGGACGCCCCGCAGGGCGCCGGTGCCAGCGGCACCGGCGGAGCGGGCGAAGCCCGCCGGCTGCGAAGCAGCCCCCTGCGGGGCGGTCGCCGGCGCCCGGGACGGGCTGCGCGGGGAGAAAACAGCCAAATTCTACGAGTACAGAATAAATGCTCCGGACCGGCAGAATGTGTATTGACAGGGATATTCTACGATGTTAGAATGAAACTGTATTCTAAACCCGTAGAAGATGAAGGAGGATACCTATGGAACTTCCCGAGAAAAAGCTATCCGATGCCGAGCTTGATGTGATGCTGGCAATTTGGCAAAGCACGCCGCCGGTGCAGCGCAGCGACCTGGAGGAACAGCTGAAAATCCACAACTGGGCGGATACCACCGTCCTGACGCTGCTTGCCAAGCTGGTGGAAAAGGGCTACCTTTCGCTGGAGCGGCAGGGACGCCGCAACCTGTACCGCCCCTTAGTGAGTGAGGCGGACTACCGCCGCTGGGCAAACCGCAGCTTTTTGGGGAAGATGTACCAATCCTCCCTCAGCCGCATGGTGGCTTCGCTGGTGGAAAGCCGCGACTTGACCGACAGCGATTTGCGGGAGCTGGAGGAATTCATAGCCGAGCAGCGCGCTGCCCGCGAAAAAGAGAGGAGCTGACCATGATGGAACGACTGATGACCGCTTTGCTGGAACTGACCCTGCCGATGGCACTGGTGATCGCGGTGCTGCTGGCAGCGGGACCGCTGCTGGGACGCCGCTTTACTGCCCGTTGGCGGTACTGGGCTTGGCTGGTGATCGCGGTGCGGCTGCTGCTGCCCATTGGCATTAGCCTGCCGCAGCCGGTAGTCACCCTGCCGCAGCCGCAGGGAGAGATCACCTACCCGGTGAGCGCCGCCGAGCCGGCAGACCCCACCCCGGTCGGCGACCCGATAGAGGTGCTGCCCGATGACGCCGCCGGTGACCCCTACCAACAGATCGGGACGGGAACGACCGCCCAGACCGAGCCGAGCACCGAAAATACCGCCGCGGCAAACCGACCGAGCCAGCCGCAGCCCGCCGCAGTCCGCACCGTGACGGTGATGGAGGCGGCAGGCTGGTGCTGGGCGGCGGGGGCTGTGCTGTTCCTGCTGTGGCAGCTGGGCAGCTACCTGCTGCTGCGGATCAAGCTGCGCCGCAGCCGCCGCCCTGTTACCGAGGAGCGGATTTTGGCGGCGCTGGAAAAGGAGACCGCCGCCGCGGGGCTGCGGAAATCGCTGCCGGTTTACACCGCGGCGGTGGGCAGCCCGATGATCGTAGGGGCGGTAAAGCCAATCCTGCTGCTGCCGGAGATGGAATTTACCAAGGGGCAGCTTTCGCTGGTGTTCCGGCATGAGCTGATCCATTACCGCCGCAGGGATATCTGGTATAAGCTGGTGCTGATGCTTGCCAACGCCGTCCATTGGTTCAACCCGATGGTATGGCTGATGGTGCATGCCGCCGACCGGGATCTGGAGCTTTCCTGCGATGAGGCGGTGGTCAGCGGTCGGGACGAGGAATTCCGAGAGGAGTACGGTCGGTGCCTGCTGGCGGTCGTCCGTGCCGGAATGAACCGCCGCACCCTGTTCACCACCAACTTTTACAGCGGCAAAAAGACACTGAAAAACCGTCTTGCCACGATCCTTGATACCACGAAGAAGCGGCGGGGAACGCTGGCATTGATCGCCCTGCTGCTGGCGGCGGCGGTTGCCGGCTCGCTGGTGGCGTGTACCCCCTCCGCCGGTAAAAATAACGGCAGGATCGACCTGACCGACTATGACGCCCTGAGCCGGGAGTACCTGGCGCCGATCGCGAGCTTCAGCAATACGGGGTGGAGCGTCAATGAACCCTCATGGTTGAGCGCTGCCGACATGCTGGACTATGCCGCCTATGAACGGTATGGGTATAACAGCACCGGAGAGATAGACCGTGCCGCCGTCTACGGCGCTGCCGACGCCGAAAAGCGGGCGGAGCTGGAGACGCTGCTGGGCGAGGACGGCAATTACCATCTGCCGAGGGCGGAGGTCTACGAGACCATTCAGCAGCATTTTGGCTTTGACGAGAAAACGCTGAATGCTCTGCTTGCCGACAGGCTGGAGGCGAACGATACCATTCGGCTGGAGCCGTGGAGCGGAGTGCCCAATAACCGGATCGCCTATGCTACCGGAGCGACGCTGGAGGACGATACCCTGACCATTGCCTACGATGTGGTGGGCGTGGCGCCGGACAATGAGGGCTTTGTTGCCCAGCATAGGAAGGACTATGTGGAGACCTACGGCAATAAATCGAGCTATGCCGTGACCATCCGGCTGACGGAGGACGGCGGCTGGCAGTATGTAAAATGCGCATGGAACCCCGTTACCGTGACGCTGGAAAAGCCGGAGGGTGAGCTGCAGGTGCAGCCGAGTGAGGACGCGGTGGCTGCCGGTTGGGAGTGGATCGCCGGTCGCGCCGAATACTACGCGGTGGATACCTATGTCTCTATTGAGGGCAGCTCCGAAAGCTGCCACCTGCTGGGCTGGGAACAGCAGACGGTGAGCATCTACCGTGCCGAGGACGGTTATCATCTCTCGTATTGGCGGATAGTACCGGAAGCGATCTCCGGCACGGAAAACCCCAAGGTGACCAAGAGTAACGGATATGTCTCCGAGGGCTTTATCACACCGGAGGACGCGGCGCTTTTCAACTTTTCGGATATGGTCATCTACCTGAACCCGAAGGGCTATGGCGGGTATTCGCTGTACAGCCCCAGCCGAAACAGCAGCATTGCCATGATGGACGAGGACGCAACGGGAATTCTGGTGGAGCAGAGCGGCAGCGGGCTGCTGGCGCTGAATGAGGAGGCAGGCGGCATCTTTGCGGAGGATAGCCGCTACCGGCTGCTGGGGAACTACCTTGGCATGGATACCTCCTCCGATGGCTATAACAGCTACAACCGGTATGATTTTTACATCTATGACAGCGTGACCCACCGCCTGACCACGCTGCTGGAGAATACCCCCTATGAGGGCTTCTGGCGGCTTTCCATCGAGGAGGACGGTACGCTGTTCGGCATTGTGCTGCAGGATACCGCCTATATTTACGACGCGGCAAAGCCGGAGGCGCCGCTGGCGGTCTACGATAAGACCAATCTGCCGCTGGACGGCTATGACGCTGTTTATATGGGCGGCGTTTATGTCGATGACCGTGACGGGAAGACCATTGTGCTGATGTACTACCCCTATGACAGCAGCGACACGACCGATGTATGGGGCATGGGCGGATATGAGGTAAGCCCCTACCTGTGGAAGCTGCTGACCATGACGGTGGAGGAAAACAACGAGCTGAAGCCGTGGCAGATACTGACCATGCAGCAGCACCCGGCACGCAACTACTGGACGACCTACCCGCAGGGCGAGATCATCGTGCGGGGCGGACTGCTGTATTACAGCAACTACTATGCCGAGGACGGCACCCATACGCTGCCCGATGGCGGAATGCTGCGGGAGCGCTGGTGCATCAACCTGACGAACGGACAGAGCCAGCTGATAGAGACCAATGACACGGCCGCCGCGGCATATAGTGACAGCGAATTTATTGCCAATGCCAAGGCGATGGGCTATACCGATGAGATGCTGGTTGCCGCCCGAAGCGCACGCTATGAAGCCGAAAAGCTGCTGACCGCCAATGACGGCTGGGGCGGGCAGAGCGAACGGACAGCGACCTCGCCGGACGGTGTGTACCGGCTGCGGCACTTTACGATCAGCGGCGCGGGGACGGTGTACTACCTGACCGACGGGAATGGAACGATCCGTGTGGTGCCCGGACTGTGGGAAAACCGTATCACGGCGATGAACGAGGAGACCTTCTTCGGATTTATCGGGAACGATAAGCTCTGGATCGGGGACTATGACGGCATCTATTTCTATGATGCGAACGCCATATGGACCGTTGCCGAGAACAGAACCTCCGAGAGCCGCTGGCTTGCCGCGGAGATGGAGGAACATAAGGAAAACCTGACGGCGTTCCTCTTTGCGGCGGAGCATAACGACAGGGGCGAGCTGGTGTGCTACTGGGCGGATATCCCCCAAACGAAGCCGGCGGACGGCGAAAAAGCCGGAACAAGCTATCAGGTGGCGGTGCTGAGCGAAAGCGGCGCGCTGCTGCAAAGCTACGACACCGGTATAGAGGTGATGGAGGAGACCTCGGCAGAGGGGCTCCACAGTCTTTACTTACCTGGGGGAAACAGGTATAATGAGACTGGATATGGGTTCTTTACCGTGACTACCGATGGCATCAGCGGGAGTACCTACAAGATAAACCTGAGCACCGGCGAGGTGACGAAGGCGGACTGACGGAGGAAACAGCATGAGGAAAAGAGGGTGGGCGGTGCTGCTGGCGGCGGTGATCCTGCTGCTGGCGGCGTGCGCCACCTCCACTGAGGAGAGCGACCGTTACAATATCGACCTGAAGGACATGGACGCCCTGAGCCGGGAGTACCTGGCGCCGATTGCCGCGATGGGGGACAGCTACTACTGGAACGACTGTGAACGGCTGAACGCTGTGCAGCTGCTGCAGTACGCCGCCTATGAGCTGTATGGCTATAAGGGGACGGATAATCTGGAGCTGGCGGCTGCCTATGGCGATGCCGATGCCGTAAAGTGTGACGAGCTGGAGGCATTGCATCGGGACGACGGGTTCTATCATCTGCCCAAGGCGGAGGTCTATGCCGCGATCCAAAAGCATTTTGACCTGACGGAGGAACAGCTGGACACCCGCATGGGGAAGCGCTTTGCCGATGAACGGACAGCGCTGATCGTGAGCGCGGCGGAGATGAGCGAACGAACCATTGCCTACGCAGACAACGCCGAAATAGAGGACGATACCCTGAGGATCCAGTACAGCATGGTCAATGCCCAGCCCGGTGATGAGGGCTTTTTGGCGCAGCACATGGCGGACTATACAGAGACCCATGAAACCATCGGGACTTATGTCATTGCCATACGGCTGGAGGAGGACGGCGGCTGGAAGTATATCGGCAGGGACAACTACCACCAGAAGGTGACGCTGCCGCAGCCGGAGGGTGAGCCGGAGCTCCTTGACCTGCTGCAAAACAGGAAGGTACAGAAGGAATTGCAGAGCGAGGAAATATCGGACGAGGGCTGGACGCTGCTGGGCAGCCGAGCCGTCTATTCTCCCCTGGGGGAGAGCTGCTATTTGTGGGTGGAGGGCACATTGGAAACCTGCATTGCCGACGGCGACGGCTGGAAGCAGAAACAGGTGAGCGTTTACCGGACGGCGGAGGGCTATACAACAGTGTACTGGGAAAAGCGCCCCGACCTGATCTCCGGCAAGGAAAACCCGACCGTGACAAAATGGATCGAATTTGCCCTTATCGCCGACATTGAGGAGGAAACGGCGCCCTTTGATTTTGGGGACATGGTTATTTCTATCGACCCGGTGGGCAGCAGCCATACCCTGTACAGCCCCGGCACCGATTGCAGCATTATGATGGATGCGGGCAAAAACTGGTGTACCACTGTGGTGGAGCACAGCGGCAGCGAGCCGCGCTATGTGACCTTCCGTTCCCCATTGGGGGGAGAAAATTCCCGTTACGCTATTGTGGAATATGACCGGACAGAGGGCGAAGAGCGCCTGATCGATTGTTCGATCTATGACCGGGAGAACCACCGCCTGACTACCATTCTGGAGAACCAGAATAGTTGGCAGAGCGGGGGGATCGGCGGAAGTGACAGGCTGATCCAGCTGGTAGCGGGGAACGGCGCAACGACGATGATCTATGACGCGGCGCAGCCGGAAAGCCCGCTGATGACCTTTGATAAAACCGACCTGCAGCTGGACGGCTGCGACGCAGTCCATATGGAGTGGATCTATGCCGACGACCGCGGAGGCAATACGCTGGCGCTGGTTTATTACCCCTACGACAGCAGCGATGTGCCTGCAAACGAGACCTACCAAATGAGCCCCTATTACTGGAAAGTGCTGACCATGACGGTGGAGAACAACGAGCCGAAGCCGCAGCAGACGCTGACCCTGCCGCAGCATGTATTCCGTGGTCGCGGGGGGAACCGTGACCTGGGAGAGGTGATCGTGCGGGACGGGCTGATGTATTACAGCAACTACTACGACGAAAACGGCAGCCAGTACCTGTCGGACGGCACCCAGCTGTGGGAGCGGTGGTGCCTGAACCTGACGACCGGACAGAGCCAGCGGATAAGCACCAATGACCCGGACGCCGTATCCTATGCCGATGAAAAGTTTATTGCCAAGGCAAAGGCGATGGGCTATACCGATGAGATGCAGGAGGTCATGGAGACCGCCCGCGTGGCAGCCGCTGATGTACTGAGCGGCGAAGGCGCCGGAGGCGGCAGCGAGGATTTCTATTCCCCGGGCGTCCAATACCGGGCATACAGCCGCCCCCTCACCAAAAATTATGACAAGTCAATGGTGGTACTGTGGGATAGCAACGGCAACATGCGGGTGGTGCCGCAGGTGTGGAATGACGGCTACGACGCCCATGAGGGCAACTATGCGAATATTAGATTGGGCTTTACCGCGGAGGGTCTGCTGTGGATCAGCGATGACCGGGGCGTTTTTTACTATGACCCGGAGACCATTATGGCGGTGGCGGAGGACCGCAGCCCCGTTTACAGCTGGAGCATCAGTGAGATGAAAACCGGAGACGACGTTCCCCATGTGATATGGGCGAAGGGCTACCGGGCAGAGAAGATGATCATTGCCTACTGGGTGGCTTTGCCGGAAGATTGGGACGGCTGGAGTAAACTACCCACAGATGTGACCGTTCACGCGGCGGTGCTGGATACCACCGGACAGCTGCAAAAGGACTGGGATACCAAAATCAGTCTGGAACGTTACGAAGAGGGAGGACTGGTTCATTTCTCCAGTTATGGCTATCAGCAGAGGGACGGCTACGCAGTCTTTTATGTAGGGGGCAAGCACCGCACAGACGGTGGAACCTATGAGCTGAACCTGACGACCGGTGAAGTGAACAGGGTTTAATGACGGAGGAAACAGCATGAAGAAAAGAAGATGGGCGGTACTGCTGGCGGCAGTGATGATCCTGCTGCTGGCGGGCTGCGGAGAAAAGGGACAGGAGAAGATCCTTTCCACCGAGGGGGTGCCGCAGGAGGTGCTGCAAAGCACCCAGTACAAGGCGGCGCTTGCCGAGGAGACGGCGACTGTCATTGCCTACAACGGTGTGCCGCTGACCGACAGCGCCCCGCTGCGGGCGGCGGTGGAGAAGATGCAGGCGGGGGAGGACGCCGAGCTGCGGTATTATAACTTCCATGACCGCAATGACATTCGGGGAATAGATGGCATACGGCTGACCGTAAAGGACGGGGTGGCGGCTTTCCAAGAGACGGCGCTGACCGGCTATGATGACACCGTGGATTGGGAAAATGTGCTGTACCAGCAGGCGGGGGAGATAAGGCTGAACAGCTGCGGGTATCTTTCCATTATTGATAGCGTGGATTACATATACACAGTTTTTTCGCCGCTGGATACTTATGAGAACTACAATAAGCGCTATGAGCTGACCAAGACCTACCTATACCCGCTGGCGGAGGGGTGCACACTGAAGTTTGCTTCGCCGGAGGAGATCACCGACCCATTGTGGTGGGCAAGACTGTGCTGGTTTTTGACCGATGGCGAAACGGACTACCCGGAGGGGCAGGAGGTGCCTATCGATGAAATCGAGGAGGTGCTGCTGAAGTGGTTCGACATCAGTGAGGAAAAGCTGCGGAGCCTGCTGGACCCCGATGGGAACGGGACAATGCTGTGGGTAACGGAGACGGGTATTAGCTGGTTATGCTTTGCTGAGGAGGCGGTGCAGGAGGGCAATCTTTTGCGGATCCGTTACGGATTTACTTTTAATGGGAGAGAGCCCAACTACAACAGGGAACTGACCGTAAGGATAGCGGAGGACGGCAGCTGGAAGTATGTGAGCAACCGCAGTGTGCCGGTGGAGCTGGAAAACGGTGTGACGGCGATGAGTATCGGCGGAATGATTTCCGGCAGCGGCTGGAAGCCGCTGTATACCAGCTTTGTACCGGAGCGCGACGGCTATAACCAGGTCTTTCATACCACCATGGAGCCCAAGCTGCTGGCGGACGGCACCCTGGCGATACCGGTCATACCGAAAACAGGCTATAAGGACGGCGCACCCATTGCGGTAATGATGCTGCACACCGATGGCAGCTATGAGGTGATAGAAACACCCCTGACCTGCGGGAACTGGATGAAAGCGAGTTATCAGAGCGGCAAAGCGCGGGAAACCAGCACGGTGGCTGCTGAGGGGTCGATCATTATCCGGACGGTATATTCCACTGATACAGGAATGAGAAACCCCTATAACCGGACAGACCGGCTGGTGGAAACCGAGGTGTGGAGCGACGGTCGGGTGGAAAGCCGGGACTATGTGCCGGAGGGCAACATTTACACGATGGAATGGAGCCCTGATGGACAGCATATCGCTGACGGTACCGAAAACGGCAGCCTGACCATCAACGGGACGGTGGTGCTTGATGCCAGTTTGAATGGGGAAGATCAGGGGCTTGACGGTTATTACGCGCCGGAGCTGTGGCTGGATAACGACCGGCTGGTGATCAGCAGCAACAGCTACCGGTACAGCAATGATTACGGGATCTACAGCCTTTCCACCGGGGAGGTGGTTTGGCTGAACCAGAGCAAAATGAATGTGACGAACCTCTCGGGTGTCATGCTGTTGGACGGCAAGCTGTGCTGGACGGCAAGAGATGTTTTGTCTACCGATGACGAAGGCATATCGGAGAGCGCGTTTTACAGCATTGCCGTGGAGGAGCTGCCCTATGGCACCCCCACCCGCACGGTGGCGGGGCTGTATTACGGTATGGAGCAAGATGGCTGCCTGTGGAATGTGGAAACCAACTATCAGGAAAACGGACATTTTACCCTGCGTGCCTTTGACCCGAAAAGCGGAAAATCGGCGGAGATGGAGCTTCCGGTGGCGGAATGGCTGGACGGCGGAGAGCAGAGCCGAAGCTGGTCGTGCGTTGCCTATAAGATGACCGAACAGGGAATGGTGCTGCGCGGCACCCAGTATATGGAGGGCGACAGCTATGGGATTGATTGGTTCATTCTGGTGCCCAATGAACTGCTGGATAAAATGGAGTGGCAGCAGCTGCCCAGCGTGCTGGATACCGCCGAGGAAATGCCCCTGACCGAGATCGAGGAGACCTTTGGCGGGCGGTGGCAGGACATGGAAAACGATGACGGCGACACGCTGACCATCTACCGGGAGGGTGACGCCCTTTACTGCCGGTGGGAGGATATGGAGCCGCAGCAGATGGTTTCCGCCTATAAGACCGGTACGACAGGGTATTATATCCTTACCCGGCGAGCCAACGGTGCCGCCGATGTACTGGTGCTGGATACCGGCAAGCCGAAGGATAATAAGATCGCGGCGATGATCTACGGCTGGTATACGCTGACTTATCAGGGCGAAGCATAAGCCAATACAGAAAAGGGGAGCCGCAGGGCTTCTCTTTTTTTGCAAGAAAAGGGAAAGAAATGGGGCGGTCTCTTGCGCCGGAGGCGGGTGCTGTGCTATACTGGGGACAGAATTTATATACTGAAACGGAGGAAACAAATCCATGGATAAAAAGACCATTGCCGCGATGATAGACCACACCCTGCTAAAGCCGGAAGCCACCGCCGCGCAGGTGGAGAAGCTGTGCGCCGAGGCTGCCGAGTATCATTTTGCCAGCGTCTGCGTCAATCCGGTTTATATTCCGCTGGCGGCACGCCTGCTGAAAGGCACCGGCGTGAAGGTCTGCTGTGTGGTGGGGTTCCCTCTGGGCGCCATTGCGCCGGAGCAGAAAGCCGCCGAAGCCGCGAGCTGTGCCGCGATGGGCGCGGAGGAGCTGGATATGGTGATCCATGTGGGCGCCGCCAAAGCGGGCGACTGGGCGCTGGTACAGCGGGATATTGAGGGCGTGGTGAAGGCTGCCGCCGGACGCACCGTTAAGGTCATCATTGAGACCTGCCTGCTGACCGACGAGGAGAAGGTAAAGGCATGCGAGGCGGCAAAGGCTGCGGGCGCGCATTTTGTCAAGACCAGCACAGGCTTTTCCACCGGCGGGGCGACGACCCATGACATTGCCCTGATGCGCAAGACCGTAGGTCCCGAAATGGGTGTAAAGGCAAGCGGCGGGATCCGCGACTATGCCACCGCAATGGCAATGATCGAGGCGGGCGCGAACCGAATCGGCGCTTCCGCGGGCATTGCGATCGTAGCCGCTGCCGAATAAACACGCATAAGACAGTATAAAGTCGATTAATATTACAGTTTGTATATCCGAGGAGTGAGACCATGATCACCGTTTTCAACCGCCGCCAGCTTGCCGTGACCTACGAGCAGGAGGAAAAGACCCACATCTGCCGTGTGCTGGCGGAGCAGGGTATTGAATACACCGCACAGGAGGTACGCCGCACGGCACCCCATGCCGTCACCTCGGAGCGTCCCCGTGACGGCAGCTTCGGCAAGCAGTCGGAGATGGTCACGGCGTACTTTATCTATGTAAAGAAAGCGGACTTTACAGCCGCCGCCGAAGCGCTGGGGCTGAAAGCCAAGGCGTAAACACAATTTACCGGATATCAAAAAAGAAGCTCCCGCAGCGGGGGCTTCTTTGCATATGGGGGAAATTATTGCAGGGACTTCTGACATTCGGGGCAGATGACCTCCAGCACGAGGTTCATCTGCTTGACCAGAAAGCCGCTGCCCTCCTTGAGCGCGCCTTGCAGCAGGGGGAGCGCTTCGGGCAGTACATCGGTGACGCTGCCGCACTGGGTGCAGTAGGCGTGGGCATGGTCGCCCAGCGTGTGGTCAAAGCGGTCGCTGGCGCCGGGGATCGGTACCTTGAGGAGCTGTCCGTTATCGCACAGCAGGTTCAGGTTGCGGTACACGGTGCCAAGACTTACCTTGGGATCCTGTGCCCGCACCCGCGCGTAAATGGTATCGGCGGTGGGGTGATCGTCGGAGCGGCGGACTGTCTCCAAAATCAGCTCCCGTTGGCGTGAATACTTCAATGTGATCTCTCCTTAAACAGTAACAATTACTTTTTATAGTTTAGCAGACAAAAGCGGGTTTGTCAATGGCGAATGAGGGGTCTTTGAAAAGATTTACTTTTTATTAGCGGGGGGAGAAGGGGGAGGGGGCCGCAGGTCGCGCCGGCGCAGCCGGCGCCGGCGGGCGACGCCCGCCGAAACCGTCCGCAGGACGGTTTGACCTGCGGTCGTATGCTCCGCTGCCTTGCGCGGGGTTCAGAGGATAAAAATATCCCCCGACCATGACGGTCGGGGGACTGAAGTTTAGGGGAAAATTATTCCTCGGCGGGAGCCTCTTCCTCAGCGGTCTCCTCCTCGGGGGCTTCCTCGGTGAGCAGAGCCTTGATGGACAGGCTTGCGCGATGACGGTCATAGTCCAGCTCGGTGATCTTGGCATCTACGACCTGACCGACGGAGAGCTTATCGGCAACCTTCTCGACACGCTCACGGGCGATCTGAGAAATGTGGATCAGACCGTCGATGCCGGGAATGATCTGCGCGAAAGCGCCGAAGGTGGTGAGGGACATGATCTTGACGGGAACGACATCGCCGACCTGATACATGGTCTTGATCTTCTCCCAGGGATTGTCCTCGGTCTTTTTGTAGATGAGGGAAACGCGGTTGTTCTCGCGGTCGATGTCCTTTACGGTGACCTCAACGGTATCACCGATGGAAACGACTTCAGCGGGGCTCTTGACGCGCAGCCAGGTCAGATCGGTGAGACCGATACGACCATCGACGCCGCCCAGATCGACAAACGCGCCGAAATTGGTGAGGCTCTTGACCTTGCCGGTGTAGACCTTGCCGACCTCGACCTCGTCCCAGAACTTCTGAGCCAGCTCCTTGCGGGCTTCGCGGGCAACCACGCTGATGGAGCCGACGGCACGGCGGCGCTGACGGTTGGTCTCGAGGATCTTGAAGCTGACTTCCTTGCGGAGCAGGGTGTTCAGGTCACCATCGCGGGGAACGCCGGTCTGGCTGGCGGGGATAAATACCTTGACGCCGTTGGTGAGAACCAGAACGCCGCCCTTGATGACCTCGGTGACGACGCCGGTGAGGATCTCGCCGGTCTCGCCTGCGTTCATGACCTTCTCAAAGCCGGCTACGGCATCCAGACGGGTCTTGGAGAGCATAGCGGTGCCTTCCACATCATTGACGCGGACGACCATCAGCTCCAGCTCATCGCCGACCTTGACGATGTCCTCGGGCTTGGCAGAGGGATCGCTGGTCAGCTGATCCAGCGGTACATAACAGGCATGCTTGGTGCCGGCGTCAACAGAAATTTCCGTCGGCTTAATGCCTGTAACAACGGCCGTTACCTTCTCCCCATTATGTATACTTTTGGAGTATTGATCGAGCAGCTCCCCAAAGTTCATTTCTTCAGTGTTGTTTTCCAATACGCTCATGGAATTTTGAACCTCCTTAATGATACAAGCCGGGGTTGAAGCGCCGGCAGTAATACCGATAAAATGGGCACCCCGCAGGGTCTCCCGATGGCGGCAAAGCTCTGCTGCCGTTTCGACCTGCACCGTGGGGCAGTACCTGCCGCACAGCGCCGCCAAAGCCGTGGTATTGGCGCTGTGCAGCCCCCCTACCACCACCATGGCATCGGCAGACTGTGCCAGCGTTTTCGCTTCGGACTGCCGCTCAATGGTCGCTCTACATATTGTATCAAATACTTTTAGATTTGTACACACTTTTTTTGCGAAAAATAATATTTTCTCCCATTCGCGCAAAGAAAATGTG
>JBNMIL010000020.1:0-20129 GCA_050873265.1 Angelakisella sp. | reverse complement strand
GAATTGGAGCGCCGCCGGTGGCGGATACAGCGACAATTCCTTGGGGAGCGACAGGAGCAATGCGAGCGAGTAAGCGAAGCAGTGCGACTTTGGAGCGACAAGGGCAAGAGAGGGGAGGTGGTTCGCCCTTCGCGCTCCAGCGCGCAGGCTTTGGGGGACCCCGCAAGGTCGCAAGACCTTGTGGGGAGAGGAGGACGCACCGCAGCGGAGAGGGCTGCCCGTAGTGTAACGGAGGGTCTGCCCGATTGAAGCGGAGGTTGCGTCCGACGAGGCGGGTCAAAAGTACCACCCCGCCGGTAGGCGGAGATGCTAAGGCTTAATCGAAATTTTGCAACGCCGATAGGCGAGATGAAACGAAGTCATAGTACGGGTCGCGGTGAGAGGGTGCGGGAGATATGTTTGCCGCCGCAGGCGGAGTGTTGTTTTTTACAGTGATGCTCAGAAAAATTCTTTGCTTTGGCGGGGAAGCGTGGTATAATATACTGATAATGAAAAAATGCGCTCATTCGCGCAGGAGGTAACAAAATGGAACGGAAAAAGTTTTATATCACCACACCCATCTACTATCCCTCGGATAAGCTGCACATCGGGCACAGCTACTGCACCGTAGCCACCGACTGCATGGCACGCTACACACGGCTGCAGGGCTATGATGTCATGTTCCTGACCGGCGCCGATGAGCACGGGCAGAAGATCGAGGACAAGGCGAAGGCTGCCGGTGTAACACCGCAGCAGTATGTGGATAAGATCGTGGAGGGCGAGGGCGGCTTCAAGTCGCTGTGGAAGCTGATGGATATCAGCTATGACCGCTTTATCCGTACCACCGACGATTACCATGTGGAAGCGATCCAGAAGATCTTCCGGGAGCTTTATGACCGCGGCGATATCTACAAGGGCACCTACAAGGGCAAATACTGCACCCCCTGCGAGAGCTTCTGGACCGAGAGCCAGCTGAAGGACGGCTGCTGCCCCGACTGCGGCAGACCTGTGGTGGACGCCGAGGAGGAGGCTTATTTCTTCCGGCTTTCCAAGTACGCCGACCGGCTGCTGAAGCTGTATGACGAGCACCCCGAGTTCCTGACGCCGGCTTCCCGCGTCAATGAGATGAAAGCATTCATCAACCAGGGCTTGCAGGATCTGTGCGTTTCCCGCACCAGCTTTACCTGGGGCGTTCCGGTGGATTTTGACCCGAAGCATGTGGTGTATGTCTGGGTGGACGCCCTGTTCAACTACATGACGGCGCTGGGCTACAAGAACGACAAATACCACGATGTGGAGAAATACTGGCCTGCCGATGTACACTTTGTCGGCAAGGAGATCGTGCGGTTCCACTCCATCATCTGGCCGGCAATGCTGATGGCAATGGATCTGCCGCTGCCGAAGCGGGTCTACGGTCACGGCTGGCTGCTGCTGGAGGGCGGCAAGATGAGCAAATCCAAGGGCAATGTGGTAGACCCTGTGGTGCTGTGCCAACGCTACGGTGTGGACGCGATCCGCTTCTTCCTGATGCGGAGCTTCCCCTTTGGCTCCGACGGTGTATTCAGCAACGAGCTGCTCATCAGCACCATCAATACCGACCTTGCCAACGATCTGGGCAACCTGGTCAGCCGCACCGTGGCGATGGTGGAGAAGTACTTTGGCGGCACGCTGCCCGCCGAGCGGGAGGCTTCCCCCGCCGATGACGAGCTGGTCGCCATCGGCAATGAGCTGCGGGATAACTACGAGAAGCAGATGGAAGCCTTCGCCTTCCAGAACGGACTGGCGGAGATCTTCCGGCTGGTCTCCCGCGCCAACAAATACATTGATGAAAACGCCCCGTGGGTGCTGGCGAAGGACGAAACCAAGCGTGCCCGCCTTGCCACGGTAATGTACAACCTGCTGGAGAGCATTCGGTTGGCAGGTATCCTGCTGAAGCCCTATATGCCCTCCTCCGCCGAGAAGATCCTTGACCAGTGCGGCGCCGGTGAGGGCGAGCGGGACTGGGCTTCCGCCGCGAAGTTCGGCGGACTGCGTGCCGAGGTGACGGTGCAGAAGGGCGCGGTGCTGTTCCCCCGCATCGATATGGAAAAGGAGCTGGCGGAGCTGGAGGCTGCCGCCGCCCCCAAGGAGGAAAAGCCTGCCGAGACCGCTTCCGCCAAGGCTCAGATCGCGTTCCCCGACTTTGAAAAGGTGGAGCTGACCGTCTGCAAGGTGCTGGCGTGCGAAAAGGTGGAAAAGAGCGATAAGCTGCTGTGCTTTACCCTGAACGACGGCACCGGCAAAAACCGTCAGATCCTTTCCGGCATTGCGAAGTACTATAAGCCCGAGGAGCTGGTGGGCAAGACGGTGGTGGCATGCACCAATCTGGCGCCCCGCAAGATGATGGGACGGGAATCCAACGGCATGCTGATCTCTGCCGAGCAGGGTGAGAGCCTGCATCTGCTGATGCTGGACGACGCGATCCCCGCCGGCGCGAAGCTGTGCTGATCGGAGAAGAAAACGGAATAGGTCGGGGTCGGGACAACAGTGTTGCCGCCGACCCCGTTTTTCCCCAAAGGAGAAGCCATGAACGGGATATTTGATTCCCACGCCCACTACGATGACGAGCGGTTCGACGCCGACCGGGACGAGCTGCTGGAGCGTATTCACAGCGAGGGTGTGGAATATATTATGACGATAGGGGCTGACCTGCCGACGAGCCGTGCGGCGCGGGCGCTGGCGGAGCGGTACGACTTTGTGTACTTTGCCGCCGGTATCCACCCGGAGCAGGCAGGGGACGCCCCCGAGGACTATCTGACCGAGCTGAAGGCATTGGCGGCGCACCCCAAGTGCCGTGCCATCGGGGAGATAGGGCTGGACTACTACTGGGCGGAAAACCCGCCGAAAGAGCGGCAGCGGGAGCTGTTCCGGCAGCAGGTGCTGCTGGCAAAGGAGCTGGGGCTGCCGGTCATTATCCATGACAGGGAAGCCCATGCCGATACGCTGGAGGTGCTGCGGGAGCTGCGCCCCGAGGGGGTGCTGCACTGCTTTTCCGGCAGCGCGGAGATGGCAAAGGAGGCCGCGGCACTGGGAATGTATATGGGCTTTACCGGCGCTATCACCTTTAAGAATGCCCGCAAAGCGCCGCAGGCGGCGGCAGCGGTGCCGGACGACCGCCTGCTGATAGAGACCGACTGCCCCTACATGGCGCCGGAGCCGTATCGCGGCAAGCGCTGCGACAGCGGCATGCTGCCCCGTGTGGCGGAGCGGCTGGCGGAGATCCGCGGGGGGACGGCAGAGGAGATAGTGGAGATGACCTGCCGAAACGCCAAGCGTCTGTTCGGGATAGAATGAGATAGAATAAGATAGAATAAAGCGCTGCCGAGGCAGCGGAGGAATAAGATCATAAAATCCGCCGAGGGGGAGAGCCGCCGCCCCGCGGCGGGCAGAGAACCGGAGAAAGGAGGGAGAGCCTTGCCCCCATTTTTGCAGAAGCTGATAGACAAGAGCCCGTTTTTGACGAAGGTGTACTATATTATAGACCTGTACGGCAGCCGGCGCATGGGACGGAGCGCGGCGGCATTCGCGTATTACCTGATGCTGAGTTTTTTTCCGCTGCTGATCTGCGTCGCCAGCATCATCGGTCGTACCAGTATAGATACGCAGGAGCTGCTGGGACTGCTGAGCGAGGTGATCCCCCAGCAGGTGACGGAAACGCTGATCACCTTCTTCGGTTATATCCACGATAACTACTCGCGGGCAATGCTGTGGGCAGGCATCATTCTGCTGCTGACGGCGGCATCGGGCGCGTTTGGAACCATTATGGCGACGATGGGCGACCTGTACGGGGAGCCGCGCTACAAGGGACTGCTGCACACGGCGATGTGCTTTTTGTACTCGGCGGTATTTCTGGTAGGGATTTACCTTTCGGTCGTGGTGGTAGCGACCGGCGACTGGTTTATTGATCTTTTGGACCAATGGTTCCATGTGGGCGATGTGCTGGCAAGCTGGACATGGCTGAGATTTATCCTGCTGACCGGCATTATTATGCTGCTGTTGCTGCTGCTGTACCGCAGCGTGACACCGGTGAGACGCCCCGCGCTGCCGGTACTGCCGGGCGCGGTGGTCGGCGGGCTTGCCATTCTGGTGGTCAGCATCATCTTTTCCACGATGATCAGTGCTTCGGCGCGGTACACGCTGGTGTACGGCTCGCTGGCATCGCTGATCATTCTGATGCTGTGGCTGCACCTGATGGGGACCATCATACTGATTGGCGGGTTGGTGAACCTGCTGTACTGGCAGCACCACTGCGACAAAGAGAAATGAGAAATAAAAAAGATAATGAGATGAGGGACCATTTATGAAAGCCGACACTACCCCCCGCACCGACCGTACCATGATGCTGAGCATCATACTGGTGGCATTCTGCCTGCGCATTATCATTACCGGCGTGGGCCCGCTACTACCGGAGATCACCGAGAGCCTGGGACTTTCCGGCAGTGCCTCCGGTCTTTTGACCACGCTGCCGCTGCTTGCCTTTGCCGCTATCAGCTCGCTGGCGGGCGGCTTGGGTCGCCGCTGGGGAGAGGGTCGCACCATTCTGATCGGACTGCTGCTCATTCTGTTGGGCACCGTGCTGCGCAGCGCCGCCGGAGCGGCGGGGCTGTTCCTCGGCACTGCTATTGTCGGGATCGGCACCGCGCTGGGTAATGTGCTGCTGCCCGCGGTGGTCAAGGCGGAATATCCTGCCCGTGTGGGACAGGTCACGGCTTTCTATACTGTAGCGATGGTGGCGGCTGCCGCCATTGCGCTGGGACTGAATGTGCCGATTGCCAAGGCGGGATTGGGCTGGCGCGGTGCTTTGCTGGTGTGGGGCATCGCGGTCATTGTTACGATATTTATTTGGCGGAAAAACGCCGCGCTGCGGCTGGGTGTGACGGCGCCGCACGAAACGGCTGAAACACCCGATACGCCTGATACGGTGATGAAAGAAAAGCCCATCTGGAAAAGCGGACTGGCATGGTGTGTGATGCTGTACTTCGGTGTCAACTCGCTGATTTTTTACGCGGTCATCGGCTGGCTGCCCACCATACTGCAATCCGCCGGCATGGAAAGCGGTACGGCGGGTATTGTGACCTCGCTGTACCAGGTGGTGAGCCTGGCGCCCTCGCTGGTGGTGCCGACGCTGGCGGGCAAACGGCAGGATCAGCGCGGGTGGCTGCTGGTCGGTTCCATTTTGAATATCATCGGCATTGTTACGCTGATGTCCTCCACTGCCGCGGCAGCGCAGGTGACGGCGACCATTATTCTGGGGCTTGCCAACGGCTGTACATTTAGCATGGGGCTGGCACTGATGGGCTTCCGCGCCAAAAATGCGGTGGACGCGGCGCGGCTTTCCGGCTTTGCGCAGTCGGCAGGGTACGCGCTGGCAGCGACCGGTCCCATGGTGGTGGGCTGGCTGCATGACCTGACCCCCAACTGGAATATCAGTCTGGGATACATCCTTTTTACCAGCGTGGTGGCGCTGCTGGCGGGGCAGAGAGCCGGCAGGAACGAAACGGTATGAGAATACCTTCGCTTGGCAAGGGCAAACACGCTTTTCAGCGGTGAAAGTCAGCGCTGACTGCGTCATCAAGCCTTGAAATACACAAAGTATTCCTGCGGTTCTCTTCCTTGTCATCATCTGATTTTCCCTCGCCGAAAAGTCCTGCGGAGTTTTTGCGCGGCAGTTCTGCCCGCAAAAACCGCATGTGCTCTTGTCAAGCGAAGGTACGACCGTACGGTAGTATAGAATAACATGGGATCGTTGTCCGTGAGGGCAGCGATCCTTTTCTTTTGGCGGGACAATGCGCATATACTGGAGGGGACGGGCAGAAAACGGTATCCTGACGGGAAATACCGACCTCACAGTTTTAGCCAAAAGTTTGTAATAAACACATAAATTGTAAGAAAAATGCGAATGGATTTGGAACGAAAATATGCAGAAAAAGGTTGCAATCCAAGGGTTGATGTTATAAACTACAGTAGTAAAGATATGCACTATAGTAAAGATGCGTACTATTGGAGGAGCGTTTGTTCCGAGAGGTGCTTCATGAAAAGCATGGAGAAACGAGCAGATCCTCCAAGGGTATCCCGTGCCGGAGATTTGGCACCGAGCACATATTCTTTGCAAGGATTTTTATAAGAATGGAGTGAGGTAGTATGAAGGGGAATGTACCGGCATCTAAGCGTTTTTTGGCGATGCTGCTGGCGGTAGTAACGGTTCTCAGCAGTTCCGTTAACTGTTTCGCCGTGGCGGTCGACACAGAAGTGCCTGCCGGCAACAAGCAAACGGTAACGGTAGGCGAGCTGGTAGCAGACGCCTACAGTGCCAAATTGACCGCAGCGGAGCAGGCTGTGCTGAAGTCCGGCTATCTGACCGGCGGCAGCGTGACCTACACCGCGCCGTCGGAGGGTGATGATCTGATCGCGGTGGACGAAACGGCAAAGACCGTTACCGCGAAGAGCATCACCAAGGACGGCTATACATGGGAGCCGACCGCTGCACGCATCGTGCCGGAGGACGGCTCCGCCGCCGAGACGGTAGCGCTGACAAAGGGCAGCTCCGCTTATACGGGGTCTTTTACCTATGCCGGTAATACCTACAGCGTAGAGGTGGACTATACAGCGACAGTGGAGGTCGATGAGGCGACCCAGTCCCTGCTGCTGAATATCCCTTATATGCTGGCGAAGGGGCTGAGCAACGCGGAGACGGTAGACGCCCAGTCCTATGTGAGCACCTTCCTGGAGCAGTATTTTAATGCACTGTATAAGCTGGGCAAGGACGGCATTAAGAATGGCAGCGGTGAGCAGATCGTTACAGTTACCGATCCCGAGACGCTGGCGGCAATCGATGACATGGCGGCGCAGCTGATTAAAAACGGCGGCGTTCTTTCCGCGGATGGCAAATCCATTGCGGGCGGTGTGCTGGACATCTCTCTGCTGCTGAGCGATTACGAGGCGGCTGCCAGTAAGATTCAGTGGCTGTTGGAAAACGGCGCAGAGCTGAAGAACGTTGCGAAGACTTTCTACAACCAGCTGCAGATCTATATTGATATCAACAAGCCGCTTTACACGGCTTCCGATATGGCAGTGCGCTACGGCACGGCGCTGAAGCTCTCCGAGGATCAGATCGCCAACGCCCAGACCGTTAAGAATGGTTTGAACTATATTCGCGAAACCATCTGTCCCAAGCTCCAATCGGCGGTAGAGGACGAATGGCTGGTGCTGAACCAGACGGTAGTAAAGGACGGATTGACCGCTGCCGACTATACCGTGCTGGACGGTCTGGCTGCTGCCGCCGTGGGCAACAGCAGCCTGCATGACAGCGACATCACCGTGGAGAAGGCGGTAAAGACGCTGAACACCACCGTGAGCACCAATGTGAACCGCTTTAATGTGACGGTGAAGTTTGAGGCGAAGGTCATTGCTGCCGGCACCGTTGACAGCGGTGAACTGACGACTCTTACCTACCCCTCAGAATGGAAGCTGACGCTGCGCAGCGGCACCGCGAAGGCAGAGGTGGAAGCCGCCATTGCCGAGAAGGTGAACGAGGCGGAGGTGCTGGAGACATGGAAGGTCCATGAGGTAAACACCGCGCACTACAACCGCGCCGTGACCGACTTCGGCGAGACGCTGACCGGTGACGTGACCTATGTAATAAGCTATGCCCCTAAGGACGTAACCTACTCGCTGGGCGACGGCGAGGGTGTCCGCACGGTGCCCTACGGCTACCGCGTGACCCTGCCTGTGTGCGCTACCGAGGGGCAGTCCTACCAGTATAAGCTGGGCGAGGAGACCTATGACGAGGGTACCGTATACCGCGTGGTGGGCGATACCGTCTTTACCAGAGAGATGGATAAGACCCGCGCGGGGTATGGTCTGGGCGAGCTGACCGCGAAGGCTGCCGCCGGACTGACTGCCGAGGAGAAGAATGTGCTGAACAGCGCTATTCTGACCCCCAACGATACCATTGTAAGAGTGCGTGTGCCGGAGAACAGCGATAACCTGGTGAGCCTGACGCTGAACGCGAACGGTACCACCACGGTGACCGCCAAGGAGTATAGCGCGAAGTACGCGGGGCTGAGCTGGAAGCCTGTGACCGCGAAAGCCGTTCTGAACGGCAGCGTGGTGGCGACCGCTTCCTTTAACGGCGAGTCCGCGACGCTGAATACCATCGCCTTTGAGAGCGTGCAGGTGGAATATGTGCTGACCTTCGGCGACGAGCCGATGACCGGCAGCGAAGTGCTGGCGATGATGAACCTGCCCAAGACGCTGCTGACCGAGGCAACGAGCCACGAGGCTGCCATGAAGCAGTTTACCGATATCAAGGATCAGCTGGGACAGCTGAATATGGACGCCATGAAGGGTCTGCGCTCTATGCTGGAGGCAGATGAGGCGAACAATATTCCCGCGAAGCTGGGTCCTGAGGCGATGAATGCCCTCGATTGCATCATCGGCAAGATCGATGCAAACGGCAAGACCATCACCAGCTATGACGGAAAGAACCTGAAGATCTACAATTACATTATCAACTATATGGAGGGCACCGACCTGAGCGGGCTGGCGTACTTCTACCAGAACGATCAGTACAAGGTCATTCGTGATGAGGCTGTCAAGCTGCGCGATTACCTGACGATCGTGATGGCAGACCCGAACTTTGAGAACGCCCTTTCCGAGATCACCCTGCCCAACGGGAAGAGCGGCTCCGAGTACATTGACCGCATCGACGAGGCGACCACCAAGATCAACAACGCGGTGAACGCCCTGCCGCAGGAGATCAATTCCGCGATCCATACCGACGGCGCCGTCGCTGATATGATCCAGTTTGTTGCCGCTGTCAAGGCACTGGCGGGTCATACCGGCAGCTATACCGCCGCTCCTACCCTCAAGCTGGAGACCACTTTGACCGCTGCGGCGCCCAACATGGTCGTTGTGACCGTAAAGGTGACGGCGGAAGGCATGACCAAGACCGGTACCAAGACCTATGAGAAGAACCACGAGCTGACCGTAGCGGACATCATTGACCTGAACACGCTGCGTGACAACCTGTGGAAAGAGCTGAAAGCGGATACCGACGCCGCCGTGAAGAACATCAATGATGATTTCTATGCGCTGACGAACGGGCTGACCCTGACCGCCGGCACCGTACTGGATACTCAGAAGGTTGAGGAAGTGACCTACGAGGCAAAGACCTTTACCGTACATATTGACGGCGTGAACGACCAGACCTTTACCATCAAGAACCCGAGCATTACGCTGGCGGCACCCGAGCAGGGCTACCGCTATGACTATGTCATCGACAGCGCGAAGGTCGGTGTACAGAACACGGCTTCCGCCTATACCTTTACCGCGGAGCAGGTCAAGCGCCTCTTTAAGAACGGCGAACTGACCATTGAGCGTACCAAAGTAAACGCCCAGGAGGAGAGCCTGCGTGCCTTCTTTAAGGGTTTGAACGCCAAGCTGAACAGCGACGAGATGGACTTCATCGCCATGGAGCAGAACGGCAAGATCTCCTCTGTGATCCTGCGTCTGGCGGTCAGCAAGAACTTTAATACCGGTCTGGTGAACAGCATTGGTTCCTACCTGACCAGCACCGACTGCAAGGTGAGCGAGATTCGTCTTGCCGGCAGCAGCTTCTACGGTGACGGTAAGGTTTACCTCAGCGGCGCCCTGAATATGCTGACCACCAGCGGTGCGAGCATTGAGAGCGTCCAGAGTGCGCTGAACCCCGACGGCACCATCAATGAGATGACGCTGGACGGCGAAACGGTCATTGTGGACAGCAATGTAAGCAGAAGCAACCTGCTGGGCGGCAAGCTGCTGCAATCCACCATTACGCTGGTGACCGAGACCGGTGAGACCACCGTCCCGCTGTACATCACCATGGAGAGCAACGGAAGCGATACCGGCAGAATGAAGAAAGCCTATGACGCCATCGAGAAAGTGCAGCAGTATGCGGACGCTTCCTTTAACGGCGACGGCACCCTGCTGATGAACGGCACCCTGCCCGACCGTGCCTATCAGGCGGCGCTGACCATGATGCTGGCGCTGGGCAAGACCGAGCTGACCGATGTGACCAATATTGAAGCGGCGGAGCTGATCGACTACGCGCTGGATATGGCGCGTCCGCTGTTTGCCGATGAGCGTGTGACCCTGACCACCGCGGACAACACCGCGAAGCAGGCAGGCAAGACCACCAATCTAGCACAGTACAACGACTATTACGCCAAGCTGCGTACCCTGATGAACTTTGTGCTGGGCGACGATGTGACCATCACCAATAAGGAGAGCGCGGGCGGCACTTATACTGCGACCGTTGGCGCAAACTCCAGAACCGCCATCGCGGCGATCAGCAACATTGATACCAGCTTCTTTGCCAGCGAGCAGCTTGAGCTGACCGTGAGCATGACGCTGAACAATGTAGAGCAGAACGAGTACGAAGCCATTGTGATCGACCCGACTGCCGCGGGCGCGGGCAAGCTGGTCTACACCAAGGACCTTTCCGAGAGCCTGAAGACCAGCGGTGCCAAGACTGTGGCGATCCTGCTGAAGGACATTGCCGACAGCCTGACGATCAACGCGCGCACTTTCCTTGACCTGAACGGCAAGACCATTGAGGGCGGCATTACTGCCAATGACACCGTGACCGTACTGGACGGTACCCTGAACAACACCGGCAAGGTGAACGGCACCATTTCCGGCAGCGCAGTGCTTACCGCGGGCACCTACACCAGCGATGTGAGCAGCATGCTGAAGCAGGGCTATGTGGCAGAGAACGGCAAGGTGATCAATGAGTTCTACACGCTGGCAGAGGACGAAAACGGCAATATCACCGTGACGCTGAAGGCGGAAGCACTGCAGGCGAAGAAGCCCGCTGTGAAGACGCTGGCGCTTGACCTCGCCGACGACCTGCTGATGAACTTCTATACCACTGCCGGTATGAAGGTAAAATACAGCGGCACCGAGTACAGCATCTACGCCATTGACAAGGAAGATCTTGTGAAGGCGTATAAGGAGAACAAGGACGCGCTGAAGGCGTATCTCGTCAACGAGCTGGTCGATATCGACTGGAGCGCTGCCGGCATTGAGGGTCTGGTGAATAAGGTGCTGGCTGACCTTTCCGATTTTACCAACCTTTCCGGCAAGATCGACGCGGGCACGATCCTTACCATGGAGCTGATGACCGGCGCATGGCACCCCACCGTCAGCTATAACGCCGAGGGCGACTACATTCAGTTCAATATTGTCCCCGAGGCGGAGTATGACACCCGCACCCTGACCATCAAGGTGGGCGGCGACGCCGAAGCCAAGAAGAACCTGGCGGACGCCTCCAAGGAAATGGGCGAGATCGCGACCGTGAACGATGTTTCCGTTTCCGGACTGGACGTGACCTACACCGACGGCAAGCTGAAGGTGGACGGCAAGGCGAACCTTGATGTCAGCATGGATATGAGCGAGAAGCCCGAGTATATTGCGGTAATGGCTTCCGTGCTGGCTTACGGCACCACCGGCGAGACCCAGACAAAGTTTGTGGAGGCGCTGAAGACCTACACCGAGACCAAGCAGACCAAGCCCATCAAGGAAGCCATTGACGAGCTGACCACTGCCGACGCGGTAGCGGCGCTGAAGAAGGCGAATGTTGACTTTGATAAGGTGCTGGAGCTGCTGGCAGACAAGGGCGTTGATACCGCGAAGCTGGGCAATGAAATTACTCTGGAAAACACTTATCACGCGATTTTGACCCTGCTGTACCGTGCGCTGGGCTATGCCGATATTGCGGGCGGCAGCAAGAAGATCGGGGCATTTGAGACCGGCGAGTACGGCGTTTACGATCTTTCCAAGACCTATAGATCCCGCGTGACCATGCACCTGAACCTGAAGCTGGTGGGCGAGAACCAAGTTCCGACCCTCAGCAACCCGACCGTGACCAAGGACGGCACCATTGTAAAGGGCGCCAAGGTCGATACCGAGAACAAGTACATCATTCTGGATACCTGCCCCGACGGTATTACCGAGGCGCAGTTCCGTGCCATTATCAATTATCACCCGGAGAACGCGACCGCCGATGATGTTCAGCTGACCTTCAGCAAGCTGAATGAGTACAAGAACGCCAACCGCATCTGCAACGGCTGCGTGGTAACTGCCAAGGCAGTCACCGATAACGGCACTTCCGAGGAGGTTGTTTATACCGTTATTATTCTGGGCGATCTGAATGCAAATGGTCGTGTAGATATTGACGATGCAGTAAAGATGACAATGTTTGTTGCTGAGAAGATTCAGATCGATGTAGACTCGGTACAGAGCTTGGCTGGAGATTTGAACCAGAACGGAAAAGCTGATATTGATGATGCTGTTCTCTATGCAATGAAGCTTAAAAGGTGGAACGAGTATACTTCCAGACTGCAGTGATTGAATGAGGTGATATGATGAAAAAGAGTAAAATTTTGCTGGGCGCTTTACTTGCAATTTTGATGGTTGCATTGCTTAGCGCTACGGCAATGGCTGCTACGGTTACCCCCGGCGGCTCTACAACCGTCTCGATGAGCGTCAATGCAAAGGGTGCCAACTGTGATGTTTCTTCTTCCGGTTCCTCCAGCCTGACTGTTGGCTCTATCCAAGGGTCAGGTGGTGCATTAGGAAGCGGAGGCGTGCAGTATGGAGATACTGATACTACCCTCAACTTTTGGGTAACTGTTTCCGCCAGCCCCACTGCGAAGGTCGGCGACAGCATTGATGTAACCTTTACTTATGAAACCTCCGTTGGAGAAGGTCTTTTGGGACCCTATACCTACACCGAGACCGTAACAGTCGTCAGCGGCGGCAGTGTGACCCCCGGTGACCCCGACCAGCCCACCCAGCCGACCCAGCCCACCGAGCCTGCGGTGAAGATCGACTATTCCGAGCTGAATAAGTGGATCAAGGAAAAGCAGGAGCTGGACGGCAGCAAGTACACCAATGACACCTGGGGCGTAGTGGAAGATGCCTACAACAAGGCGCTGAACCTGCGCAACAGCAAGAGCCAGGACGCGGTAGATGCCGGCGCCAAGGCACTGAAGGAAGCCATTGAGGGCTTGAAGGAGATGGACTACACCCTGCTGGAGGAGGCGATCGCCGCCGCCAAGAAGCTGGGCGACAGCGAGGAGCTGGGCAGCCTGTGGATGAAGCTGGCGGACGCGCTGAAGGACGGCGTGGGTCTCTTGACCAGCAACGACCAGCAGGCGGTCAATGACGGTGCCGCGCTCATCAACAGCATCATCAGCCAGCTGAATGAGGAGCTGGAGAAGCTGCGCGAAGCCAACGCCGTATATGAGGGTGAATACTGCAACATTCCCATTCACCATGTATGGCCTATCCTGTTCTTCGTCAGCCTGGGTGTGAATGTCATTCTTGCCATTGTTGCCATCATGCTGGGCAAGCGCCGCAAGGGCAACAAGAAGGATAACACCCCGCTGGTTGATTACCAGATCGGTGACGACGAGTAAGACTCAATCTTTACCTCTAAATAGTAAATATCTGACATAAACAATAGCTCTGCCAGCCCCAACGGTAAATTCTGCCGTTGGGGTAGCGGCGGCTATTGCGACAAGGAGAAAAAAGCGTGGATCAGCAGACTTGGAAGCGAAAAGAATATGAATCCTGGGACGAAGCGTTCCGCGGGCTGACGCCAGAGGTGCGCAAGCAATCCGTCCGCGTCGCCGCGTACACACAGGCGCTGTTTGTGCAGGCGTGTGCCGATTCTTTCTGCCATGATACACCCGAGGGACGGGAGCAGATCACCGGCGAATATACCGACCTTGCCTACAAATGCGGTATGTATCATCAGCTGGGCAAGGCGCTGGTGCCGCCGGAGTATCAGATCCTGCAGAGGGACTTTACCGAGGAGGAGCTGGCGGTTTACCGCAAGTACACCACCGACGGCAGACAGCTGGTGGCATCGCTGCAGGAAATGACGCTGAAGCGCCGTGACCGCCGCAAGACGGACGGCACCGAGCCGGAGACCGAGAATATCCCGTGGCTGATGATCCGCGAATCCTGCCAGCAGCACATGGAGCGCTGGGACGGGAGCGGCTATCCCGACGGCAGAAAGGGCAATGAGATCAGCCCCATCGCGCAGATCGTCGGGTTGGCAAAGGAGCTGGACAGGCTTTCCGCCGAGACCAAATCCGAGGATCCCTTCAGCGAGGCGTATGACCGGCTGCGCGGGCAGGAGAATACCGCTTTTAGTCCGGAGCTGATACGGGTGCTGAACGACGCCCGAGACCGCTGCCGCGGCGTTTATAACAAATTCATTCATTACACCCTGACGGTGCCCAAGACCATTCCGCTGGTGGTAAAGCGCAAGGACAGACCGATGGGGCTGCGCTACCGCCCTGTGGTCGATGCCGAGGGTCGGGTGCTTGCCTACGATGCCGAGCCGTGGTTCAGCGGGCTGGTGCAGGATTCCGAGGCTTTGCAGACCCTTGCCGAGACCGAGGAGGCGCTGCGCCGCACCGAGCTGACCGCCGATGTGACCATGTACCTGATGTACGAGGCGGCGGACGCATTGCTGCGGATCCAGAACTGCACGCTGCACCTGAACGGTGTGATATTGCCGGTGCTGGGCGACTTTTACCGGCAGGGCAGCCGCATGAAGGCGCTGGAACAGCTCTTTGACGACCAGCCGATCGAGCGCGGCAAGCTGATGCTGACCGTGCCGGAGGAGCTGATCCTGACGGCGGGCAAGGGCGTTGCCGAAACGCTGGGGCGCTACCTGCGCAACGGCTTGACGCTGGTGGCGGAGGACTGCCACCCCACGGACAAGCTGCTGGCAAAGGTAAAGGAGATGGGGATCGGTATGGTGCGGCTGGCGGGGGATATCCCCACCGAGCAGGAGCAGCATGACAGGATCCGCTGCTTTGCCGCCGAGGGCATTACCCTGCTGGCAAAGGGCGTGAACAGCGCCGAACAGACCGCGTGGCTTTCCGCTGCGGGCGTCACCCTATTCTCCGGCAATATCAACGGTATTGCCGTGGAGGAGGACGAGATGATCCGCGACAGCCTGCTGCGGGAACGGGTGTAAATATTATAAAAACACTGCGAAAGGAGGGTTCCGGTGCCGTCCCCCTATGATAAGCTTCCCGAGGAGATAAAACAGCAGATGCAGGAGGAAGCGGCAAAGGCAGAAAGCCAGCCGGAGCCTCCCAAATCCCCCAAGAAAGAACCCAAGCAAAAAGAGCCGAAAATAACCGGCGCCGAGAGAAAGCAGAAACGCCTGATCAAAAAGACCCGCGCGGGCGTGGTGCTCTCCGAGGACGAGGTGCAGGCAATAAAGGCAGGGCGCAAAAAGCTCCGTAAGGAAATGCGCGCCCGTGGGATCCGCAGCAAAAAGGAATTTGAGCTGACGGCTTCCAGCATGGGGCTGTACTTTGATAAACACCGTCCGGCGCTGCTGCTGTGGTTGGGAAGACACTGGCTGGCTGCCCTACTGGGCGCGCTGCTGGCGTTCCTGCTGGTGCTGCTGCTGTTTTCGCTGGTGCAGAAGATGCGCGGGCATTTTACCATCAATATGTCCGATGAGATGTTCCGCGAGGGCTTTACCCTTTCGGAGACCGTCGGGTTTGAGAACCCCACCACCCAGCTTTTCGCCAACCCTGCGGTAGATGTACCCTGTGTTTCCATCAGTCAGCTGCCGCTGGATCTGGACGAGATAGACGGCGAGCACAACGATGTGTATTTTGCCTACACCTATTACATTCGCAATGAGGGCGAAAGCACTGTTGATTACCTCTGGAACCTGAACATCACACGGGAAACGATGGAGGTTTCCGGCGCGGTGTGGGCAATGGTCTTTGAGGATGGAAATATGCGCTTTTATGCCAAGGCTGCCGCAAGCGGTCAGGCGGAGGCGCTGCCCGCGCAGGGTGATAACACCCGCGGCTATGCGGGACTGCCGCTGCAGGAGCTGGCGCCGGAAAGCGACCAGTTTGAGATCATCAAGCAGGTGGGCGCCATTACCTATTGGCGGGTCATCCCCGATAAGTTTGAGAGCGACCAGCGCATTACCGGCGGCGGGCAGACTGGTGTAGACCCCATGGAGGTACATAAATACACCGTGGTGCTGTGGCTGGAGGGCGACGACCCGCAGGCAACCGATGATGTCATCGGGGCGCATATGGGTGTGGAAATGGATTTCCGGCTGGTGAATGAGCCGGAGAAAAACCAGAGCGGCTGGAGAGCGATCTTCTCCGGTTGGGACTGGATCTGAGAAATACCGTATATATTCAGCGCCCTGGCGGTTTCATTCCAACCGGTAAGGGACGCAGTTTATATAAAGCTCCGGCAGGTGGGTGCCTGCCAAAAAATCACTCTCGAAAGGAGTAGGAGAGAATGGATAAACAAAAGGAAAAAAAGAAAAAAGTTCTTATGCCTTTCGGTCTCCGCAATAAGCTGATCGCAGCCATCTCCATGCTGCTGGTTTCCAGCATTATGATGGTCTCCTCCACCTATGCGTGGTTCACGCTTTCTACGGCGCCGGAAGTCAAGAACATCTCCACGACGGTAGCCGGCAACGGCAGCTTGGAGATCGCGCTGATGCCGAGTGACGGCATGCTGGGCTCAATCAGGAATGGCAGGAGCACAGATGGTACTGTCGCCCTTACCACGGCAAATACAAGTTGGGGCAACTTGATTGACCTGAGCGATGAATCATACGGGCTGAATGGTATCAATTTGAACCCCGCGTCGCTGAAGATGAAGGAGAACAGCGATGAACTCTTGGCCAACAATGCGAAACCGCTTTCTATTGCCAACTATGGAATGGATGGTCGTATTACCACATTGGACAATAGCAAAATTTTTGTGACAGGCATGAATACTGAGTCGAAGAAGTTTGCATCTGGTGTGGAGAATCCCTATGGCGTGCGCGCTATTGGTGAAGTAGGTGTAGATCAGAATTTGGGCAGCAGCTATGGATATGTAATTGATTTGGCTCTGCGCCTGAACACTAGTAATGAGAACGGGGAGGCCGGTAAACTGTTGTTGCTGACTGACCCTGCACAACGTGTTTATGGGGATAGCACCAACGCAGATACACTTGGAAGTGGCTCCAGCATGAGCTTTAGTGTACCTGTTGATGCAGGACTAAAAGCCGGTGCACTAAAAGAATTGCTGGGTGCCATTCGCATCACCTTCGTTCAGAATTACGGCAATGCCGGTGTTACGGAGGATGCAAAGATCAAGGTGCTCGGGACTGCCAAATTGGATACTTCTGAACTGTATGACTATACAAATGGAAAAAATGTAGCTGATGCAAAAACAACAGAAGGCTCTGATGAATGGGTCGTTACCACTGAGGGCACTGCTCCCATTTACCTGTATAAGACAGTAACGAGCGAAGATGGTACCGCCCAAGAGGTTAAACTGAACGGCACTACAGAGGATTTGAAGGCTGTTTTGTTAACCGAAATGCCAAAGAACGCGGCACAACAGATCAGCGCTATCGTTTGGCTGGATGGTACGGCGGTAAAGAACGCGAATGTTTCCGCCACCGCGGCACAGTCCCTCACCGGAACCCTCAACCTGCAGTTCAGCACCGATATCAAGCTGAATCCGGCGGTCAATACCCCGCTGAAGGGCGAGTAATAGAAGTCCCCTCTGGCGAGAGAGTAAACACGCAATATCCCGAAAGGAGAAATAGAAATGACGAAAACCGAAAACAAACGGGAAGAAAAAAAGCGCAAAGTCATTATGCCCGCCGGTATTCGCAATAAGCTGGTAGCCGCCATTTCCATGCTGATGGTTGCCAGTATCATGATGGTTTCCTCCACCTATGCATGGTTCACGCTTTCTACGGCGCCGGAAGTCAAGGGCATCACCACCAATGTGGGCGCCAACGGCAACCTGGAAATGATGCTGCTGAATAAGGCAAGCTTTACCAGCACTGAGGATAACCTTGGGGTGGAATCCAACGTGGGTGATTCTATGGCAGCAGAGAATACAGATGTAATGACAGCCAACCTGACATGGGGTAATTTGGTGGATCTTAGCAACCAGAGCTATGGTCTTAACAGCATAGTACTTAACCCGGCACAATTAAATATTAGTGATGGCAAACTGGTTGGATCAATATTGATGGCGCCGAGCTATGGCAACGATGGTCGTGTTATTGGCATCGACCAAAACACTTATACAGCCAGTTATACCGATCAACAGTGGAAGCTGCTGGCAGACGATGTAAACGCCTTTGGTGTTCGAGTGATCGGCACGACCTCCGGTGTGACTGCCCGTTTGACTGAATACCGTGCTGCGGCAAGCCAGGTCACCATAAAGAGCAATGCGGCGCAGAATGCTGCGAAGCAATCACTGATTGATAACGGTCAAAAGCTTGCAAACATTATCGTTGCCTATGCTTTGGACGAAAATGCTACATTCACCAAGGAGCAAGTATCTGCCCTTAAGGACCTGATTGTTGCGCTGCAAGGGGCTAACGATAGTGCCGGTGAAGCTATTGTACAGGCGGTGCTGGCATATAACCTTAGTGCGGCAAACACCGAGCAACTGTCGGATGGGGATGTGACGGCAATTAAAACGGCTCTGAAAGACGTTACTCCCGCTACAATCCCCAACAGTTATACAAAGCCTGCAGATAGCACAGTTACAAATACTAATATTCTGCTTCCAAATGATGGATATGATACAGCGAAGAAGCAGTGGAGCGATAATAACACAGCCATCTCAGATGCGTTGACTAAAGTCACTACGCTGTTAGAAAATGACGAGAAAACTGAATACGATTATGCTGATATCAGAGAAATTGTAAATGGATTGATTGACAAAGAAAATGCAACTATCGCGGGAAAAAAGGGTCTGACTTCTGCTGATAAACAAACCGTGATAAATTATTACACTCAGTGGCAGAGAATCGACATCGTAATGGAAGACGGTTCCGGCATTTACGCTGATATTGCCAAGTTGGTGGACGACTATACTGCCAGTGGATTTAAGGTGCATGTCAACTATAACGGATTGGATGCGGATGTACCTATTGCTATGTCTACAGCGGTAGTTGGTGATGGCACAACATACCCCCTCATTAGCAAGATCAATAAGGGTAGTGCGCCTGCTGCAGATGTTAATGCAAATAACTCTCCTATACTGACCGACCACTTTGGTTATGCGCTGGACTTCGGTTTCCGCACCAACGCTGCCACCAGCAACCTGCTGCTGCAGACCGAGGGCATTCAGCGGGTTTACACCGATTATCAGGACAGCGAGCAGGCCCCGGAGAAAACGCAGGGCGGCGGCTCCTATATGCAGTTTACTACTGAGAATGTGAAGCAATTCTCTGTGACCGAGGTTCGTGCGCTGATGAGCGCTTTGCGTGTAGTATTTGTAGAGCCAACGGAAATAACGGAAGAAGATGGAACCGTTACGGTTAACTACACGGTACTGGGAATCGCTAAACCTGAGATTACCGGCACGACGGCGGCAGATACAGGCATTACCACTTATACCGGCGGCACGGTAATTGATAAGGACGGTAATATCATCACAGGTGAAAATGTAGCAGATGATGCGACCGGCGCCGCAGGTATCAAGGCAGAACTTGCGTTGTATAACTACACAGTGAATGATGATAAGTCCATCACCCTTACGGGCAAGAAGGGTACCACCAGCGGTGAAGGAGCAAGCGCGACCTTTACGCCGGATAACACCCTGACCGCCCTGACCCAGAATGTTGCCAAGAAGGTGACCGCTATCGTTTACCTTGATGGTGACATTGTGGATAACACCATGGTGGCGAACGCGGTTCGTTCTATGAAGGGTAAACTGAATTTGCAGTTTGCCAGCGACGCCAATCTGGTTCCCATGCAGAACGCCAATATGCGCAATGATGGAGGTGCCGATGGCACAGAGAAAGCTGTGACTTATGGCAATCCTATTGCAACGGCAGGTAATACTTATACTGTTGATGGTGTGGAAGGCACTGTGAGAGAAGGGTATTCCATCTATAAAGGCAGCGATAAAAATTTCTATTACAAGACTGCCAACAGCGATTATATTCTGATGACAAAGAACAATGCCGTGAATGCGCTCATTATTAAAACGAGTGGCGACTGATTCACAGCACTTCCAAAGAACAAGCCCCCCCG
>JBNMIL010000019.1:0-20382 GCA_050873265.1 Angelakisella sp. | reverse complement strand
TTGACCGCACCCTATCTTCAAACGAGGGTGCTTCCAACAGGCACACTCCGAAGCAGGACACACCGCAATCGCCCTCCATTGGGCGCATGGTTGACCGCGAAGCAAAACGCGCCGAGGGAAAAGGCATCGGCTATGACCGCTGGGCGTCGATACACAACCTCAAGGCATGGTCGAAAACCCTTATGTATTTGCAGGAGCATGATCTTCTATCTCAGGATAAGCTGAGCGCCGCCGTTGATGCAGCCGGTGCGGAAGCACGGGAAGCACGCAGCCGCTACGACGCTGCCGCTTCCAAGGTGACAGATAAAAAGGCGATGCTGGAAGCGATGGACAATTACCGCAACACCTATCCCGTTATCAAGGAGTACCGTGCGATCCGCAAGGAGAAGGACAAGCAGAAATTCCATGCCGCGCATGAATCGGATTTTATCATCAACGACGCTGCCAGACGTCAGCTTGACAAGCTGGGCGCACCAAAGCAGCTTCCGAAGCGCAAGGAGGTCGTTGCAGAAATTCAATCTCTAATTTCTGAGAAAAACGAGTGCTACAACGATTACCGCGAGAAAAGTGACCGGCTGCATGACCTGATGACCATGCAGCGCAACTATCAGATGGCGATGCAGCCGCAGCAGCCGAAACACGAACAAAAGCATGAGCAGGAGCGATAAAGCAAAATGCCGCCAGAAACGGCGGCATTTGCGGACAGTCAATCCGTCTGATCTTCGCTTGTTTCGGTCAGCAGATCTATGAACTCTGCCGGGGCGTACACGGGGATCGGCGCTTTGCTGTAATCCTTCGTGTTCCGCGTCACGATACAGTCCACGCCGGAGCGCACCGCCGTCTCGACCATCACGGCATCCTCAAAATCGGAAATCTCTGCCGAAATCGCCTTGCGGATGTCCAGCGCCGTAGTGTCCAGCAGACCGAACAACGCGCAGAGCTTTGTCAGAACATCGCGGGTCGCTTTGTCGCTGTGGGTCTGCCGGTGCGTCAGATAGTAAATGTCCGTGATGGCTTTCGCCGTCAGGAAGCCTTCAAACTGGCGGTTGGCGCAGAGCAGGAAAATCGACTGCGCATCCTTGCAGAACGGCTCGCGGCTTTGCAGCGCGTCCACGATGACGCAGGTATCTATGACAGCTCTCATATCCGGTTCAGCCTTTCTTCCTTCGCTTCCTCCAACGTCACATCAGCCGGAAGAATCCCGAACAGGGACTTGGCAATGTCTACTCTGTCCTGATGGGGATTGGAGAGCTTGGCGACAACCTTGCCGTTGCGGGTGATGAAAATGTCCTCCGTCGCTGCAAGCAGAAGATACTTTCCGAGATTGCTTTTCAGTTCCGTCGCAGTAATCGACATGATCTGGTTCCTCCCTTCATGATTTGGTTCATCTTTATTATATCCGAATCGGACGAAATATGCAACCGGTTCGTGCGAAATGTTTTGTGAACCGTCCGATGATTTTCTGTGACTGAAACGGAGCGAACAGGAGCGGTAATGACACTCATTTGTAGTGAGGCTCATTCAGAGCATGACGGGCTAAGCTGCGTTCGCGCGTTTTTCCGGGGGAAATATTCCGTCCCGAAAGCGCACAGAACGCGCCGAAAGGACTTGCCCATACCGCCATACCGCCCGTTCCCCAAACGGAGCGCACAGGCTGAAAAAAGCCCGAAAATGATACCGAGATTTACAATTTGACCGTCTGCCGGAGCATGACGCTTTGGCGACAGACAGGAGCGTGCAAATGCCGAGAATGAACAAGCAGCGGCGGCTGGAATGGTCGTTCTTCCTCGACCACCGAAACCGCATTTCCTACAATCCCCTTTGCCGTGGCTGCGTCCACGGCTGCAAGCAGAGCTTCCGGGCAGTTGTGGTGCTTTGCCCGCATTACTGGTCAAAACGCTGGAAACCGCCCGACTGAGGGCTGTCACGGTTCGTTATACCCCCGATTTCCGCGAAGGAGGTGACATTCCATCACCGAGTACATGAGAGCGGATACCCGGCTGCCGCCGTATCTGCCATATCCCCGTTTCCTGCTGCAAGCAGACCTGACCCAAACGGCGAAGCTGCTGTTCGCGCTGCTGCTTGACCGGGCGACGCTCTCACAGGCAAACGGCTGGCTGGACGAGAGCGGCAGGATTTACCTTGTGTTCCCCATAGAGAAGATCGCTGCCGCACTGGACAGAAGTACCATGACCGTGAAAACCGCTCTTTCCGAGCTGGAGGACGCGGGGCTGATCGAGCGGCGCAGGAGCGGCTTTTCCAAGCCGAACCGCATCTATGTGAAGCTGCCGCCAGACGGACAGAAAACTTTCCAAGTGACAGACAGAAATCCTTCCTCCATTGGGATAGAAAACTGTCCGACTGATGGACAGAAAATTGTCCCTATGATGGAAAGAAAACTGTCCCCTAACAACCTGAGTAATAACAACCTGAATCAGAACCACCTGAGTAGAGAGAGTGAAGCGCCCGCCGCATACGGGCGATACAAAAATGTTTTTCTGCTTGACACCGAATACGCCGAGCTGCTGCGGGATTTTCCCGACAGGCTGGACAGGCTCATTTCCGAGCTGTCCTCCTACATGGAATCCACGGGTAGAAGTTATCAGAATCACGCTGCCACCATCAGACGGTGGGCAGAAAACGCTAAAACAAAGGGTGTCCCGAAACAGGGCATCCCCGACTACACCTGCAAGGAGGGAGAAAGCCTATGAACGATTTTACCGATATTGTTTCCAAAGTGATGGCAGTCAGCCCCGACGAGGGCGATTATACCGGCGAGGACGGCTTGCTGTACTGCGGTAAGTGCCACACGCCGAAGGAAGCCTATTTTGAAGACGGTCACGCCGTCCTGTTCGGACGTGACCGGCATCCCACGAACTGCACCTGTCAGCAAAAACGCATGGATGAAAAACAACTGACTGACCGGCAGCGCAAGCACGAGAACACCGTAAAGGAGCTGAAAAAGGACTGCTTTGACACGCCGAAGCTGCGGGACTGGTGCTTTGCACAGGACAACGGCGCAAATCCGCAGATGAAACACGCGAGATTTTACGCCGACAATTTTGATGCGATGCTCTCTGAGAATATCGGCTATCTGCTCTGGGGCAGCGTCGGGACGGGCAAGAGCTTTTTCGCCGCCTGTATCGCCAACGCCCTGATGGAGAAAGAAATCCCCGTACGAATGACGAACTTTGCCGCCGTTCTCAATGACCTGTCTGGCAGCTTTGAGGGCAGAAATGCGTACATCGCTCACCTGTGCCGCTATCCGCTGTTGATTCTGGACGATTTTGGCATGGAGCGCGGCACGGATTACGGGCTGGAACAGGTCTACAACGTGATAGACAGCCGCTACCGCAGCGGAAAGCCCCTGATCGTCACCACCAATCTGAGCCTTGACGAGTTGCAGCATCCGCAGGACACGCCCCATGCCCGCATTTATGACCGGCTGCTGGAAATGTGCGCCCCGATCCTGTTCACCGGGACAAACTTCCGCAGACAGACCGCACAAAACAAGCTGGACAAGCTGAAAGCTCTGATGGGGTCCCCGCAAAGTCGCAAGACTTTGTGGGGAGAGGAGGAGCAAGGAAGCGCGTGCAGTTTTCGCCGTCAGGCGGAAACGGAGCGAAGCGGACTTTGTGACGACGACGAGAAGGAGTGCCTATGAACAATACCGCCACCGCGACCGCAAAAGAAAACGTGCGCCGACCCGCGACCGCCGCTCCTTCCTCTGCCGGAAGGATGACCCGTAGGGTGGGCAACACCACCTACCGCGTGACGCTGCATTTCAAAGAAAACGGCAAGGAGGATATGAACGATAAAATCAAGCGCCTGATCAAAATGGGCTGCGAAGGTTGGGAAAGCGAGGAATTACGATGAAAACCCGGAAAATTTTACATTGTCCGCTTTACTGCGGCTTAGAAATAGGCTATACTGAAATTGCCACAAATGAGCTGGCTGTCTGAAAGAGGTATCGTTATGAACAACAGACAGTCACAGGAAAAAATCACCGCCATCTATTGCCGCCTGAGCCGCGACGATGATCTTGCCGGGGACAGTAATTCCATCATCCATCAGAAGGATATGCTCACGCGCTATGCCCGTGAACGGAATTTTCCGAATGTATCGGTGTATTCTGACGACGGTTGGAGCGGTACGAATTTTGAGCGTCCGGACTGGAAACGCCTGATTGCCGACATTGAAGCCGGTAAGGTGGGTATTGTCCTTGTAAAAGACCTCAGCCGGGTGGGTCGTGATTACCTTCGTGTGGGCTTCTATACGGAGGTCACCTTCCCACAGAACGGCGTTCGCTTCATTGCCGTCAACAACGGCGTGGACAGCGCCAACAAGTCCGAGAATGATTTCGCGCCGTTTCTCAATATCATGAACGATTTTTACGCTCGTGATACCTCCAAGAAGGTCAGCGCCGTCTATCGGGCAAAGGGCAACAAGGGCGAACACACCGGCAATCATCCCATCTACGGGTATCTGAAAGACCCGGAGAACAAGCAGCGCTGGATCATCGACGAGGAAGCAGCCTCCGTTGTGCGCCGTATCTTCCGTATGGTCATTGACGGCAAGGGCGTTTATCAGATCGCGGATATTCTGTCCGAGGAAAAGGTACTTTGCCCGTCCGCCTACCTTGCCGCAAAAGGCGTGGGAAACCGCAGAAACAACAAGTTTGAAGATCCGTACCGCTGGTGGGGTACGACGGTGAGCTACATTCTCGCCCGTGTGGAGTATATGGGGCATACCGTCAATTTCAAGACCTTCAAGACCTGCTACCGGGATAAGCACCGCAAGCAGGCTCCCAAAGAGGACTGGAAAATCTTTGAGAACACCCATGAGGCTATCATTGACAAGACCACATGGGAAACAGCGCAGAAGCTCCGCAGGACGATCCGACGCGGCGACCGCAATAAAGAGCCGAATCCGCTGACGGGGCTGCTCTACTGCGGTGAGTGCGGCGCAAAAATGTATAACGAGCGCAGCGATGGGGACGCATACCACAAGACCCCGAAGGACAACTACGTTTGCGCTTCCTACCGCAAGAAAACAACCTCCTGCACCATTCACTTTATCCGCACCGAGATCGTCCGCGACCTGATTCTGGACGCGCTGCGGAATGTAGCGACCTATGCCAGAGCCAACAAGGAGGATTTTGAGCAGCTTGTGATGCAGACCACCTCCGACGCGAGAAAGCGCAGTCTGCAAAGCGGCAGAACGGAGCTTGATCGCATCATGCGCCGCACAAACGAGCTGGACACGCTGCTGCAAAAGCTCTATGAGGACTATGCTCTCGGACGCTTGCCGGAGAAGCGGTACGCAAAGCTCTCCGCACAGTACGAAGCGGAACAGGCACAGCTTGAACAGCGCAGCGCCGAGCTGATGGAGCAGATGAACGCAGAACAGGAAGAAAGCGTCAATGTTGATCGTTTCATGGAGCTGGTAGACCGCTATACGGACTTTACCGAGCTGACCACACCCATGCTCAATGAGTTCATCGACAAGGTGATTGTCTACGAGCGCAGGAAGATCAACCGCTATCAGTACGACCAGCAGATCGAGATTTACTTCAATTTCATCGGCAAGGTGACGCTGCCGGAGGAAGAAACGGAAGCCGCGCCGGAAGCCCCGAAAACGCTTCACGTCGCCAGCAATTCCAGCTTTGCGCCCATCGGGGATTATCTTTCCGCGCAGACCGTTAAGGCGATTGCGCTGCCGTTTTCCAAGGTGGAGGAGCTGACCGGCAAACCGCTTTGTAAATCGGCGTACAAGTATGCTTCCTACTGGTATCCGGCGCAGGACAGACCGCTTTCCAATACCATCTATAACGCAGGATATGATGTTGACCGTGTGGATTTAGCCGCAGGGATCGTGTATCTGACAAAAGCCGCATAACAGAATGGACACCCCGCACCGTGCGTTTGCAGAACGCACGGTGCGGGGTGTTTTTGCGGTTTTAGAAAGATGGTTGCAACCTGGAATTTATAGATTGAAGTTTTCCTTGATCAATCTTGCAACTTCATCAGGATCCATATCAGAATTATCAATCCTTAGGTAGTTATCAAAAGTAATCTCGCCTTCATAACTAACGCACCTGTGGTTTTTGTCATCATTGATTAAACGCTGATTTGAAGTCTCTATATCTCTTTTAGAAGCTTTATTTTTTAGTCTGTTCTCAGAAATATTTCGTTTCAGTCTTATCTCTTGTGGAGCAATCAGTTCAACATAATAAAAATCGGCTCCGTATGGTTCAAATATACTTTTGATATGTTCCAGATACTCCCATTCTGACGGCAGATCAAAATCCATCATCATTGTAAAAATCATCCCATAGTTATCGGAAGCTGCATAGTTCTTGAAAATCGTGTCACGTATTTCTGAGATCGTCTTTCCGTCGTATCTACCGAAAATCTCGATCACTGGTTCGATGGTCATGTGATTGTGAAAGAGCCTTAAATCCGTTATTTTCATCAGTTCCTGACCAACTGTCATTTTCCCAACAGCAGCATCACCAATTATAAATAATAGTTTCATAAAACACCTCGCTCCCGTCAAGCCTATTCTAAACAGGTTTGCTTATGGGATTTAGCGCAGATTATTTGTATTGCTTTCATTATTCAGGTAGCAAAGGCTATCTGATTTTTTGTTGCCATAGCGTTGCCACAACAATAAGCCCGTTCAGATAGATTACAATGCAACTCCAAGTTCTTTGCACTTCTCGATTGCTAAATCATGGTCTTGCAGTGCCGCAAGTCGATACCAATGCTTAGCCTGTTCGATGTCGCGCTCCACCCCGATTGCATCTTCATAAAACCATGCCAAATTACATTGTCCATCTCTATCACCATGCTCAGCAGCACGGCGAGTCCAATACAGTGCCTTTTCCAAGTCCTTTTTTACACCAAGTCCGTCATAGTAGAAATAACCTATTTGACATTCAGCCAGGGGATACCCCTGCTCTGCCAAAACCAAATGTCCTTCAAAACACTTGTCATATTGTTTGGATCCCCAATATTTTTCAATCAACTCATTGCAAATATCTAATTCTTTGCAAGGCTTGTAATACTCACTTGCCATATATTCATGCCTCCAAATCCCGATTTGCCAAGCTTTTTGTGTAATTATAGCATAGTATTGTGAACAAATCCACCTACTTCGACAGCCCCGAATCAACTTTAGCCCTGTGTTGCGTATTGAACGTGGTACAGGGCTTTTCCATTTCAGGCGATTTTGAGCGGCACATTCGATGCCCTGTACGCAGGGCGCACCTTTGCACTTCACGGAATCGGACGATAACAAGCCGAACCGCAAAAGGTCACGCGAAGCCGCACACAGACTGCGCGATACCGTGAATCGCGGAATGGTGCAATCCATACGCGCAGACGGCAAATACTTCACGAATCCGGCAAGGATTGATTTTTCCGCCGGATTTCAAGCCATTTTTGCCAGAAAATCTCTGTGAATCCGCATCGTTCGTAAAGTGTTTACAGTTTTATTTGAAAAAACGTCTTGACAATATTCATCGGAATAGAGTGTAATTATTCTTTCAGAAATTAGGATAGCTTGAAAAAACAAAAATGTGAGCGGAATGAAATGTGAACTGTCCCTGTCGGTGGCATAATCAAACCGTCTATCGTGCATTGGCAGCTGTACCAGTGGACAAGGTAAGGTGGATCCAAGCAGAGAAGGCATTTGCGGGGTTTTCCGTTTATTTTTTCGCAGATTTACATAAGTCTATGATTCTTTATTGACCTCACAATCGAAATTTGTTATGATAATACGGTAATTTCCAATACAGGGAGGGCAGACAACATGGAACTGCGCAATATAACGACTTTTCTGCGCGTGGCAGAGCTGCAAAACTTTACCCACGCCGCGATGGAGCTGGGCTATTCCCAGTCTGCCGTCACGGTACAGATCCGCCAGCTGGAGACGGAGCTGGGGGTGCAGCTTTTTGAGCGCATCGGGCGCTCGGTACGGCTTACCGCACCGGGGCAGACCTTTTTGCAAGAGGCGGGGGAGATCATCAAGGCGGCAGACCGTGCCCGTGATGCCGTGCGTGCCGCGCCGGAGCCGGAGGGTACACTGCGGCTGGGGACGATGGAATCCCTTGGGGCTTCGGTGGTGTGGCGGTTGATTGCCGGCTTTCACCGGCAGTACCCGCGGGTGAATGTGGTGGTGCGTACCTCCACCGCCGATGGGCTTTTGGAAATGATGCGCCGCAACGATGTGGACTTTATCTACTTCGTCGATGAAAAGCAGTACAGCCCCGACTGGGAGATCCCGCTGTGTATTCCGGAGGAGACGGTATTTGTTACTTCGCCGCACTCCAAATTGGCGAGCCGCGGGGAGCCGATCCCTCTGCGGGAGCTGGTGACTTACCCCTGTGTGCTGACTGAGGCGGGGGAGAGCTATCGTATCCCCTTTGAGCGGCTGCTGGCGGAGCATGACCTTGATGTGGCGCCCATTCTGGAAATCGGCAGTACCGAGATCGTGGCGCGCATGGTGCGGGAGAATATCGGTTATTCCGTGCTGCCTATGTATGTGGCTTCGGAATACATCAAGTCCGGCGAGTTGGTCACCTTCCCTGTGCCGGAATTCAGCTCTAACATGTATCAGCATGTCATCTACCATAAAAATAAATGGCTGACGCCGCAGATGAAGGGCTTTATGCAAGCCATTATTGACTATGTGAACGCCCAGTCGTAAGGGAGGAAATCGAAAATGGACCGTCTGGAGCTGGCAAAAAAGGAAACGGAGCTGCTGGAAGCGGGGACGCCCTATGCCGCTGTGACCATTGTGGAAGCGGAAAACATAGCCCGCACCGAGGCGAAAATGCTGGTGCTGGCAGATGAAACGATTTATGGGACCGTTGGCGGCGGAGCAGGGGAACGCCTTGCGATCCGTGACGCGGCGGCGCTGCTGGCGGAGGGGAAGAACGCCATTCGCCATTACGAGCTTTCCTCGCTGCTTTCCGAGGCGGGAAAGGCGTGTGGCGGCAGACTGACCGTGTTTATAGAAAGCTGCCGCAGCACCCGTCCGCAGTTGATTATGGTGGGCGGCGGTCATGTGGGGGCGGCGCTGATCCGCGCGGCAAAGCTGACGGGCTTTACCGTGACGCTGCTGGATACCCGAGGAGAGGAGCAGATCGGCGCGGCGATCGAAGCCGCAGACCGGTTCATTCCTTTGCGGAGCTTTGGCGAGGTGGAAAAGATAAAGCTGCCCGCCGATGCCTGCTATGTGGTGGCGACCTACAGCCATGCCACCGATGGAGAAGCACTGGGCGGTGTGCTGCGCCATACCGACGCCGCCTATATCGGTATGATCGGCAACCGCCGCAAGATCGACGCGATCTATGAGAAACTGGAGGCGGAGGGCTTTACGCCGGAACAACTTGCCGCCGTTCATGCTCCCATCGGGCTTGCCCTTGGCGGAGAGATGCCGGAGGAGATCGCGGTCTCCATACTGGCGGAGATCCTGATGACCCGCCACGGCAGAACGAAAGCCGACCTTTGATATCCATGAGAATGAAGATGACCCACCCCATGCACGGGGCGGGTCATTTTCTGCTGCCTATGCCAAAAGGTGCGCAGCACCATTGACCAGTATGCACGCTGCCATGCCGCACAGGGTGGGCAGCACCGCCGCCAGCAGCGTCCATTTCAGGCTGCCGGTTTCCTTTTTTATGGTCATCAGGGTGGTGGCGCAGGGGAAGTGCATCAGCATGAACAGCATGACGCACAGCGCTGTCACTGGTGTCCAGCCATTTTGCAGAAAGACCGTCTGCATTGCCGCAAGACTTTCCGGCTGCTGCAGGACGCCCTGCGAAAGGTAGGTCATCAGCATGATGGGTACGACGATCTCATTGGCGGGCAGCCCCAGCAGGAATGCCAGCAGAATGACACCGTCCAGCCCCATAAGCCGACCGAGCGGATTGAGTGCCGCCGCGAGGGTGGAGAGCAGTGTTTCGCCCCCGAACGAGACATTTGCCAGCAGCCATAGCAGCAAGCCGGCAGGAGCCGCCGCCGTGACCGCGCGCCCCAGTACGAACAGGGTACGGTCACACACCGAGCGCACAATGACCTGCCCCCACTGCGGTTTGCGGTAGGGCGGAAGCTCCAGCGTAAAGGAGGACGGCACACCCCGCAGCACGGTGCGGGAAAGCAGTCGGGTAACGCCAAAGGTGACCAAAAGCCCCAGCAGGATAAGCGCTGTCAGCCCGAGGGCGGAGAGCAGCGAGCCGCCCCAGCCGCCCGCCGTCCCCACAAAAAAGAGAAGGATAAGATTGACCAGTGTGGGAAAGCGCCCGTTGCAGGGGACAAAGCTGTTGGTGAGAATCGCCAGCAGGCGTTCCCGCGGAGAATGGATAATACGGCTGCCCACCACGCCGGCGGCGTTGCAGCCAAAGCCCATGCAGATGGTAAGCGCCTGCTTGCCGCACGCGCCGCAGCGCTTGAGAGGGTGATCAAGGTTGTAGGCGACACGCGGCAGGTAGCCGATGTCCTCCAGCAGGGTGAACAGGGGGAAGAAGATCGCCATGGGCGGCAGCATGACTGAGACGACCCATGCCGCCACCCGATAGACCCCCAGCACCAGTGCATCGTGCAGCCACAGCGGAGCGCCCAATCCCAGCAGGGCAGCGCTCAGCCACCCCTGCACACGGAACAGCCCCTTTGCCAACAGTGCCGAGGGCAGGTTCGCCCCGCTGATGGTGAGCCAGAAGATCCCCGCCAGCAGAAGCAGCATGACGGGGCAGCCCCAACGCCGTCCGGTCAGGAGACGATCCCATTTGCGGTCGGCGGCGGAGTAGCTCTTTTCTTCGCCGATGACAACTGCCGCTGCCAGCCGGCTGGCAGTTTGGGTAAGTGCGGTCACAATGGCGTCTCGCAGTCCCTCCGGTGTGACGGTGTGCTGTTCCAGTATCGCTTCCGCTTCCTGCTGGGCGAGGAACAAACCGGAGCTTTGCCGGAAGTGCTCCCCCAAGCGGCAGTCCAGCGCGCGCAGCAGGGAGGGGTCACCCTCCAACAGCCGTAGCGCCAGCCAGCGGATATTCAGCCCGCAGCAGTCCATCTGACGCAGCGCGCGGCACAGCGGCAGCAGGGCTTCCTCTACCGCCGGCGGATAGCGGACCGTGAGGGGCTTTCTGCCGCCTTGGTGCGAAAGCGCCGCCTCCAACAGCCGAGGCAGGGCGGCAGCCGCCCCCCTTTGCCGTGCGGTACAGCCAATGACTGGTACGCCCAGCAGGCTTTCCAGCTGCGGGAGATCAAGGTGCAGCCCACGCTTTTTTGCCTCGTCCATCAGGTTGACACATACCGCCGCCCGCGGGGTGATCTCCAGAACCTGCAGCACGAGGTTCAGGTTGCGCTCCAGACAGGTGGCATCGCACACCACGCATACGGCGTCCGGCGCACCGAAGCAGATAAAATCCCGCGCGACTTCCTCCTCGGCGGAGTGTGCCATCAGCGAGTAGGTGCCGGGCAGATCAACAAGGCGGTAGCTTTTGCCGCGATAAGTATAGCGCCCCTCGGCAGTGGCGACGGTTTTGCCCGTCCAGTTGCCGGTGTGCTGGTTCATGCCGGTGAGCGCGTTGAATAGTGTGCTTTTTCCCACATTGGGATTGCCTGCCATGGCAATGGTTTTCTCCGTCTGGTCGGCAGGGGAGCGGCGTTTTTGCCGCAGCGCCCGTCTGCCGGTACTGTTGCCGGTAAGACCCATATCACATCACCTCCCGCCGCATCAGAATGCCGTGAGCGTCCTCCCGCCGCAGGGCAATGGCGGTGCCGCGGATAAGATAAGCCTTGGGGTCGCCGGCAGGGCTTTGCCCCACACATTCCACCCGCGTTCCCGGCACCAGCCCCAGATCCAAAAGGCGGCGGCGCAGTTCGCCGGTCGTCAGCAGCTCCTGCACCGCGGCGGTCTCGCCGACGGTCATATCATCAAGATAAAAAGTATCCATAGTAGCTCATAACCTTTCCGGAAGCCGCACGGTAACAGGGAGGCTCCCATCTCATGCTATTCACCGGTGGGGAAAGGGGGAACCGAGTAGGGACGAAGAAAACATTTTCCAATTGACAGCGGAAGGAGAGAGCAGTATAATAACATACGATATATAACAAAAGCTATAGAAAGGAGCAGTCATGCCGCCTAAAGTAAAGGTCACCAAAGAGAAGATCACCGCCGCCGCGCTGGAACTGCTGCGCCAAAAGGGAATGGAGGCGGTGAATGCCCGCGCCGTGGCAAAGGCGCTGGGGTGTTCCACCCAACCCATCTTCAGCAATTACGGCACCATGGCGGAGCTTTTTGCCGATGTGCTTGCCGCGGGCTATGCCGAGTACAACCGCTGGACCGCGCAGCAGATGAAGGCGGGCGAATATCCACCCTATAAGGCTTCCGGTATGGCGTATATCTCTTTTGCGCGGCAGCAGCCGGAGCTGGTCCGGGTGCTGTTTATGCGGGACAGGAGGGGAGAGCCGCCGCAGGCGGAGGACGACTTCACCCGCAGCATCATTGCCATACTGATGGAGAAAAGCGGGCTGAATGAGCCGGACGCCCGTATGCTGCATCTGGAGATGTGGGTATTTGTACACGGTGTTGCCAGTATGCTGGTCACCGGCTACCTCGATCTGGACGAGGAGATCATAAGCGCCATGCTGACCGATAACTATTTTGGTCTGCTGCGGCGCAAAAAGGAGAGTGCAGAATGAGCGAGACAGTACTGGAGGTGCGGGGCTTGTGCAAGCAGTACCCCGCCTTTACCTTGAGTGATGTCGCCTTTTCGCTGGAGGCAGGGCGCATCATGGGCTTTATCGGGCGCAACGGCGCCGGTAAGACAACGACCTTAAAATCCATTTTGGGGCTGGTACACCCCGATGCAGGGGAAATACGCTACTTTGGGCTGCCCTTTGCCGAGAATGAGCAGAGTATCAAGGGGCAGATCGGTTATGCCGCGGGTGGGGTAAGCTATTACCAGCGCCGCCGCGTGCGGGAGATCGCCGCGATGACGGCATCTTTTTACCCCCAGTGGGACAACGCAGCCTACCGCCGCTATCTGGAGCGCTTTTCTTTGGACGAGAATAAGCAGCTCCGGGAGCTTTCCGAGGGCATGAAGGTCAAGTTCCATCTGGCACTGGCGCTTTCGCACCATGCCCGTTTGCTGCTGCTGGACGAACCGACCAGCGGGCTGGATCCCGTCTCACGCGAGGAGCTGCTGGAAATTTTTCTGCGGCTGGCGGAGGAGGGCGTTGCCATTCTCTTTTCTACCCACATCACCTCCGATCTGGAAAAGTGCGCCGACGACATCACCTATATCCAAAAGGGGAAAATCCTTGCCAGCAAGCCCATCGGGGAATTCCGGCAGGATTACCGGCTGGTGCGCCAGCAGGGCGAGTTGACCGAGGAGCAGAAAAAGGCGGTGCTGGGGCGCTCCCGCGAAAAGGCGGGGGATACCCTGCTGATCCGGCGGGAGGAGACCGCACGGTTTGCCGGTCTTACCGTGACGGAGCCGACGCTGGAGGAGATCATGGTGCATCTGGAAAAGGAGGGAGAGGTATGAAACTGCTGCTGCGTAAGGAACTGCGGCTAACCGCCGCGCCCATTACCTATGTGTTTTTGGCATTCGCGCTGATGACGCTGATCCCCGGATATCCCATTTTGGTGGGAGGGTTCTTTATCACCCTCGGCATTTTTTACACCTTCCAGATGGCGCGGGAAAGCAATGATATTCTGTACACGGCGCTGCTGCCCTGCAAAAAGCGTGATGTGGTCGCCGCCAAATACGCCTTTTGTATTCTGATAGAGCTGGCGGGCTGGCTGCTGTGCGCCGCCCTGACTGCCCTGCGGCTGACGGTGCTGCGGGAGGCGGCGGTCTACACCCAAAACGCCATGATGAACGCGAACCTTGCCTATCTTGGCTGGTTGCTTATTCTCTACGCGCTGTTTAACGGCATTTTCCTCGGCGGCTTTTTCCGCACCGCCTACAAGCTCGGCAAGCCGTTCCTTATCTTCGGCATTGCCGGCTTTGTGGTCATTGCGCTGGCGGAGGCGCTGCATCACTTCCCGCACATGGAGGTGCTCAACTCTCAGACCGATGGCTTTGCGCTCCAGCTGGTCGTGCTGGCAGTGGGGATCATGATCTACCTTCTGGTGACAGTCCTCAGCTTCCGCGCTTCCCAAAGCCGGTTTGAATGCATTGACCTGTAAATAAGAAAAACTCCCCCGAGAGCATTTTGCCGTGCTTTCGGGGGATCATTTATAAAAATACTCCTCAAGGGGGATCGACTCTATCATACCGCAGCGGAACACCTTTTGCAAGAACTATTTTTGTGGGCTTCTCAATTTCTCGCATTTCCCCAATTTGCAGGGAAAAGTGGGATAGAATATCTATAAATTTGCAGCATTGACGGCAGGACCTTGCAGCGGTATAATCTAAACTGTTTTTTAGGGCGGGTCGGAGAGCCGACCGCAGCACCCACGCACCCACAAAGAGCGGCAGCGTTCCGTCCTGTCAAGCGACAGGCTTTGCTGACCCCTTTTTAGTGGGTGCTTTTTATTGTACGGTAAATACTGTGTGAGGAGTGAAAATAGCATGAAGTACATTTTTGTGACCGGCGGTGTGGTTTCCGGCTTGGGCAAGGGCATCTGCGCGGCGTCGCTGGGGCGGCTGCTGAAGCAGTGCGGGCTGCGGGTAAAGAACCAAAAGTTTGACCCGTATTTTAATGTGGACCCCGGCACCATGAGCCCCTACCAGCACGGCGAGGTTTTTGTGACCGAGGACGGCGCCGAGACCGACCTTGACCTGGGGCATTACGAGCGCTTTGTGGACGAAGCGCTGGACGGCAACGCCTCGGTCTCCTCCGGCAAAATCTTTTGGAGCGTGCTGAACCGTGAGCGGCAGGGTGGCTATCTGGGCGGCACGGTGCAGATCATTCCCCATATCACCGATGAGATCAAGCGGCGCATTTACGCCATGGAGGACGGCGAGACCGATGTGGTCATCAGCGAGATCGGCGGTACGGTGGGCGATATCGAAAGCCAACCCTATTTGGAGGCAATACGGCAGGTGGCGGTGGAAAAGGGCAGAGAGAACGTCCTGTATATCCATGTGCCGCTTATTGTGTCCATTCCCGGCAGCGGCGAGCTGAAAAGCAAGCCCACCCAACACTCGGTAAAGGAGCTGCTGTCGGTCGGTATTCAGCCGGATATTCTGGTGTGCCGCACCGATGCCCCCATTACCGAGGAGGTACGGCACAAGATCGCGCTGTTCTGCAATGTGGATGAGCGCTGCGTCATTCCCAATGTGACTGCCCACACCCTGTATGAGGTGCCGCTGCTGCTGGAACAGGAGGGACTGTGCGACGCCGTATGCCGACGGCTGGGGCTGGGGGAACGGATCCCTGATATGACCGAATGGACGGCGATGGTGGAAAAGATCAAAGGGGTTCACCGCCATGTAGAGATCGCGCTGGTGGGCAAGTATACCGGTCTGCGGGACGCATACCTCAGCGTGGCGGAGGCACTGTTCCACGCCGGTACCGCCTGTGACGCCGAGGTGTCGATCCGCTGGATCGACAGCGAAATGCTGACGCCGGAGAATATTGCCGAAACTCTGGCGGGCTGCGGCGGCATACTGGTGCCCGGCGGCTTTGGCGACCGCGGCATCGAGGGCATGATACTGGCGGCGCGGTACGCGCGGGAAAATAAGATCCCCTACTTTGGTATCTGCCTTGGTATGCAGATCGCCGTGATCGAATTTGCCCGTGATGCGGCGGGCTGGCAGGACGCAAACAGTGCCGAGTTTTCCGGCACCACGGCGCACCCCGTTATTGCCCTGATGCCGGAGCAGGTAGGTGTGACCCAAAAGGGCGGCACCATGCGGCTGGGGCGTTATCCCTGCCGGCTGGTGGAGGGGACACGTTCCCGTGAGTTGTATGGCGCCGAGGAAATCGGGGAGCGACACCGCCACCGTTATGAGTTTAATAATGAGTTCCGCACCGAGCTGCAAAAGGACGGCTTGACCCTTGCGGGAACTTCGCCGGACGGCTCGCTGGTGGAAATCGTGGAGATTGCAGATCACCCGTGGTATGTGGGGTGTCAGTTCCACCCCGAATTCAAGAGCCGCCCCAACCGCCCGCACCCGCTGTTCTATGGGTTTGTCAGGGCTTCGCTGGAGCATATCGAATGATGAAATAATAAAGAAGGCAGAACAGGCATTTGACCGCCTGTTCTGCCTTTTGGCATTATGCCGCCGGTGCCAGCGCTTCCTCCAGCGCCTTTTCGTTGCTGCGTACCGTCTCGGCAAAGATGGCATAGCCGCGGGCGGGATCATCTACAAAGACATGGGTCACAGCACCCACCAGCATTCCGTTCTGGATCAGCGGCGAGCCGCTCATGCCCTGTACGATGCCGCCGGTCCTTTGCAGCAGCGTTTCATCGGTCACACGGATCACCATGTTCTGTCCCGCGCGTCCGGCGGAGCGCAGCACCTTTTCGATGACGACATCGTATTCCTGCGGAGTGCCGCCCTCGATGGTGGTCAGCATTTTTGCCGCGCCCTCCTCGACCTCATGGGAAAAAGCGACCGGCATTCTGATGCCCTGCGGGATAAAATCCGAGCGCAGCTGCCCGCAGACGCCGCAGGTGCTGTTGGCGGTCAGTCCGGCGAAGATGTGTCCGGAGATGAATTGCCCTTTCAGCTCGCCGGGGGAGCCGCTTTTGCCGGCGGTATAGCCGGTAATGACCGCCTCCACCCCCTCGCCGGAGGAGAGGGTCATGATCTCGCCGGTATCCACATCACAGATGGGGTGTCCCAAACCGGAAAATGTGCGCGCCGTTTCATCGTAATAGGTGACGGTGCCGATACCGGCGGAGCTATCCCGCACCCAGACGCCGAGGTGCCAGCGGCTGTCGTTCAGGCTCTTTTGCGGGGTGATAAGGACCGTATGCTGCCTGCCCTGCCGCTGATAGCGAAGGCGAAGCGGTCTGCCGCCGCTGCTTTGCACCAAAGCGCCCATCTGCTCATTGGAGGTCAGCGTGATGCCGTCCAGTGTCAGCAGGATATCGCCGGTGGCAAGCCCCGCGTCCCGCGCGGGGTTGATGCGTTTGCCATCGCTGGAAAAATCAGTAAAGCCGACCACCATCAGTCCCTCAGTAAACATCTTAACGCCGAAAGGACGACCGGAGACCAGCACCGTTTCCCGCTCCACATAGCGGACCTCCACCGTCTTGACCGCAACGCCGAGCGGCAGGCGCAGTTCCGCCGCAGCCGCGGTCTCGCCGCTGCGCGCCGCGGCGGTCTCCTCCCCGAATACCGCAGTGATATTTCCGGGCAGACGCATGGTGCTGCCGCGAGTCAGGGCGTATTCATCGGGCAGGCGTGCCTGCCAGTAAAGCGCCGAAGCCAGCACAACAAGCACCGCTGTGCCGAGGATCCAAAAGCCTGTGCGTATTGCTTTTCTGATAATGTTCACCCCCCCTTGGCTTTGGATAGGACAGCGCCCGCACTGATGCGCCGCCCTTACTGCTACTGTGCGCCGGAACGCTCCGATGATGTGATGTAAAATAATGCGGCAGATGCAGCGAAAGGGCAGGGTGGCAAAAACTGATCCGCTATGCCAGCAGTCCGCGCGGGTCGCGCAGAACAAAACGGGGAACAAATGTGATGTGGGAAAGGTCGATGGCATCGGCATCAAAGCCGGCAAGCGCCGCCCGCGCCGCCAGTCCAAGAATATCGCTGCGGCGGGCGCGAATAACGGTATTTTCCAGCGTTTCCAGCTGTTTCCGCAGGTCGTCCCGCAAGGCAGTCTCCAGTGCCGTGCGGGTGGGGGTGGTACCGTTCATTGCCTGAACCGTTACTTCCGCCGAAAGATCTACTTCGGTTCCCCCAGCCTCTAAACGGACGCCGGAAACGGCAAGACGGCGCAGCAGAATAGTGACCTCGGCACTGCCAACGGAAAGCGTCTCGCGGGTCTCATTGGTGCGGCGCAGCAGCAGGCGGCAGAGATCATCGGGCGGCAGGGGATCGGTATAATCGCTGCTGCCGGTGGGTAGAAAGCCGCTTTCCCGCAGTTCGCCATCCTCCGTCGAAAGCCACGGCAACAGACCGTCCCGTCCCACGCCGTCCAGCAGGTTGATGAGCTCCTTTAAGCTGCAGGTGCGGCAGTCGGTATAGCGGCAGGTAAGCAGCGCGGTAATATCATCACCTGTAATTTCTTCGCTGAAAAGCGAAAGCGCGTCATCGCACAGGGCAATCTGGGTGTTGGGGGCGATCCTGCCGTCCGCCATCAGCGAGAACAGATATGCCCGCAGGGTGCTGCCATCGGCAATGCCGGAAAAAACAATGCTTTGCAGCGCGCCAAGATATAGCTGCTCCCCGCTTTGCCGCTCGGCGGCGGAAAACAGTTCGGCAAAGCTCTTGCCCTGCACGGTCATCAGCTCGTTCTGTTCTTCTTTTATGATCTCCAGCACGGCGGTAAGGGGAGAATCGGCACAATCCACCCCTATGGAGGAGATGACCAGTCGGGTGGTCACGGAACGCCCGCCGCAGCCCGATAAAAGGCAAAGCGCGGCGGCAAACAGCAGGGGAAGATATCGTTTCATCGGTCAGCACCTCCTTTTTGCGCAGGCTGCGCCTTAGTGGGGAGAAGCAGGAGCAGCAAAAGCCACACCAGCGCCGCAATGCCCAGAACGGGGTAGACGGCAGTTTCCGCCCAGCCGGTGTAATGCAGCAGGATAATACCGGCGGTACTTAGTATGATAGCTGTCCAGAACAAGGGCTTTTGGCGGGCGTTAGGACTGCCGCCCAGCCGCAGCGCTGCCGCCGCCAGCCCCGAAAGCCGGAAAAACGCGGCGGTGAGCAGCAAAAAGCAATAGACCGGCACCATGCCGGAAAGTCCGGCGGACTGCGCCAGTAGGTAGAGGGGATAGGGCTGCAGGCTGCCGAAGTGCCCCAGTACCAGCGCCGAAAGCAGCAGCAAAAAGCCGTTCAGCAGCCAGCCCGCCGGCGACCACAGCAGCAGCGCGGCACTGCGGGGACGGTCGGTGCGGGGCAGAAAGGTAAACAGCAGCAGCGGCTCCGCCTGACGGGGGAGGAGATACAGGATCTCGCTGCCAAGGCGGGCAATGTCCCGCTCCGGCGGGCGGAGATTCAGCACCGTTCCCTGCTGCAGTCCCCCAAGTGTAAGCAGCAGAACCCCGACCAAAAACAGAAACAGGCTGATAAAGGCGGCACGACCCAGCGCCTCCTGCCCCGCGGCGGCAGCGGCAAATACCGTCCCCAGCAGCACCAAAAGCAGCAGAAGCGGAGAGAAGGCGCCCTCAAAAATGACACGGGCGGCGGAAAGAAGGGAGGACGCCGTGACCGCGAAATACCCGACGGCAAGCAGTGTGCCGAAAAGGGACAGGAAAGGGGAGAGGGACTTTTCCGTGACAGCACGGCGGCGAAAACCGACCGCGAGCAGAAATACCGACCCATAAGCGACCGCCGAGGCAGCCAGAGTCAGCAGTCCATTGGCGAGGGGTGGACGATAACAGAGCAGCCAAAAGCACTGCGAAAGCAGAAGCAGAGAAAAAATCTGTCCGCTGCCGCTGATATCACGGGTTCGGGTCATTGCCTTGCCTCCTTTCCCCTTGGCGGGCGGAGGAAATGTTGTAGTTTTGCTGTCCCAGCCGCCGCCAGCCGCTCCGCCAGAAAAGATCCCGCAAGGCACGGGGCTGCCACGGCGCAATGGGCGTGGTGAGCGGTGTGCCGAGGGTGTGCAGCGAGCAGAGATTGACCACCAGCAGCAAAAAGCCCAGCACCATACCGTAAAGTCCCAGTATCCCACCGATGAAAATGAAGAGAAAGCGCAGGATCGTGACCGGCTCGTAAAGGCTGGGTACCGCAAAGGCACCCACGGCGGTCAGGGCAATAATGATGATCATGGGCAGCCCCACCAGTCCGGCGGTTACAATGGCGTCGCCGATGACGATGCCGCCCACCACGCTGAGGGTATGCCCGATGGCGTCCGGCAGGCGCAGCCCCGCCTCCCGCAGCAGCTCGTACAGCAGGAACAGCACCAGCGACTCCTCCATGGCGGAAAGCGGCGTCGCGGCGACCGAGCCGAGAAAATCCGGCAGCAGCATGCGGGGGATACGCTCCGGGTGAAAGGTAACGACTGCCACATAATAGCCCGGCAGCAGCACGGTAAGGAAAAACGCCGCCAGTCGCAGCAGCCGCACAAATGCCGTAAAATAGGGACGCTGGGTATAATCATCGAGGGTGTGGAAATGCTCGGTAAAGAGGTAGGGCGCGATCATTACATTGGGGCTGCCGTCCACCATAACGCCCACTCTGCCCTCCGTCAGCTTGGCGCACAGGGTATCGGGGCGCTGGGTGGTGCCTGT
>JBNMIL010000018.1:0-20427 GCA_050873265.1 Angelakisella sp. | reverse complement strand
TCTCAAGACCGGGAACGGCGGACCCGACATAGGCGTCCTTATCGGCGGCGGTCACGGTCAGCACTGCTTTTTCCACATGGACGGCAACCGGCAGCTCGGCGGCATGGTGGTTCTCATCGCCCACCGCCATTACAAGAACGGTAGCATCGCCGCCGCGCAGGAAGCTGATGGTGCCGGTCTCGTCGATCGAGATCACATCACTGCCGCCGGTCACACGGTAGGTCACAGCACCCACCGCGCCCTCCGGCGCGATGCGGTCTTTCCCGCCGTAAACACCGTTCACCGCGGGGGCAGTCAGGGTCTGATCCGCCTTTTCGATGCGCCAGCCAATCTCGCGGCTGCCGGTGAAGTTTCCGGTGCCGGTGATCTTCAGGGTGTAGTCATCGGCATTGGTGCCGGTGCTGCCGCTGACGATGGTGTAATCCGCCGCAGTCAGGGGCAGGTCGTCTACCTTGACACTCTGGATCTCCACGGTCTTGGTCTTGCCGTCGTAGACGGGGTTCTCGCCCAGCGTGATAACCGCGTTTTCAATATCGAGCGGGTCAATGGTCACGGTAAAGCGGTCAATAACGGTCACATGGTTCTCCAGCTCCGCCTTGTAGTAGACGGTGTAGCTGCCTGCCTCGGTAAAGCCGGGCATTTCGCCGTAGGTGCCGTTTTCTTCGGTGGCGTAGGAGAAGCGTACCGGCTGTCCGTCCTTACCGGCGGCGGTGGTGCGGACATCTGCCTTCTGCGCCTTCCCGTTATAGGTCAGCTTGCCGTACTGGGCGGCGCTGACGCCGGTAAGCTGCGCCGCCGCGACGGAGAAGCCCGCCTTAACTCTGCCGGTAAAGTTGCCGGTTCCGGTCACGGTCAACTTATAGTCCTCGCCCGCGTCGGTCGCTGTGTTGTCGCTGACGATATAGGTCACATTCTCATAGCCTGCCAGCGTAACGGAAGCGACCGTCTGGGTCTGCTGCTTGCCGTTGTAGGTCAGGCTGTCGCCCAGTGTCACCTTGGCGTCGGAGATATCCTTCTGCCCGATGGTAACGCTGATGGACTGTTCCGCAGTATCGTAGTGGTTGTTATCACCCGCTACTTTGTACCACACGGTATAGGTGTCGGCGTCGGTCGCGGTGGGAACGGTCTGCTGCCATGCGCCGTCGCCCAGCTTATACTGCATGCTGCCGCCGCTGGCGCTGCCCGCGGTGATCAGCTCCTGCGCCTTGCCGGTGTAAATGAGCCCCTCTCGCTTCGCGGGGGCGGTCGTCACCCCGGAAGCCGCCTCATCAATGGAGGCATCTGCCGAGAAGCTGCCGTCCTCCAGCTTATAGTTGATCACGCTCTCCGCAAGCGCTATCTCGCCGGTCACTTTGCTTGCCTTATCGGCATCGGCGCTGTCATACAGGGCGGAAACCACCGTGTAATCCACGGTATCGTCGTTATACAGTCCATCGAAGGTCACACCGGTGACGGTGGCGCTGCGGCTGCCGTCATAGCTCTTGGGGGCAATGGTAACGCCCGTAATGGTCAGCGGCGCGCGTCTGACGGTAAAGCGCTGCTTGGCGCTGCCGGTAAAGTCGCCGGTGCCGGTCACGGTCAGCTCGTAATCCTCGCCCGCGTTGGTTATGATGTTATCCTTGACGGTGTAGGTCACATCGTCATAGCCCTCCAGTATGACATAGGAAACCCTCTGGGTCTGCTCGGTGCCGTTATAGCTCAGCCAGCTGCCCAGCATGACCGCCGCGTCGGAAATGTCACGCGGCTCCACGGTAACCTTGACCATGCATTCGGCAGTGGTAAAGTTGGTCTGATCCTCCGGTGTGAATACCGCCGCATAGCTGCCGCTATCGATCACATGGGTGGGGGAGCCGTTCTTCCAGCTCCAGCTGCCCGCGACGGGGCTGCCCTCGAATGCCACGGAAGCACGAAGCAGCTCGATGGGCACGGCGCTGCCGGTGTAGGTCATGGTCAGATCCGAAGCGGAGACCGCGGGGGTATCCTTATCCACAAGGGTAATGATGATCTCCGCTGTGGTGTCCTTATAGTTGCGGGACTTGATGATGACCGGCAGGGTGATCTCCTCGCCGACCATTTCGGCGGTCGCGCCCCGCACCTGATAGGTCACTTCGCCGCTGGCGACATCAACGCCCCAGCCCTCCAGGGTAACGCCTGCGGGGGCGGTGTAGCTGCCGCCCTCAAAATCCTTTTTGACATAGGCGTCCTGCGGCATCAGCGCGGCATAGTCGCGGCTGATGGAATGGGTACCGGTATCGCTGTACTTCTGGGTCATGCGCAGCGGCTCCACAGTGGGCGCAGCTGCCTGATTGATCGCAAAGGAGGTCAAGCAGCTCACAATGTAGTTGCCGCCCTCGTTATCGGAAAGCAAAATGTTAGCCAGCCCCGCATCGCGGTTATTGAGGTAAGTGACGGTATATTCCTCCGCGGGGATCACCGCATCGGTCTGCCGGTCACGCACGGTCAGCGCGGGGGTCTGATCCTTGCCGTTGTAGGTGCAGGAAGCCACCGTAACAATAGGGTTCGTCACCTGCTTCCGCGCAATGATGACGGTAACGCTTTCCGGTTCGGTATCGTTGTGGTTGTCATCGCCCGCCGCCTTGTACCACACGGTATAGGTGCCGGCGTTGGTCGCGGTGGGAATGGTCTCCTGCCATTCGCCGTCGCCCAGCTTATACCGCATGCTGCCGCCCGCGGCGGTGCCTGCGGTGGTAAGCGCCTGCGCGGCGGTATTGTAGGTCAGCTCCTCCGCCGTGGGGGCGGTCACTACCTCGGCATCTGCTTTGCCGATGGCGGCGTCGACCTCAAAACGTTCCCCGATCAGCTTGTAGTTCTTCACGGTATCCTTCAGTCGGACATAGCCTATCACCTTGGTAGCTGTCGCTGCATCGGCACTGTTGTACTTGGCGCTTACGACCTCATACTCCACGGTATCGCCCTCGTAAATGCCGATGAAGGTCACGCCGGTAACGGTGGCTTCGTCGCTGCCGTCGTAGCTCTTGGGCGCGATGGTGACCTCGTCAATGATGATCCACGCGGGATCGACAGTAAACTTCACCTTAACACTGCCGGTAAAGTTGCCGGTGCCGGTGACCGTCAGCTCATAGTCCGTGCCCACCTCGGTGGCGGTATTGTTGGTGACGATATAGGTCTCCACATTGCCATAGTCCGCCAGCGTAACGCTTTCTACCTCCTGCGCCTGTTCCTTGGTGTTGTAGGTCAGCTGGGCACCCAGTGTCACCTCGGCGCCGGTAATGTCCCTCTGCGCGATGGAGGCGGTGACACACCCCTCCTCGCTTTCCTCAAAATTCGCATTGCCGATGGACTTGTAGTAGACCTTATATTCACCCGCTTCGGTCGCGGTGGGGATATTCGCCTGCCACTCACCGTTATCCAGCTTGTAGCGCATCTCGCCATGGAGGCCCTTGCCCTCGGTGACCAGCTTCAGCGCGTCGCCGGTGTAAATGGGGTTGGTGGCGGTGGGCGCGGTCTTTACGCTGTCCGTGCCCTTGATCACCTCGATGGTGGCGGCAAGGGCGGTGACGCTGTAGCCGTCCACGGTGATGGTGTACCACATCTCGTATTTGCCCACTTCAAGCCCCTGCGGGATCGCAAACCTTGCGGTATCATTGCCGATCATTTTTCCCTGGTCGCCGGTGGAAAGCGCCTTGATGTACCACTCATAGCCCGTCTCAGGGGCGGTGCCGGTGGGAACGGTCACCTTGGCGTAGGCATAGTGCTCATCGCCATATTCGGTGCCGTAAACCAGCGTCCCATCAAAGCTCAGGGCGGTCTCCGCTTTGCTGATGGGGTACTGAGTAACCGTAACCATGGCTGCATCTTTTTCCGGAGGATCGGTGAGCCAGCTGCTGCCCTGCTTGTAGCCGCAGCCCTCCGCCAAGATCTCGGCAAGGGTTCTGCCCCAACTGTGGATAATTTTATAGTAGCCGCCGCCAAGGCTTATATTGGCGCTGTAGGCTTCCAGCCGCTTAACCTGCGGGTTGCAGCCCACCGGTACGGTAAAGCTGCCCTCAAGAACGGCGACCTCCGCTCCATCGGCGCTTTCCAGTGTCAGGCTGGCATTCGCTCCGTGCACTGTCAGTAAGCTGCTGGAAGCGTTGCAGCTCTTCACCGTTACATTGGCAGTCCCCATGAAGAAGATATCTTCTTTGAAGGTCTTTCCGTTCAGATCCAGCGTAAAGGTGCCGCTGGTAAGCTCAAGCCCTCCCCGGTATTCGGGGGTGAGGCCGTTATCCTCCAGCACGGTGATGGTGCCTTCTTTCATGCGTTCCGCGATTGCTATGACGGTATCAAGGTCACTGTAATAACGGACTTGCGTATCCCACTCGACCCGCGCGATCGCCACGGCGCCGCAGTCGCAGGCATAGTGCCCGTCGGCAAGCGCAAAGGTGTGCTCGGTATGGTCGACGACCGTCACATTGGTCAGCAGGGTCTTTCTACCGTCTGTCACTTGGAGAGTATTGCGGTTGGCATATGCCTTATCCTTCACCAGAACATCGCTCAGATTGAACTGGCTGTTGCTGGTGATCTTGGCGAACTGTCCGCCGGAGATCCGGCTAAACGAGCTGCCGAGACCGCTGAGGATCAATTCGGCAAAGTCGCCGTCCCGGATCGTAATGGCGCTGCCCTGTACCTCGACCGTCTTCTGGAACAAACCGCCCTCCACGGTGATCTCGCCGGTCACGGTAACGGGTTCAGCGAATATGCCGCTCCGGACGGTAGTGGTGCCGCTCAGTGTCGCTTCGCCGTTTATCACGTTATTGGCAAGAATGCCGCGCAGCATGGTCAGCTTGCCGTTTACGGTCATATTCAGTACGCCCATCTTGGCGGTGCCGCTTTCGGTCAGGTCGCCGGTCAGAGTGTATTTATGGCTGCCGCTGCCGCCGCTTACGGTAAAGCAGCCCTTGGCAACGGTCACATCTTCCTTGCAGTCAGCAAGCATCTCTACCGTGATGGCGGTGATATCGCTGCCGCCCAGCTCGCCGGCAGCCGCTGCCGCCTCGCTCAGGGTGGCATAGTAGCTCACGGTATCGCCGTCATTGGTCACTACCTTGGCATACATCGCCTGCTTGCCGCACAGGGTGCAGACGCCCTCGGTATGTCCGCCCATGCTGTCGGTGTAGTAGTTTTCGTGCGGGCAGCTGGCGCCGCAGCCGCAGATGCCCTCGGCATTAAAGCTGTGGCTGTGCGCCGCCACGCGCACATTGCTGGCGATCTTCACCACGCCGGGGGTGCCGTTCTGATAGTCGCCGCTGATAACGCCGCGTTCATCAAAGTAGGCATAGCCCTCCGCCAGCTTGGTGTTCAGCACCGCGCCCTGGCTGGTGATATTGCCGTAAATGCCGCCGGAAAGCACGCCCTTGCTATTCGTATCGAAAAAGACCTCATTAAAGGCGCCGGCTGTTTCGGTCACGGTCAGCTCACCCTCCGGCTGCACGGTCACCAGCCCGGTCACGCTGCCGCTGCCGTTAAAGTGCGCCTTGCCGCCCGCCTTGATGATTACCGCTTCGTCAATGTCGCAGTTATCCTTTACCACCAGGTCGCCGCCGTTATTGATGGTGACAGTGGCTTTCTTGTATATAAAGTCAGAATTCTCCATTGTAACGGTGCCGGAAACGGAAATACCACCGTCAAAGGTTGTGTCGGTGATGGTCACCTCTCCGCGCAGCGCCGCGCTGCCGGAAATGGTGCAGCTCATTATCGTCGTTTTCTTGCTGCCGACGATGTTCATGCCGCCGGCAAAGCCGTTGCCCTCCAGCGTTACCACGGAATTCCCAAGCGTTACCTTTTGCTTAAAAATACCGCCGATAATAGTAACGGTGGAGCCGGTCACCCCCACTGTACTATTGAACCTGTAGCCATCGGTATCCAGTGTCAGCTCACTCTTCTTGATGAGCAGATTTCCGTCAATATCGCACAGAATGGTGACGGTGGGGTTGCCGGTCACGCCGTTCATCGCGGCATTCAGCGCCGCCACATCACGGTAATACTCGGTGCCCATCTTGGCAATGACCGCCTGCTTGCCGCAGATGGTGCAGGTGCCCTCGGTGTGCCCGTCGTTATCGGTGTAGAAGGTCTCGTGCGGGCAAGGCTCGCCGCAGGCACACTTACCGGTCTCGGGATCATAAGTGTGGCTGGTATGGGGGTTGACCGATACGCCTGCCAGCGCAGTGCCAGTACCGGGGGTGAGCTTGGTACCGATGTAGAACGCATAGCCCTCCGCCAGATACTCGCGGCACATCTTGCCGCTGGGGACGGTAAGGTTGTTGAAATAACCGCCGGAGAGGAGAGCGTTGCCCCCCTCCTTGATGGTCAAGCTTCCGGAAATGCTTCCGCTTTTTACGGTCAGGGTACCGTAGACCTCTACCGCGGCACGGATCGTTCCTCTGTTGTTGGAGCCGCCCTCAATGGTAACATTGGTTTCCTCATTGATATACAGCTTTTTGCCATCCGGCTGCAGCGATATACAATTATTGTTCAGATCCAGCGTAAAGGTGCCGTTATTCACGGCGATCTCGGTTCCACTGAAGCTGAGATTGCCAAGCAGCACCACGGTGGCATCGCTCATGGTCGATGCCGCCGCAAGCGCTTCTACCAGCATTCCGTAGCCCTGATCCCCTATCTTCGCCTCATAGATCCGCTTCTGGCAGTCGGCGCACTTGCCGGTCGCCATATCCACGGTGCCGTGGGTGCAGGTCTCACCGCAGGGGCAATTACCGGTGGTGTCATACTCGTGCTTCTCGTGCGTCACCATGGTGACATCTTCGGTCAGCGCAAAGCCCTCGGTCAGCGCCGTATCCGAGATCACGGGGACTTTCGTTTTCTTTACCGCTGCCGCGGCATTGATGACCTTGCCATCTACGGCAAAGGCTTTGCCGCCGCTCAGCAATTCGCCAATGTTGCTGTAAAGCTGGTTGTTCTCCTCAAAAACGCTGTAATCATTCGCGGCAATACCATTCGCCGCGTCCGCACCGGTGGTAATGGTGCTGCCCGCGTAAATGGTGCAGTAATTCACATTGGCAACCAGACCGCCGATGAGGTTGGAAGCCTTGATGTAGGTGTAATACTGGCAGGAAAGCGCTGCGCCGCGCTTGCCGTCCTTTACGGGGCCCACCAGCGTCACATTCTCCAGGTGAAGCTCATTGCGGGCGTTCTGGTGAATGAGATAGAAGGAATCGGTCGCAGTTGTCGTCACCGTGCCGCCCTTAATGGTAATATTCGTCTCTCCTACCTCAAGATGGATCGCCTTGGCGGTCGTCAGGGTAAAGCCCGCCAGATCCAGCGTGTACTTGCCCCGCAGCGGGATCGTGCTCTGACCCGCCGTGCCCTCCAGCGCGGCATCTTTCAGCAGGGTGATCTCGCACTTCTCTCCCGAAAGGTACAGGTTATCATAGTGGTCGCTCAGCGCGGCATCTACCGTGTCATAGTAGTAGCTCACCGCGCTGCCCTTGGGCGTGATCTTCACCACCGAGGTGGACTGCTGGGTGGTATTGCCCGTCAGCCCCTCCTGCGTCGCCGTCTGGCTGTTAAACCAGCCGAACAGCTCCTCAAAGCACTCGGCGCCGGTCACCTGCGCCTGCTCCTCCTCGGAAAGCGCTTCGTACGCCTCGTAAGCCGTCAGCACTGTCTCGTAGTCCTCCGCCGTCAGTGCTTCCACTGCCGGCAGCGCGTCGATCAGCGCCTGCACCCCCCGACCGTCTTGGCGGTCGTTTCCGGCTCGGCGGGCGTTTCCTTTTCCGTTGCCGGCACCACCGGGATCAGTACCTCTGCCAGCGCCTCCACGGGCAGCATGGTCAGGCACATCATCAGTGCCAGCAAAACGCTCAATGCTCGCTTCATCATGTGATCTCCTCCAGATTTCAGTGATTTGCCGCTTTGCACATCAGTATGCGGGAAGCCGCGGAACAGACTTCCACACCTGATAAAATTGTACCACATCGGCAGCAAAAGTAAATCATTCCAAAGTATGAGACGGCGTTTGACAGCGGCGATTGAACCCCGCAGAAACGGCGGAATACGCCCTCAGGGCAAACCGTCCTTCGGACGGTTTTAGGGGGCGGTCTGCGACCGCCCCCCAGCCCCGCCTGCGCGGGGCGCCCTGCGGGCGTCACTTCCCCTTTTCACCCGCTGCAAAGGGGAGAAAAAAGAACCCCCGCAGGAGACGCTCTCTCCCACGGGGCAGTATCACTAATATTTCAGCGGGTGGAAAGGATATCGACCTGCGTTACGCCGGAAAGGGTCAGCAGGTTGCGGCGCAGCTGCTCTATATCCATCGGCAGGGGCAGCCGTGCCGAGACCGAGACCGCCGCCACCCCGTCCACCGGTATGTTCTGGTTAACGGTCAGGATATTCCCCTGCTGCTCCGAAAGGCTGTTCAGCAGTCCGGAAAGCACACCGGGGCGGTCCTCCAGCCGGGCGGAAAGGGTGATGACCTTATCGTCCAGCGCCTCATTGTGTACAAAAACGCAGTCCTTGTACTTATACAGCGCGCTGCGGGAAATACCTGCAGCCTTTGCCGCCTCCGAAAGGCTGCGCACCTGCCCGACCGCCAGCATACGCTTCGCCTCTACCACCCGCAGGAAAACCTCCGGCAGAACGGAACTGTCCACCAGTAAAAGACGGGAACCCTCCCGATGGGACGGCTGCTGCAAATTGACCATGCGTTTTCCTCCATGCGTACAGTTGTACTTCTTCTACGGACATTCTACCATGCCGCCGTCGTAAATGCAAGCCGCATTTCTCCCCTTGGAGTTTCTGCATGGCGCAGGTACGCCCGCAGGGCAAACTGTCCTGCGGACAGTTTTGTCAGTGGGGCGGTCTGCGACCGCCCCCTGACAGCCCCGCCTGCGGCGGGGCGCCCTGCGGGCGGCTCTCCCTTGTACTCCGTTTCTATATTTCCGTCTATCCTTACAGCTCCTTGGCGGAGACCTGCCAGTATTTGCGGTCAAGGTTGCGGAACTGGATCGCCTCCGCCACATGGTCGGCGCCGATCCTATCGCTCCCCGAAAGGTCGGCAATGGTGCGCGCCACCCGCAGCATTCGGTCATAGCTCCTGCCGGAAAGCCCCATTCGCTCATAGGCAGCAGCCAGCAGACGGTCGGCTTCGGGGGTCAGCACGCAGTATTTCTTCAGCAGGGCAGGGGTCAGGCGGGCATTGCAGCTCACACCGGTGCCGGCGTAGCGCCGCTGCTGCACCAGCCGTGCCGCCTCCACCCGCTTCTTTATCTCGGCGGAGCTCTCCGCCGGTCGGCTGTCCGCCATGCGCTCATACTCCACCGGCGGCACCTCCACCTGCAGGTCCATGCGGTCCAGCAGCGGACCGCTGATCCGGTTCAGGTACAGGCTCACCTTGGTCAAGGAGCAGGTGCAGGCACGGGTGGGGTGCCCGTAGTACCCGCAGGGGCAGGGGTTCATCGCCCCGATGAGCATAAAGCTGCTGGGGTAGGTCGCCCGTCCGCCCGCGCGGCTGATGGTAATAACTCCGTCCTCCAGCGGCTGGCGCAGCGCCTCCATCGCAGGGCGGTCAAACTGCGGCAGCTCATCTAAAAACAGCACCCCGTTGTGTGCCAGCGAGATCTCCCCCGGGCGGGGATAGCTCCCGCCGCCGGTCAGCCCCACCATCGAAATGGAGTGGTGCGGCGCGCGGAATACACGGTTCTTCAGCAGCGGCACCCCCGCCGGCAGAAAGCCCGCCGCCGAGTGGATCTTGGTCGTCTCCACCGCCTCCTCAAAGCTCATCGCGGGCAGAATGGAGGGCAGTCGCTTTGCCAGCATACTCTTGCCGGTGCCGGGCGGACCGATGAGCAGCACATTGTGCCCGCCCGCCGCCGCGATCTCTAAGGCGCGCTTCGCGTTTTCCTGCCCCTTCACCTCGCTGAAATCCGGCAGGGGCGGCTGGGGCAGCTCCCGGAACGGGATCGCCTCGGCAGGGGGCAGCGGCTTGCCGCCGGTCAGGGCATCCACCAGCTCCCGCACCGTCCGCACGGGATATACCTCTATCCCCTGCGCCACGCTGCCCTCGGCGGCGTTATCGTAGGGAATATAAATGCGGGAATAGCCCTGCCGCGCTGCCTCCGAGACCATCGAAAGCACGCCGTTCACCGGGCGCAGCCGCCCGTCCAGCGAGATCTCTCCCACAAAGGCACTGCCCGCCAGCGGCAGATCCAGCCCGCAGCCCGCCGCCAAAATGCCCAGCAGTATGGGCAGGTCGTACAGCGGTCCGCTCTTTTTGGTATCGGCAGGCGCCAGGTTGACCACCAGCACCCCCGCGGGGAACTGGTATCCCAAATTGCCGATGGCGCTGTGTACCCGCTCCCGGCTTTCCTTTACCGCGGTATCCGGCAGCCCCACAATGTCAAAGCGCGGCAGCCCGCGGCGGCAGTCCACCTCCACCGTCACCGGATAGCTCTCGATCCCGCTAAGTCCCATAGACTGCACCGAGCAGAACATGGCTTCCCCCTCCTTTTCCAGCTTTCTGCCAACAGTATATCATACCGGCTCGCTATTTGCAAACATTTGTTTGCGTTTTGTGCCAAAATTTGTCGTTCTCGCTTCTAAAATGCTTTTTCAAGGGACAGGGCGCTCCCCGCCCCTTACAGCGCCTTCTTCGGGCAGCTTTTCACACACTCCATGCACAGGATACACTCGGTGCCGTTCTCTCGTTTCCGCGAATTATCCGTCATATCCACATTCATGGGGCATACCCTCTTACACTTGCCGCAGGAGATACATTTCTCCTTATCGCACTTTACCCGAACCAGCGAAAAGTAGCTCATCGGCTTTAAAAACGCCGTAATGGGGCACAGATATTTGCAGAAGGCACGGTTATCCTGAAAGGCAAACGCCAGCGCGATACCGGCGGCATAGTACAGCACATTCCCCACGATGAACGCCCAAAACATGATCCTTTCGATGTTCCCCACCTTGGCAAGGAACAGCGCCAGCACAAAGATAAGCGATGCCGCAAAGGTGATATACCGCAGCCAGCCCAGCTTTTTCCGCGGCGCCGCAGGGATCTTGTACGGCAAAAAGTCCAGCACCATCGCCGTCCAGCAGGCATAGCCGCACCACCCCCTGCCGAAAAGCAGCGGGCCAAAAATTTTGGCGACGGCGTAATGAATGGTCGCCGCCTCAAACACGCCGGTGAACAGATAGTACCAAAAGCCCTCTATCTGCATATTCTCGCCGCAGATCAGCCCCAGATAGATCAGCATATAGCAGCCGACCAAAAGCTGCGTTATCCGCCGCGCGTGCTCATATTTTTGGCGGAACAGAAATAATCCCAAGGCAAGCGAAATGCCGATATAGCTGAAGTTGAACAGATAGAATATATCGTCCTTCGTCAGCCACAGCACCACGGCAATGGTCTCGAATACCGCAAGCATCACTATGGAATGGATATATTTTTTCATGCTGTCTCTCCTTTGGGCTTTGGTTTGTTTTCTGCCCTCATCATACCACGCCGACCCCGCCGCCGCAAGGCTTCGCCCCTTTTTCCGGATTGACAGCCCGCCCCATTTTGACTATTATGGAGACAGAAAAGTATCCGAAAGGAGCGATGTATATGAGTAAGGAACAGACCGAGCTGCGCCGCTGGCTGGAGGAGGTCGCCGACCCCGAGCTTTCCGCCGAGCTGCTCTCGATCCGCAATGAGGAAAAAGAGGTGCACGAGCGTTTTTACCGCTCGTTGGAATTCGGCACCGGCGGGCTGCGCGGCGAGCTGGGCGCCGGCACCAACCGCATGAATATCTATACCGTCCGGCAGGCAACACAAGGCTTTGCCGCCTACCTGCTGACACAAAATGAAGCCCCCAGCGCCGCCATCTCCTACGACAGCCGCCACAAAAGCGATGTTTTCGCGCGGGAAACGGCACGGGTGCTTGCAGCCAACGGCGTCAAGGTCCATCTTTATCCCCACCTGATGCCCACCCCCGCTCTTTCCTTCGCGGTGCTGGACCGTCACTGTGAGGGCGGCGTCATGATCACCGCCAGCCATAACCCTGCACGCTACAACGGCTACAAGGCTTACGCCGCCGATGGTGCGCAGATCTCTGGCGACGTGGCAGCCGCCGTCTCCGCTGAAATCGAAAAGACCGATCTCTTCCGTGATGTCAAGCTGGTGGATTTTGAGGAAGCGCTTGCCGCCGGCACCATCGAATACATTGATGATGCCCTCATCGAGCGGTACTACGCCGCGGTGATGGCACAGGCGCTCCGTCCGCAGCTGGGCAAGACCGCCGGTCTGCGGCTGGTCTACACCCCCCTCAACGGCTCCGGTCTGGTGCCGGTGCTTACCGTTCTGGGGCGCATGGGTCACACCGATATCACCGTGGTGCCGGAGCAGGAGCAGCCGAACGGCGACTTTCCCACCTGCCCCTACCCCAATCCCGAAATTCTGGAAGCCATGCAGCTGGGGCTGAACCTCTGCGAAAAGCTGGGCGCCGATCTGCTGCTTGCCACCGATCCCGACAGTGACCGTGTCGGCACCGCCGTTCTGCAGAACGGCGCGCCGCGCCTCATCTCCGGCAACGAGATGGGCGTGCTGCTGCTGGATTATATCTGCCGCACCCGTCTGGAGCTTCACAAGATGCCGGAAAACCCCGTGGCGGTGCGCAGCATCGTTTCCACCACCATGAGCGACGCCGTCGCCGCCCACTACGGCGTGGAGATGCGGCAGGTGCTTACCGGCTTTAAGTACATCGGCGAGCAGATCGCCCATCTGGAAGCCGAGGGGCACCCCGAGCGCTTCCTCTTCGGCTTTGAGGAAAGCTACGGCTACCTTTCCGGCGGCTATGTTCGGGATAAGGACGCCGTGGTGGCTTCCATGCTCATCTGTGAGATGGCGGCATGGTACAAGGGGCAGGGCAAAAATCTGGGCGAGGCGCTGGACGACCTGTACGCGCAGTACGGCTACTACTTCAACAAGGTGGATAGCTACACCTTCCCCGGCAGCGACGGCATGGAGAAAATGGCGGCGCTGATGCAGAAGCTGCGCACCGAGCTGCCCTTTGTCATCGCCGGCCGTGCCGTTACCGGTCACACCGATTATGAAGCCGGTGTGCGCTGTGAGGACGGCAAGGGAGAGACCCCCACCGGACTTCCCGCCTCCAATGTCATGGAGTTCCGCTTTGGCAAGGAGGGCAGCCTCGTTGCCCGTCCCAGCGGCACCGAACCGAAGCTCAAGTTCTACTACTCCCTGCGTGCCGCCGACCGCGCCGCGGCACAGACCGCCTACGGCGAGATCCGTTCCTCGGTGGAGCGCTGGCTGGGGCTGTAACCGCAAATTTCCGATCATCAAAAGAGCTGTCCAGCGGGGCGGCTCTTTTCTTTTGGCTTTCCTCGGCAAAACCGTCTCCCGCACCCGCGCACCGCGACCCGTTCTATGACTTAGTCCCATGTCGCCTGACGGCGTCACAAAGTTTTGATTAAAGCTTGGTCTGTATCTCCGCCTACCGGCGGGGTGGTACTTTTGACCCGCCAAAAGTACCCAAAAGCGTTTTAGGGCTGCTGCCCTAAAGACCCGCGTCGCTTGGCTGCGCTGGATACGAATGTTGTTTTTCTGCTATCGCAGAAAAACAAATCCGTACTGCGCGCAGATGCGCTCCAAAGGTAGCCTGCGGCGGCATTTTTATCGCCCGCGCGCTGGAGCGCGAAGGGCGAACCACCTCCCCTCTCCCCTCCTCAAAGGAGGGGAACTATGGTGCGGGTAGGCTAATACTTTTGAGTCAGCCGCCCCCTATGCCGCAAGTCTTTGCTGCTATTTTTCGTTTATATTTACCGCCAGTCCGTACCCCACCCCCAACCCCCTCCCCTAAAGGGCGAGGGGGCTATTTGCGCCAAAACCTCCCATAAATCTCCAAACCCGTAAACTTTCTGTGAAACTTTGTGCGAATTCAACACTTTTACTGCAAATTTTCCCGTTTTCGTCCGTATTAGTGAGAGGACTTCTCTTTACCGGTAAATAATCCAAATCATCGGCAAGCCCCCGACAAGAAACCGAGGGTCAGCCGCCAACCAAAGCCCCATCGAAAAATGAGGGCTTCCCCAACCGCACCTTGAAAACAGAATTTTATTCTTCCGTGCGCGTACCCGTGCGCCTGCCCGCGCCCGTGAGGGGCACAAAAAAAGAGCCCCCGCAGAGACCCTTTTCTTTTAAGTTTTCTTGATGAAGCTCGTCCCGCATTTGGGGCAGCTGATGCTGATCTTGCCTTTGCCGCGCGGTACCCGCAGCTTCTGCTTGCAGGTGGGGCAGCTGAATACCTTGTAGTTTTTGCGCTGCTCACGGGTGGGGCGGTTCGCCTTGCCATTTTTCAGCTTCCACCAGAATTGCAGGAGCTTCTGGTTTTCCTGTTGGCGGGCGTAAATATTGCGGGAAAAGATGCGCAGATAGCACACAATCAGCACTGCCCAACACAGAATACGCAGCACATTGGAGCGGAAAATGCCGCCGCACAGCGAAAGAATGAGCGACAGCACCAGCAGCACCCAGGTCAGCTGGTCTACTCCGTAGCGCCCCATCATCAGCCGGCGAAACCAATCCCGCATATTCTGCTCCCCTTTCCGGTTCATTTTTGTAACTGTAGTATATCATAGCCGAACCGGATAAAAACTGCAAGAACGGCGGCGCAGAATTTACAAACCGTTTACGAATTGTTCTCCGGTCGCACGCATTTATTTTCGTTTTGGCAAAGCGCGCAGCGGCTCTCTGCCCTTCTTCCGGAATATCCGGCGTTCCGGCTGTTTTCAGCAGCAGCCGTGGCAGCTGCCGCAGCCGGTCTTTTGCGCCAGCTTTCCGGCAGTGGGCGTCGCGGCTATGCCGCCCAATGCGGTCTCCCGCAGACTTTCCGGCAGGGCGCTGCCCACCTGCCGCATCGCCTCCACCACCTCGTCAAAGGGGATCAGCTCCGGCACGCCCGCCAGCACCAGCTCGGCGGAAACAAGCGCATTGGAGGCTCCCGCGGCGTTGCGTGCCTGACAGGGCGCCTCCACCAAGCCGGCGATGGGGTCGCACACCAGCCCCAGCATATTTTGGATTGCCAGTCCCGCGGCGGCAAAGCATTGCTCCGGGGTGCCGCCCCGCAGATAAACGGCGGCGCCCGCCGCCATGGCACTGGCGGTGCCTACCTCCGCCTGACAGCCGCCTGCCGCCCCGCTGATTCCGGCGTTTTCCGCCACCACCACGCCGATGGCGGAAGCCACCAGCAGGGCGTCCAGCATCTCCCGCTCCGGCAGGTCATACTGCTGCTGCAGGGCAAGCAGTACCCCCGGCAGCACGCCGGAAGCGCCTGCCGTCGGCGCCGCCACGATGAGCCCCATCGAGGCGCTGACCTCTAAAACGCCCATGGCGTAGCAGATGGCGCGGGAGACCGTCTCGCCGCAGAGGTTTTTGCCCTGCCGCCGGTATTCCCGCAGCTTGATGGCTTCGCCGCCGATGAGTCCGCCCATCGTCCGGTGCGGCTCTTTCAGACTATCCTCCACCGCCTGCCGCATGATGGCATAGGCGGCGCCCAGCTTTTCATACACCGTCTCCGGCGGGGTCTCATTTTGTTCCTGCTCCCGCCGCAGCATCACCTGCGGCAGGGTAAGGTTTTCCTGCCGCACGGCGGCTAAGAGCTTTGCGGCGGTGGTGGTATTGGTTTTCATCGGTCGGTCTCCTCCCTTGGGGTGATGCGTCTTGCCGCGACGATATCGGGGTGCTCAAAGATCGTCCGCACCGTTTCGCGGTGAATGGGCTGGTCGGCTTCCACGATGGTATAGGCGAGCTTGCCGCGGTTTTCACGGTAAAGCCGCATAAAGGCGATATTGACGCCGCTTTCGCTTAAGGTCTTGGTGATGAACGCCACCACGCCGGGCTTATCATACTGCTTTACCACAATGGTATCGTATTCGCCGGAAAGGTCGATCTCCACTCCGTCCAGCTCCCGAAGCCGCACGCTGCCGCCCCCCACCGAAACACCGGTCACATGCACCTCGTGACCATCGGCGCCCGCCAGCAGAATACCGACGGTATTGGGGTGCGCCACCTCGGTAAGAGTATCGATATGGAATTTATACTGCAAGCCGCGTTCCTCCGCGATCTCGAAGGAATTTTTGATGCGGCGGTCATCGGGGGCAAAGCCCATGACCCCTGCCAGCAGCGCCCTATCGGTGCCGTGCCCCCGATAGGTGTGGGCAAAGGAGCCGTACAGGGTAAATTCCACCCGTTTGGCACCGCCGTGAATGAGCCGCCCCGCAAGGTAGGCGATGCGCAGCGCCCCAGCCGTGTGGGAGCTGGAGGGTCCTATCATATTGGGCCCGATGATATCAAAAATGCCGGTAGACATGAGGGTTTCTCCTTTCCGATGCTTTATTTTAATTATAGCACGCCGCGGAGGAAAAATCGACCCTGCCGGAAAAAAGCCGAAAGAAATATCGGGGCGGAGAGAACTCCGCCCCGACAGGGTGCAAATTTATCGTTTATTGCTCGTCACGCTTTTTCAGCTTGACACCAACGGTGGAAACACCCGCTATTGCCAGTACCGCCATGCCGCAGGCAAGGCTGCCCTGCGGGGCTGCCGCGCCGGTACCGGGGTTGCTTACCGCGCCGTCACTTTCGGTCTGCGGCACACGGACAGTCACTTCGCCGCCCTCCACATGGTACAGCTCCACCGTGCCGGTCCGCGGCGCGTAGTTGGTATCGGCGGGGGTAAAGCGCCAGCGGTAGCTCCTGTTTGCCGCTACCGTGGTGATACCGGGCAGGGGGTTGCCCGCTTCGTCCACCCATTCCAGCGTGCCCTCCGCAGGGTTCAGGGTGCTGCCGGTCGCGGTCAGACCCGCATCTGCCAGCGTTTTGCCCTTTTCGGTGATGAGGGAGAACTCCGGCGTGCCGGCGGTGGCTTTCTGCAGCACCGTTACCGTCACCTCGCCCTTCTGGATCGTGTATTTCTCCAGATCGTTTGGAATAAAGGTGTAGGCGCACCGATGCTCGCCCGCCGTGAGAAGGCTATCCGGCGAATCCCAGCGGAAGATACCCTCGATGAGTACCGCATCGCCCGAAGCCGCAGGCTCCTGCACCGTACCGGTGAGGGTCGATTCGCTCAGCTTCTGCCCGTAGGTGATATCGGTCGCTGCGACCTCCTTCACCTCGGGGAAGATCTTATTTTCCGCGCTGACCTGAACGGTCAGGGTGATAGCCTCGTAGTTCTGCGTCGTCACCGTGACGGTGATGGTGCCGAAAACGCCTGTCTCGATGCTGTTTCTTTCATGGACCTCCAGCGTCAGCTCGCCGGTCTTGCTGTTCACCCATGTGATATAGCCGCCAACGCCCAGATCCGTTGTGGGCTTGCCGTAGGTGATGGAACCATACCGGCAGTCCCCGCTCAGCTCCGGCAGCAGCGCTTCCAGATCGACGGTATAGTTATACTTCAGCTTGTTGACGATGGTCAGCGTACCGGCAGCCGCCGTGGGGGCAGGCGCCGGATCGATGCTGAACGATGTGCCCATGCTGAGGGAGGCGACACCGTACATTCCCACCCGACCGTCATCATCTATCGGGCGCATCGGCGCATAGTGATCGTCCAGGAATTCTACGATATACATGATCCCCTTGCGCTCGGCGGCGTCCGACGATTCCTCGCCGTTATCATCGGTGAAATACGCCCTGGTGATGGTGTAGGCGCTCTCTGGAAGCGTTATGGGGTCATAAAAGTCATCGTAGAATTTCAGCACCAGCCGCTGCGGGTCGATCTCGGCAGAGCCATCGTAGGCCTTGGAAAGCGAATCCGCAGATACAGCGCCGATCTTGATGGGAGAAATCGTCCCTATGACGCTTTGGGGCTCGGTATCATTGTGGTTCTTATCGCCCTGCACCTTGTACCAAACGGTATATTCGCCCGGTTCGGTCTGCCGGGGGATACCGGGGGTGTAGGGACCCTCCTTACCGGTGAGACTGTAAACCACCGTACCGCCCGTGACAGCGCCGATATCAAACACATAAACAAGGTTTTTCGCACTGCCGTTGTAGGTGGAGCTGAACCCCTTGATAACAGCGGAGCCCATGGAGCTATCGGCTTTCTCCACCGTTACGGAGCCGACATCGGTAAGCACTGTCGCACCGTCCTGCGCGGTAACGGCGCAAAGGAGCTTATGGGTGCCGACATCCAGGGCGGAGACCGCATAGGTCGCGGCGGTCGCGCCCTCCAGCTTTTCGCAGCCGCTATCGGTAACGGCATACCACTGGTAGGTAAAGGCAGTGCCTGCCGGCGCCGCATTGACCGCGAACTGCTCGTTATCGCCGTAGGTGACGGCGGCAGGCGGCTGAACCAGCTCCGCCGTAATATTCGTCGCCGCTACGGAAACATTGTCAGCGCCGGTGCCGAACAGCGCCTCGGCACTCAGCCAGCCGTTCCCGTTCTTCAGGCTATAGCCCTTTGCCGGAAGTTGAATGAGCATGCCGCCCGTATAGGTCAGCGTACCGATAACGCCGCCGGTCCCGGCGGTATCCATCAGCAGCGGGTTCTTGCTGCCGGTGACGGTAAGGCTGCTGATATTTTTGCCGTTCAGGTCAAGGTAGAAGGTCTTATTGGAAACGGTGACATCACCGGCGTTCTTCAGCAGCTTTACGGTGCCGCCCTGTGCCTTGGTGATGGCTTCCTGAAGGGTGGCGCAGCCTGTGACCTCGGTCTTGCCCGTGGCGGGCTGTGTCTTGGTCACCAGCGCCGCCAGCGCCGCACCGCAGAAAGGACAATTTTCCTCGGTGAAATCCTCCGGCGTGCCGGTATGCCCGCAGGGGACGATCGTGAGGTCGCCGGCGATCCTGCTGTAGCCGCGCAGCGTTTCATTCCGCTTTACATAGCTGCCGTCGTCCTTTTGGAACACAAGTCCCTCTGCCAGTACGGAGCCGATCGCAAGCTCTCCCAGATCAATGCCGAAGGTGCCCAGCGTGCCGCTATCCAGCCTTGCCGTGCCGCCATTGATCGCCAGGAACTCAATTCTGCCGCTCCAGCCGCTCGTCTCCAGCCTGCCGTTCGCGCGGATGTCGATAGCTATACTGCCGGCATTGCTGAGGAAGCTGCCCTCGCCGGTGAGGATCAGTACGGTTTGCCCGTCGGTTGCGTTATCGTTGCTGATACTGAAGCAGGAACCGCCGGTATTGATGGAATGACCCGCCATATCCAGCGTAACACGGCTGCGGGCGCTAAGATAGACGGCGCCGAACATCTTTTTGCCGAACTGCCCGTTATACAAATTGGGGTAGATATTCACGGCGAACATCTCCGCGTCCTGCAGCAGCGTGATCGCCGCTTCCTTGCCGTCCGGTACGCTGGTGAACAGATAGTCAAGATCGGAGAAATAGGCGGTGGCGCCGTCAACGGTCAGCGTCGCCAGCAGGTCGGCATCGCAAGCCTCGCACTTATTGCCGGAGATCTCCCCGACCGGGTGCGGACAGCGGGTGCCGCAGCCCTTGCAGACGCCGTTCAAATAACCGGCGGAATGATCGCAGGTATAGCCGCAGGCGCAGCGGGTCTCGCCGCTGCCGATGGAATGGTGGTGCTCCACGATGCGGACATTGTGCAGCTCCGCGGCGGCGTAGCCGTCCACCATGTTTCCGTTCGCCGCATCTACATAGGCAAGTCCGGGTCCCAGCAGCTCTACCGCGCTGCCGCCCTTATTTGTTATGGTACCAAAGGTGCCGAAGAACATCTCGACATTGGCACCCTCCTCCGCCGTCAGGGAGTTGATATACAGCTTTGGGTTATACAGTACGCTCTTTTCATTGGTAAAGCTGCCGCCGTTTTTCACCGTGACAGCGCCAAGGCGGGCATTCAGATTATAATCCACCCGAATGACCAGTCTGCCGCCGTCGACCGTCAGCACACTATCCGGCAGGCTGCCCGCGTCCATGTTCAGCACCCACTTGCCGGTGGAGGTAATCTTAACATTCTCGCTATCGACATACAGCCGCACCGTGGCTTTCTCCCTGTTCAGAGACTCGGCATACTTTACCGCGCGGCTGATATCGATGAAATAGGCTTCGTTGACATATCCATCGGGGGAAACACCGGCAGCGGCGCCCTTGTGGCAGACCTCGCAGCCGGTTCCGGTCACGCTCTCGTGCGGGCACAGGTAACCGCAGCAGCCGCAGTAGCCGTCCTGCCAGCTGCCGTGCCGGCTGCACTGCATAATGTGCAGATAAGCGCCCTTTTCCGCCGTGTATACGGTACTTCCTCTTGTTGCCGCCGGCTGCTCGCCCACGGCAAAGGCATAGCCCTCATTCAGCAGGTCCAGCATCGTGACGCCGTTATTGCCCGCGCCGATGCGAATGGTCTGGAACTGACCGCAGCTCAGCTTGCTGCCGTCATATTTTACAATGTTCAGCTCGGTGATGCGCGCGTTGTCGTTTTCTATCGTCATACTGCCGGTGATCTCATC
>JBNMIL010000017.1:0-21290 GCA_050873265.1 Angelakisella sp. | reverse complement strand
GTTATACATTATACATAGGGGGCAGCCGTAGGCTGCCCCCCTTCTGTGCCTTTCGCGGGGCTGGGGAGGGGCAGGATGCCCGCAGGGCAAGCCGCCTTCGGCGGCTTCGGCGGCGGGACGCCGCCGGGTCCGGCACAGCCGGAACGACCTGCGGGCGTATCTGCCCCGCTGATGAGAGTGAGCAGCAGAAAGAGAATTGACGGCGCGGTGGGCGGAGGACTATAATGGAGCCGGAAAGAACGCAGCAAGGGGGTATTCTGATGAAAACAAGAGAGGACGCGGTGGCGGCGTGTATGGCGCTGGGCGGCTGCTACGAGGACTACCCCTTTGACGATCCGAACTGGACGGTAATGCGGCACTGCGGCAGCCGGCGCAGCTTCGCGCTCATCTTTGAGCGGGAGGGCAGGATATGGGTGAATGTCAAGGCGGAGCCGATGTGGGGCGAGCACTGGCGGCGCACCTATCCGGCGGTGGTGCGGGGCTACCACATGAACAAGCGGCACTGGATCAGCATTATACTGGACGGAAGCATGAGCGACGAGGAGATCCTGCCGCTGATAGCGGAAAGCTGGGCGCTGACGGCGCCGAAGGGCAGACTGGGAAAGTAAAATGAAGCAGCTTTTGATAAAACTGAAAAAAGATCCCGTATTGGCGGCATCGCTGGTACTGGCGGTTGTTTCCGCTTTTTGGGTAAAGCCCACGGCAGCGTATATCGGGTATATCGACTGGCGGGTGCTGGCACTGCTGGCAGCGTTGATGCTGGTGGTGGCGGCGCTGGGACAAGCCGGTTTATTTGATGCGATAACGGCGGCGCTGCTGCGGCGGGTAAGGGATACCCGACGGCTGGCGGCGGTGCTGGTGGGAATATGCTTTTTTGCGGCGATGCTGCTGACCAATGATGTGGTATTGATCACTTTTGTGCCGCTGACGCTGATGCTGACTGCCGGTACCGGCGCAGAAGCACTGACCATTCCCATCATAGTACTGCAGACGGTAGCGGCAAACCTGGGCAGCGCCATGACGCCGCTGGGCAACCCGCAAAATCTGTATCTCTATTCTCTTTCCGGCATGGGATTGGGGGAATTCCTGCGCGTGATGGCACCCGTGGCAGGTCTTTCCCTGATATTGCTGGGGGCGGCGGTGCTGTGCCTGCCCAATCAGCCGCTGGGCGCAGCAGACATTCACCTGAACCGTCCCAACGGGCGGGGACTGCTGCTGTGGAGCGCGCTGTTTCTTGTGTGTCTCTTCGCGGTGCTGCGGCTGCTGCACTACGGAATCGCACTGGGGCTTGCGGTGCTGACGGCGCTGCTGACCGACCGTACGCTGCTGCGGAAGGTGGATTACAGCCTGCTGCTGACCTTCTTGTGTTTCTTTATTTTTGTGGGAAATATGAAGGCACTGCCCGCGGTGAGTGAATTGCTTTCCGGCTTGGTGGACGGGCGGGAAATGACGATGGGGATTCTGCTTAGTCAGATCATCAGCAATGTACCCGCGGCAATGCTGCTTTCCGGCTTTACTGCCGATTACCCGTCACTGCTGCTGGGGGTAAACCTTGGCGGGCTGGGGACGCTGATTGCTTCGATGGCAAGCCTGATCTCCTATAAGCAGTACGCTGCCTGCAAAGGCGCGAAAACCGGAAAATATATGGCGGTATTCACCATAGTAAATGTGATGATGCTGGCGCTGCTGTGGGGTGCCGCGGCGCTGATCTATCACTGAAACGGGAGCGGTATTCGAGCTTCCGCTGTGCTTCGCGCAGCAAACAAGTATAATAGCAAAAATGTTATAAAATAAGACAAAAAATCGATAGTATGTGTATTGAAAACAACGGCGTTATGGAATAATGTGGGCGGGATTTTAGTACTCTTGATAAGAAATATCGATATAAACAGGTCAATATTGCTAAACATTAACGGCAAATAAGCGCATTTTGCACAAAGCGGGCGAGCGGTTATACCTTTTTTGAAACAGAGATAGACCTTTTTGGGATATCCCTATTCTATATGGTATGTGTTATAGTTTGCAGGCTGGCAGCTGCCATGCGGCGGCTGAAACAGCAAAGCTGACACAGTACATAGGAAAAGGGGTATAGAGAGTATGGAAGCGATTGCTGCCATTGTGATCTTTGTATTGATGTTTGCATTGATCATTCTGGATAAGATACCGCGGCACTGGATCACACTGGGGTGCGCCGCGGCAACACTCATTATCGTGTTCGGCATCTGCATGAGGAGTCCGCAGGCGATCATGGAGACGCTGAACCTGAAAACGATCATCACCGGCAACTTCTGGATCAGCTCCGGAGAGAGCAGCTCCAGCGGCATCAACTGGGAAACGATCATCTTTGTCGCCGGCATGATGGTGATGGTAGAGGGTATGGCAAAGGCGGGCTTTTTCCGCTGGCTGTGCCTGACCATTGCCAAGGCGGTCCACTACAAGGTGATGCCCATTCTGGTGACCTTTATGGTGATGAGCGCCGTACTTGCCATGTTTATCGACAGCATCACCGTTATCCTGTTTCTGGCGGCGGTAACGGTAGAGCTTTCGCAGCTGCTTAAATTTGATCCGGTGCCGATGGTGCTGGCGGAGATCTTCTGTGCCAACCTCGGCGGCTCCGCGACAATGTGCGGCGACCCGCCCAATATCATTGTGGGCACCGCGTTGGGCTACAGCTTTTCGGACTTTATCACCAATACCGGCGTGATCGCGGGCGTGGCGCTTATTGTCAGCGTGGTATTCTACGCGCTGGCGTACCGCAAGGAGCTGACTGCCTCAGCCGCGGCTGCGAACGGGCTGACCGTGCATTATCCCGACCCGAGCGAAGCCATCACCGATAAAAAGGAATTTGTAATGAGCTGCGTCATCTTCCTGTGCGCAGTGGTACTGCTGGTGACCCATGCCCAGACCCACCTGACGGTGGCGCTCATCGGCGTGGCAATCACCCTGCTGACTCTTATCTGCTTTGCCAAGGACGCCAAGGAGATCATTCGGGGCGTGGACTATCAGACCCTTCTGTTCTTCATCGGGCTGTTTGTGGTGGTTGGCGGTCTGGAGCAGACCGGCGTGCTGGTCATGATTGCCGAGTTCATCGGCAAGCTGTGCGGCGGCAACATTCTGGCGATGGTATATATCGTGCTGTGGATCTCCGCTGTGGCAAGCTCGGTGGTTGACAATATTCCGTTTGCTGCTACAATGGTACCTGTTATCAAGACACTGGCGGCAACCACCGGCGCAGACCTTTCCACGCTGGCGTGGGGACTTTCCATCGGTACCGATATCGGCGGCAGCGCCACCCCCATCGGCGCCTCCGCCAATGTAGTGGGTACTTCGGTCGTTTCCAAGGCGGGTCATCCGGTAAGCTGGGGTCGCTACTGCAAGACCGCGATCCCCGCGACGGTCATTGTGCTGGGTATTGCCATGGTCATCATCAAGCTGAGATATTTTTAATGCATGAGGGAGGACAGTATGGAAAACGATAAGCAGGTCATTATCACCATCGGACGGGAATACGGCTCCGGCGGACACCTGATCGCCGATATGCTGGGCGAAAAATACGGGCTGCCGGTGTACGACAGCACCATTATTGAGGTCATCGCCAAGGAGAAGAACCTGAACCTGGAGGAGCTGAAAAAGTTTGACGAAAAGCCCCGCAACCGGCTGTTCACCCGCTCCATTGACGGCTACAGCAATTCCCCCGAAGATGTCATTGCCTATATGGAATTCGACTTCCTGCGGGAGAAGGCGAAAGCCGGCGAGAGCTTTATTGTGGTGGGGCGCTGCGGCAGCTCCATTCTGAAGGGCTACAAGGGAGTTATCAGCTTCTTTGTGACCGGCGATATGCCGGAGAAGATCCAGCGCGTGGCGACGGAATTCCATGTCTCCAATGAGGACGCCGAAATGATGATCCAGAAGAACAACAAGAGCCGCAAGCTGTACCACAACTTCTACTGCAAGGAGAAGTGGGGCGACAGCCGCTACTACGAGCTGACCATCAATACCTCCCAGATCGGCTACGAGAAAGCCGCCGAGGTCATTGACTTCTACATTCAGAAGCGCCTGATGAGCTGAATGGAATAAAACATGATAAGAACCTCCGACCCAAAGCGGGACGGAGGCTCTTTTTTGCGTTCGGGGCAGGCTTAGCCGCGGAAGGCGGGATTGAAGGCGTAGAAATTGCGGGAATCAAGATCGTCCTGCACCATGCGGAGGGCTTCCCCAAACCGCTGGTAATGCACGATCTCCCGCTCCCGCAGGAAGCGGATAGGATTGATGATATCGGGGTCATCGACCAGACGGAGAATGTTATCGTAGGTAGTGCGCGCCTTCTGCTCCGCCGCCATATCCTCGTGCAGATCGGTGATGGGATCGCCGGTGGACTGGAAGGTGGCAGCCGAGAACGGCATGCCGCTTGCCGCCTGCGCCCAGATGCCGGTGGTGTGATCGACGAAATAGGGCGCAAAGCCGGAGTTTTTGATCTCCTCGATGGAAAGATCACGGGTGAGCTGGTGGACGATGGCGCCGATCATCTCAAGATGCGCCAGCTCCTCGGTGCCGATATCATTAAGAAGCCCCGCCACACGGCGGTTGGGCATGGCAAATTTCTGCGAAAGATAGCGCAGGCTGGCGCCCAGCTCTCCGTCGGGTCCGCCGTACTGCGATATAATGATCTGCGCAGCCTTGGCGTTGGGGCGCTTGATGTTGACCGGAAATTCTAATATCTTATCATAGTTCCACATACTCAACCCTCCCAAGGCCATGGGGTGCAGCCCCAGCTCCAGTTACGGCTGCCGGCGGCAGCGCAGGGGGTCAGCGGAGCCGCCTCATTATAGGCGGCGCGTGCCGCTTCCAGCTTTTCGCACGCCTTGGCAAAGGCAGCCGCAGCCTCCTGACAGTCGGGGTGCGTATCCAGGTAAAGGCGGCACTCCAGCGCCGTGAATGCCTGCTGCTGTACCTCGCGGGTCAGGCAGCAGAGGTTATTTTCAGCCACGCTTAGTCCCCCTTTCACACGCACAGCCGGTAAACGGCAGGTCCAGCGCGGGGAACAGTGTCCCGCGGCAGAGTGCCTTTTCGGCATCGTAGGTCTCGCCCCAGCGCTGCCACGGTACATACGCCATGGCAATGGGGTATTCGCTGTCAATGATGCGGCGGGTACGGTTCATGCTGCCCGACATATAGCCGGGCTGGGCGCCCATGCAGCCGCCGTTATTGCAGTATCTCATCATGTCACTCCTTTCAGGAAAGGTTCAATGCCATACTACGCGGGGGAACGGGCGGGGTGAATTGACGGTATTTGCATTGAAAAGGGGCGCAAAAGATGCTATAATATTTGCCGGACAAGAAAAAACAGAAAAACCGGCGTGAACTGCCGGAGTAAAAGGATGTAAAACATGACGACAAATTACAGTGAGCTGCCGATCCGCGAGGAACTGAAAAAAGCGATAGCGGAGATGGGCTTTACCGAGATGACCGAGATCCAGCAGAAGGCGATCCCCGAGCTGCTGGCAGGAAAAGAGGTCATTGCCAAGGCGCCCACCGGCACCGGAAAGACCTGCGCCTTCGGCGTGCCGATGGTGGAACGGATCCAGCCGGAAAAGGGCTATGTACAGGGTGTCATTCTTTGCCCGACCAGAGAGCTTTGCCTGCAGATCACCGAGGAGCTGACCAAGCTGGGCAAATATATCCCCTCTTTTTCTATTGTGGCGGTGTACGGTGGGCAGTCCATGCAGCCGCAGATCAACGCACTGAAAAAGAACCCGCAGATCGTGGTCGCGACCCCCGGGCGCCTGATGGACCATATGCGCCGCCGCAATATCGCCATTGACCGCACCGAGATGATCGTGCTGGACGAGGCGGACGAAATGCTGGATATGGGCTTTTATCAAGATGTGCGATGGATACTGGACAGAGTGCCCCGCACCAAGCAGATGTCAATGTTCTCCGCGACCATTTCCCGCGAGGTCATGGATATCGGCTGGCTGTACCAGCTGGACCCTGTGGAGCTGGTGGTGGAGCCGGTGGCGGAAAGCAAGCCCCGCATCACCCAGTACTGCATCAAGTGCAGCGGGCGGGAGCGTATCGAGACGCTGATCGGACTGCTGAAGCGGGAGGAGTACCGCCGCAGCATGGTGTTCTGCAATACCAAGTACGGCACCGTCAGCCTTGTGACCCATCTGGAGAAGGCAGGGCTGCGTGCCAAGTGCCTGAACGGGGATATGGAGCAGGCGGCGCGCAACCGCATCATGGGGGCATACCGCAACAATGAATTTGATGTGCTGGTGGCGACCGATGTAGCGGCGCGCGGCATTGATGTGGAGCAGGTGGACGCCGCCTTCAACTACGAGATCCCCAATGAGAACGAGTATTACCTGCACCGCATCGGGCGCACGGGGCGTGCCGGTCGCGAGGGCGTTTCCTTTGTGTTTTACAGCGAGAACGAGCGCCCGCGGCTCAAGACCATTCTTAAATACTCCGGCAACAGCTACCACCCCGTAAAGGTAAACGGGGACGGCAGCTTTACCGAGTGTGAGCTGTAAGGAGGTCGCTGCCATGGCGGGAAAGACCGAAAAAGCCGGCGGAAGCTGCGAGTTCTGCGCGCACTACGAGTACGATGACGAGCTGGACTGCTATGTGTGCGAGATGAATCTGGACGAGGACGAGATGGTGCTGTTTTTGCAGCACCGCAATGATGCCTGCCCCTATTTCAGCTTCAGCGATGACTACAAGCTGGCGGGTCGCCAGTAAGCAAAAGCAAAAAGCTGCCGAGGAAAGCGAAAAGGCTCTCCGCGGCGGCTTTTTTGGTGGGGTTTATTCCTCTGGCGGCGCGTATTCGCCCGCCTCCAGCTGCCCTAACATTCGGCTGATTCGGCGGGACGCTTCGTAGGTGTCGCTGCAGCTTTGCACATAGCCCACGATGCGCTCCTGCGCGGCAGGGGAAAGTGCGGCAAAGGCGGCAAGCGCCTGTGGGTGACCGGCAAGCTCTTGATCCCACTGCTGGTCAAAATAGCTGTTCATGGCAAGACCTCCCCAATGCGGAAATTTGGTGCGGGCGGCAGCATGGCAAAGCACCGACCGGCGCCCGCTGCGGCTCGCTGCGGATAGTATGCGCAGCGATACAGATATTACTTGTTGGCAGTGGGGAACGGCTGTGCTATAATAAAGCGAAAAACAGGAAAACAAGACATTTTTTGGCGACCGAGCTGGAATGGGAGTGATAAAAATGACGATAACCGAACCGAATATCGCGGCGGAGCCGGAGCAGACCGAAATTTCCGCGGCGGAGGAAATGATAACAACCGGGGAAAACCGTGAGGAACAGTCTGCCCCCGCGTGCCGGACGCTGTGGGCGGCATGGCGGGGTATGTGGTTTTTCCCTGCCGCGCTGCTGTGGCTGGAGCTGGTTCTGCGGATCTCCACCATCGGCTTTGACTACCCTAAGGGACTTTTGTACACCCTTGGGTTTACCTTGGCGGCGGGGCTGCTGCTGGCGCTTTTGGGCAAGGCGTTTTCCCCCAAGGCGGGGCGCATCATTGTAACCGTCCTGTGGGTGGTGCTCAGCATCTTCTACATGGGGCAGGTGGTGTACTATGCCATCTTCAAGGTGTATTTTACCCTGTTTTCCGTGGGCGGCGCCGGGCAGGTGGCGCAGTTCTCCAGCGTGATCTTCTCCACCATATTGCAGTGCTGGTGGGCGCTGCTGCTGATGCTGGTGCCGCTGGTACTGCTGCTATGGCAGGGCAAACGGCGGATCGAGTGGGGACACAAGCGGTGGAAGGAGCTGCTGGCTCCCCTTACCGCGGCACTGGTGCTGCAAATGATAACGACCGGCTGCGTCCTGCTGGATACCGGTGGGGCGATGAGCGCCAGCCGACTTTATACCACCGATTTCATCAGCAATCTTTCGGTCAGCCGCTTCGGACTGCTTACTACCTTCCGCATCGAGGCACGCAACGCGTGGTTCGGTCCCATGCCGGCGGTGGCTGCCAGTGCCGAGCCGGAGCCCGAACCGGAGCCGGAACCCGAGCCGGAGCTGCAAAAGCAGGTAATGGATATTGACTTTGCGGCGCTGGCGGAGGCGACCGACGACGCCGATCTGGCGGAAATGTACCGCTACTTTGCCAAGGTCGTTCCCAGTACCGAAAATGAATATACCGGCTACTTCAAGGGAAAAAACCTCATCTTCCTCACCTGTGAAAGCCTGTGGAAATACGCCATCGCCCCAGATCTGACCCCGAACCTCTACAAGCTGTGGAGCGAGGGCTTCCAGTTCACGAATTTCTACAATCCCATCTGGGGCGTTTCCACGCTGGACGGCGAATATGTCAATCTTCTGGGCATGATCCCTGTTACCGGCACATGGAGCATGACCGAATCCGCCACAAACTGGCTGCCGTTCTCTTTCGGCAATCAGTTCCGGGCGATGGGCTACACCACCCGCGCCTACCATGACCACACCTATACCTATTATTCCCGCAACAAGTCCCACCCCAACCTGGGCTACGACTACAAGGGCGTAGGCAACGGGCTGAATATCAAGGTCATGTGGCCGGAATCCGATGTGGATATGATGAACGCCACGCTGGATACTGTCCTTGCCGATGAACACTTTATGACCTACTATCTGACGGTCAGCGGGCATTTGGAGTACAACTTCTTCGGCAATGCCATGGCGATGCGCAATGAGGAGGCAGTCGCCGGACTTGACCTGCCGGAGGCGGCGCGCGCCTACCTTGCCTGCAATATCGAGCTGGATAAGGCGATCGGCGTGCTGCTGCAAAAGCTGGAAGAAACCGGGCATGATAAGGATACCGTCATAATGCTGGCGCCCGACCATTACCCCTACGGTCTGGATAGCGAATCCTTAAACGCGCTGGCGGGCAAGGAACTGGATCAGTTCAGCCTGTACCAAAGCTGCTTCCTCATCTGGAGCGCCGATATGGAGGGACCGATCGTCATTGATAAGCCCGTTTCCAGTCTGGATATCCTGCCGACGGTCAGCAACCTGTTCGATCTGGAATATGACTCCCGCCTGATGATCGGCACCGATATGCTGAGCGACACCCAGTCACCGGTCATCTTCCAGGATCACAGCTGGCTGACCGCCCACGGGCGCTACAATGCCTCCACCGACCATTACACATCAGTAGTAGATACCGGCAGTGATGATTACTATGTCAGCAGCATCAACCGGCTGGTGGATCAGAAGTTCACCTATTCCAAGCTCATGCTGCGCAAGGATTTCTTCCGCCATCTGTGGGACGATGCCGGACTGTGGCAGACCGAGGAGCCTGCCGAAGACCCCACTGCGGAGACCACCGAACCTACCGAACCCCAAGAGACCCCGTGACCCCTAAGGAGGGAACCCCCAAATGAATAGAAACAATGCCCTGAAAAAGCTGGTGCTGGCGGCGCTTTTTGTCGCCTTGGATCTTTTGTTCACCCGTGTGTTCTGCGTCTACCTGATGGGCGGCGCGGAGCGTGTCAGCCTGCAGACCCTTGCCAGCGCCGTGTGCGGCTGGGCGCTGGGACCGTGGTGGGGCGCCGCCGTGGCTGCCGCCGCCGATCTGCTCGGCTCCGCCGTCGGCTCCTCGGGACTGTCGTTCTTCCCGGGCTTTACCCTTACGGCAGCGCTGCGCGGGTTGACCTACGGGCTCTGCTGTACCGCAAGCCCGTCACCTTTCCCCGCTGTCTGGGCGCCAGCGCCGCGGTAAGTATCCTGTGGGGCTTGCTGCTCAATTCGTTTTGGCTCTCCTTTTATATGGGCAAGAATTTCTGGGCATGGACGGTCGCTAAAGCACCGCTCAAGCTCGTGCTGGTACCGGTGTTCGGCTACCTCATCTATCTTACCCTGAAAGGTCTGCAAAAAAGCGGACTGCCAGACCGCCTGTAACCGAAAAAGTCACCCGTCTTTCTCCCAGCCGGAGAAAGACGGGTGCTTTGTTTATTTACGCAGGTCGATGGTCGGCGCTCAGCCGGCGGTCACGCCGCCCTCTACCACCAGCTCGTCCTCGTAGTCCAAGCCATAGGTATCGGCAAGCGTCGCCTCGTAATCCGCGTGGAAGAAGTTTTCCTCGCCCAGCGCCTTGATCTCGTTATTCAGCCACTCCAGCAGGGTGGTGTTGCCCTTGGTCACAGCGGGGGCAATGGTATCGGTGCCGCCCAGCGTGGGGATCCCCACCGTGTAGCCGGTATTCTGCAGGGCGTAGGCGATGACCTCGGTATTGTCGTTCGCCCACGCCGCGGCGTTGCCGTTTTCCAGCGCGTTTTTGGCGTTGGCGTAGGTATCATACTTCTGCAGCTTGATGTTCGGGTAGTTCTCGGTCAGGTAGGTCTCCGCCGTCGTGCCGGAAATGACGATCATCTCATCATTTTCGTCCCAGCCCTCCAGCGTGGTGATGACCCGTCCGTTGGGGGAGACCACACCCAGCGCTACATTCATGTAGGGCAGGGCGAAGTCGACCTCCTCCGCCCGCGCGGGGGTCACGGTAAAGTTCGCCAGAATAATATCCACCTTACCGGTCTTAAGGTATTCAATGCGGTTCGCCGCCTCTGTGGAGATGAAGTTCGCCTCAACGCCCAGATCCTCTGCCAGCCGGCGGGCAAAGTACACATCGTAGCCCTGATACTCGCCGTTTTCGTCCACATAGCCAAAGGGGTTCTTATCGGAGAATACTCCGATATTGATCACGCCCGCCGTCTTGATCTCCTCCAGCGTGCGGTAGCCCGCCTTGGTGTCCTGTGTGTCATTTCCGCATGCAGCCGCCAGTATCAGCACCATAATCAGCATGACTGCGGCAAACCATTTTTTCATGTTTTTCATCGTTTTGTCTCCTTTTTTGTTTTAGTGTTTTAATGTCTTTTATATCAAATCCCTCTATGGGGCTTGACTTCTTCAAACTGGAAGGTTTGTAGGAACTTCTGGGCACGCTCGGTCTTGGGCGCGGTGAAGAATTCCTCCGGCGTGCCTTCCTCCGCGATTCCGCCGCCCTCCAGAAAGAGGACGCGGTCGGCAATGGCGCGGGCAAACTGCATTTCGTGCGTGACGATCACCATGGTCTTTCCCTCACGGGCAAGATCAAGAACAACATCGAGAACCTCACGCACCATTTCGGGGTCCAGCGCCGCTGTCACCTCGTCAAACAGCAGCACCTCGGGGTGCATACACAGCGCCCGCACAATGGCGACCCGCTGCTTCTGCCCGCCGGAAAGCTCCCGCGGGTAGCTTCCGCGCTTTTCCCACAGTCCCACACGGTGCAGCAGCGCTTCCGCTTCGGCTTTTGCCTGCTCCTTGGGGGTGCCCAGCGCCTTGCACGGCGCCAGCAGGATATTCTCCATCACCGTCATGTGGGGGAACAGCTCATAGTTCTGGAACACCATGCCGATGCGCCGCCGCAAAGCGGGCAGCCCCGCGGGGGAGCGGTCGATGACCTCGCCGCCCAGCAGGATCTCGCCCGACTGTACAGGCTCCAGTGCGTTGATACATCGCAGTAGCGTGCTTTTGCCGCAGCCGCTGGGACCCAGCACCACCACGACCTCGCCCCGCCGCACCGTAAAGCTCAGGTCTTGCAGTACGGTATTTTCCCCGTAGCTTTTGGTCAGGTTCCTTATTTCCAATAACGCTTCTGACATCTTCCGTTACCTCCATTTTTGTTCCAGCCGCCGTGCCAGCAGGCTGATGGGCGCGCACACCGCAAAATATAACAGGAATACCGTAAGATAAACGCCAAAGGCGGCGTTGGGGCTTGCCGTGCGGTTCGCCTCAATGATCTGCTGCGCCACCTTCAGCACCTCCACCACGCCGATCATCAGGATCAGACTGGTGGTCTTTATCATGCGGGTGATCAGATTGATGGACTGCGGCAGCAGGCGGCGTACCGTCTGCGGCTGCACTACATAGCGGAATACCTGCCCGCGGGTCAGCCCCAGCGCTTCGGCGCTTTCGTACTGGTGGCGGGGAATAGAGAGCAGCGCGCCCCGCACCAGATCGCTCATTTCGGCGGTGCCCCACAGGGCAAAAACAATGATCGACGCCGTTTCACCGGTCAGGTTCCAGCCAAAAGCCCTCGCCGTGCCAAAGTAGGCTAAGAATAGCAGCACCATCTGCGGCATGATGCGGATAACCTCGAGATAGATACGCAGAATTGCCTGAACCAAACGGTTTTTCTTTGTCATCAGCACCCCCAGCAGAACGCCCAGCGGCACGCTGATCGCCACCGCGATCAGGCTGATGCGCAGCGCCGCCCACAGCCCGCCCAAAAGCCGCACGGCATTTTTGCCCTTCAGCAGCACCTCCAGTCCCAGATCAGGCATAGCGCAGCCTCCTTTCCAGCCGGCGCCCCAGCAGCGAAACCGGCAGCAGAATGAGGAGATAGCACACCACCAAAAGCGCCAGCGCCTCGGTCGTCTTGGCGTACATGGCAATGAGATCCTTGGCGGTGAACATCAGGTCCATCAGGCTCACTGCGCTGAAAACGCTGGTCTCCTTCAGCAGGAAGATGACATTCGCCATAAAGGCGGGCATGCTTACCCCTGCCGCCTGCGGCAGAATGACATACCGCAGTGTTTGCCCGCGGGTCAGCCCCAGGCTGAGGGCGCTCTCCCGCTGGATCGGCTCGATCGCCTCCAGCCCGCTGCGGAACGCCTCTGCCATATAGCTGCCGCCCAGGAACGCCAGCCCCACCACACCGCACACCGCGGGGTCGGTCTTTATCCCGATCTTCGGCAAGCCGTAGTAGATAAAAAACAGCTGGATCAAAAGCGGGGTGTTGCGGCTCAGCTCGATGTATCCCGCCGCCAGCTGCCGCAGCACCGGTATCCGCTCGTACTGCACCGCCGCGCAAAGAAGTCCCACCGCCGTCGCCAGCGCCGTGCCGAACAGCCCCAGCCGCAGCGTCAGCCACAGGGCGTCGCGGTACAGCGGCAGCACCTTCAGTACAAAGTCCCAGTTCATCTCTCTGCCTCCCCAGCCGTTACCGGCTTTTCCGTAAAAAAATAAGTCGGAAGCTCATAAAAAAGCTCCCGACAGGAATGGCTCATATCCACACATTTTGCGCTGTGTGCAGGCGCTTTACCGCATACTAAAAGCGCCTTGCCATCATCGATGTCAGGGAGTTCAGTATGCAACAACAGGAGGACGCGCTATGGTTCATGGAACGGATATTTTTCATGCTGCTGTCCTCCCTTTCAATGATTTTGCTTTGATGTGTTAGCACGATAATACACTCCCGCAGGCAATTTGTCAAGGGGGTATCGCAAAAATATTTTTGCAGGTTTTCCGTCATGCTGCTTCATTTTATCAGATAATGATGCCCTCGCAGTGGTCTATCTCATGCTGAATGATCTCCGCCGTCCAGCCCGTGTAGGTCTTAATGCGGGTCTCCAGCTTTTCGTTCTGCCAGCGCACCTTTATCTTTTCCCAGCGCTTCGCGGGGCGCACGCCGGTCAGGGAAAGACACCCCTCCTCGGTCTCGTAAGCCCCGCTTTTCTGCATAATTTCCGGGTTGAGCATCACGGTATAGCCCGCCCCGTCCTGAAAGGCGATGATGCGCTTGTTCACGCCGATCATGTTCGCTGCCATGCCCACGCACTCCTCACGGTGCGCTGTCAGCGTCTCCAGCAGGTCTCTTGCCACCGGCAGGTCATTTTCATCGGCGGGCTTCGCTTTTTGCGAGAGGAACATCTCGTCCCTGCAAATCGGTCTTACCATATTGTCCTCCGTCAGCAGCTTGCGGTATAGGCGCGGCGGGTCTCCTCTATCAGCTCCAGCGCTTCTGCTTTGCAGTGGTAGTCCTTTACCACCACCTCTATCTTTTGCAGGCGCTTGTAGTTTTCAAAGAAATCCCGGATCTCCTCCAGCAAAAAGGGCGGCAGATCGCGCAGCTCCTGCACACGGTCATAGCGCGGGTCGCAGTCTACTACCGAGATGAGCTTATAGTCCAGGCTGCCCCCGTCTATCATCGTCAGGTAGCCGATGACGCGCGCCGGCACCACGCAGCCGGGGTAGGTCGGCTCTGTTCCCACCACCAGGATATCCAGCGGGTCGCCGTCCGGTGCCAATGTATTTTCCAGATACCCGTATTCCGAGGGGTAGCCCATCGCGGAGTACAGTACCCGATCCAGCCGTATCCGACCGGTCTCCTTATCTACTTCATACTTGTTGCGGCTGCGGCAGGGGATCTCTATGATCGCTTCCACTACATCGTTTTTCATCTCTTGTTCCGCCTTTCTCCGGTAAAAAAACGCCCCTTGCGGAGCTTTCCATTATATTTTTTCTGCGGCTTTATCGTACCATATGCCTGCCCCGCGCGTCAAGCTGCCCGCGCGATAAAACCCCCGCTCTTTGGGGGAGCGGGGGGTGTGTCATCGACCTTTTGCTAACAGCGGCGCTGTTTTACCGCCTGCTGTCCTTGTCGCGGTGCGAAAGCTCCACGCGGTAGCCAAGGCTCCGCAGGTAGGCGGTCAGCTGGCAGGCAATGGCGACGCTGCGGTGGCGTCCGCCGGTGCAGCCCACGGCAACCACCAGCTGGCTTTTGCCCTCCCGCTGGTACAGCGGAATGGAAAAGGCTAAAAGCTCCTCCAGCCGCTGCAGCATCTCGTGGCTTTCGGGGGCGTTCATCACATAGTCACGCACCGGTGCCTCGGTGCCGTCGTGCTCCTTCAGCTCCGGCACATAGTAGGGGTTCGGCAGGCACCGCACGTCAAATACCAGGTCGGCGTCCTGCGGCAGCCCGTTGCGGAAGCCGAAGGACTGGCAGCTGATGAGCATGGGGGTGGTCTCCCCCTCAAAAATGGTCACAATGCGCCCGCGCAGCTGGCTGGGCGAAAGCGCCGTGGTATCAATGATGTAATCGGCGTTCTGCCGGATCGGCTCCAGCAGGCGGCGCTCCTCACGGATGGCGTCCTCCAGATTGCCCTCGCACTCGTCCAACAGGGGGTGACGGCGGCGTGTTTCCTTGTAGCGGTGCAGCAGTACGCTGTCGCTCGCCTCCAGAAAGAGGATCCGGTAGGGAATGTGGCGGGCGCGCAGCTCCTTCAGCGCGTTGGGCAGCTCACGGAACATCTTGCCGCTGCGGGAATCCATCACAATGGCGGTGCGCCCGTGGTGGGCGGCAGGGGAATAACACAGGTCGGCAAACCCGCCCAGCAGGGCAGGCGGGATATTATCGACGCAGTAAAAGCCGATATCCTCCAGCGCGTTGATGACGCGGGTCTTGCCCGCGCCGGATTGACCGGTCACGATAAGCAGTTCCATGGGACCTCCTCGGGGGCGAAAAATGACGGGCTTTACAATAGATTATACCGTGGACTTGCCCCGCTTGCAAGTCGGCAGCGGGGGATTTTCCGCGGGCGCGGTGATTATCCCGCAGGCAGGCTCCCATACTTCTCTCAACCGAGTAAAACGGAGGGAACAGTATGAAGATCCTTTACATTGATCACCACGCGGCGCTGCCCTCGGCGGGCGGGGATTGCCGTGCGGTGCAGCTGGCACAGGTATGGCAGCAAAGCGGCGATGATGTGACCATCGTGACAGCGGGGCACAGCCACCGGCAGGGGAAGAACCCTGCGATGCAGGCGGAAACGGAGGAGCGGCAGGCGGAGGGGGTGCGGTTTTTCCTGCTGGCGGCACCGGACGGCGCGCGCGGGGTGGGAGAGTACCGCAAAAGCGTACAGGCATTCCTTAAAAAGCTGTATGTAAACGCCCCCCGACTGGCGGAGCGATACCGACCGGAGCTGGTGATCGCCGCCAGCGGCTATCCGTATGACTTTTTCTGCGCCCAGCGCATCGCGCGGCTGGCACGGGGCAAGACGGTTTTCGAGCTGCGGGAGCCATGGGCGGAGCGGCGGCGGGAGAAATATACCGCCGAGGACAGCCGCATCAATCAGTGCATCGCGGAGTACGCAACGGGCTATGCCCTGCGCGGTGCCGATGCGGTGGTGTCCTTCCTGCAAAAAGGGGAGGAGTATTGCAGAGAAAAGGGGATCACTCCCGCCGGACTGACCACGCTGCCCATGCCTGCCCCGCCGCAGGCAGCGCCCAAGCCCCTGCGGGAGGAGGACGCGGCGGCGCTTCGTGTCCTGCGGGAAAAATACCCCGTGGTAGCGGCGTATACGGGGCAGCTGAACGCCCGCCGTCTGCCGGAGCTGCTGGTGGGCGCGGCGGGGAACCTGCGGGAGCAGGGCGTCGCGGCGGTTATCGCGGGCAACGGCGGCTACAAGCAGCTGCTGCGCCGCATGGTGCGGGAAAACGGCTGGGAGAACATTCTGCTGCTGGATGCCCAAAGCGAGGGGCGGCAGCAGACGCTTTATCAGTCGGCGGATCTTCTTTACTACGGCGAGGATCGCCGCTGTGACGCGAAATACGGCGGCTGTGCGCCCTTTTTGCTGCGCCTGATGCAAAGCGGCAAGCCACTGCTGACGGCGACCCACAGCGCCGAAAACGACGCTCAAAAGGCGGGCTGTACTATTGCCGCGGGCGAGGTGACGCAGCGCGGCGTGGAGGAAGCCCTGCTGCAATTCATCAGCCTGAATGAGGAGGGGCGCGCGGCGCTGGGGCGTCATGCCGCCGATGCGGTTCGTACCACCCACGCGGCGGCGCAGGTCGCGCGGGACTACCGCAGCGTCCTTTTACGCCTATGGGTATGAGGAACGATCTTTCCCGACGGGTGCTGTGGGTGCATATTTTGCTGCTGCTGGCGCTGTGCGGCGTGCTGCTGCGGGTGTTCTGGGTCAGCCAGGGGGAGCGCTACCGGCGCGCGGCAGCCGCCCAGAGCCGCTATACTCTCTCGGTCGGCACGGTGCGCGGCAATATCTATGACTGCTGGCTCCGCCCTCTTGTTAACGCCGAGACCGAAACGGTGCTTTGTGTCGACCCCACACCGGCGGCAGTCACGGCGCTGCGGCAGGGGCTGCCCGCCGCACAGTTCGAGGAAATTTATCCCCTGCTGCAAAGCGGGCGTCCCATTCTCATCAAAAGCGATACGGCGGTGGAGGGCGAGGGGATCACCGCCCTTACGCTGCCCGTGCGTTACGGCACCGACCAGCTTGCCCCGCATATCATCGGCTACATCAACGGTGAGGGGCACGGCGTCTGCGGTATTGAGGCAGGCTATGAGGATAAGCTGACCCGCTGGGGCGGCAGCGTCACGGTGCGCTATACCGTCAACGCATGGCGGCAGGCGACCGGCGCCCCACCGGAGGTCAGCGATACCGCCGATCATACGGCAGGCATCGTTCTCACCCTTGATAGTGAACTGCAAGCCATCGTGGAGCGGGAAGCGGCGGCGCTGGGCAAGGGCGCGGTGGTGCTGATGGAAGCCGCGACCGGCGAGATCCGCGCCATGGCAAGCGTGCCGGATTACGATGTGACCGATGTGGCGTCGGCGCTCTTCTCGGCGGATAGCCCCCTCTTGAACCGCGCGACGGCGGCATGGAATGTCGGCTCCCTTTTTAAGATCTGCGTGGCGGCAGCCGCACTGGAAAACGGCGTGGAACCGCCGGAGGACTACTGCTGCGAGGGCTACTATCGGCTGGGCGACCACGCCTACTTCTGCCACGAGCGGGCTGGGCACGGCACGGTCGGTCTGCGGCAGGCGGTGGAGCTTTCCTGCAATCCCTACTTTGTAGAGCTGGGTCAGCGCACCGGCGCCGAAGCGCTGCTGCGAATGGCGCAGCGTATGGGCTTTGGCGGCAGTACGCAGCTGGCGGCGGGCATCATCTCCGCGGCAGGCACGCTCCCCGCTTTGGGCGAGACCACCTCGGGCGAGCTTGCCAATCTCTCCTTCGGGCAGGGGAAGCTCACCGCCACCCCCGTGCAGGCAGCGGTGATGCTGGCAGCCGTGGCAAACGGCGGCTATGCCGTGCAGCCCACCCTGCTGGCAGGGGAGAGCTTCAATGGTGAAGCGATACAGTCCGCCACCGCCGGGGAGCCGATCCGCATTATGAGCGAGCAAACGGCGGCGACCCTGCGGGAGCTGCTGGTCAGCACCGTGGAAAACGGCACCGGCTATCGCGCGGCAAACCGTTACTGCGGCTCCGGTGGCAAAACCGCCTCGGCACAGACGGGGCAGTACCGCGGCGGCGAGGAGATCGTTCACGCCTGGTTCGGCGGCTTCTTCCCCGCCGGGGAGCCGAAATATGTGCTGGTGGTGTTTCAGGAGGGCGGCAAAGCCGGCGGGCAGACCCCTGCCGCCGTGTTCCGCCGCATCAGCGAGGCGGTGTACTGCGCCGAAAACACGCGCCCCGTCTCCGAACTGGGTTGAGCGGGAAACACCGCCCCGCCCCACCCGCTGCCTGCGGGCAGCGGGCGCCCGTCCTGCGGGCGGGGTACGGCGTCCCCGCAGGGGACGCCGCGGGCGGGGCGCCTCCCGCGCCTTTTCCCAAACTCCGCAAAAGGCAGCGCCGCGCAGGAAAAACCTGCGCGGCGCTTATACGATATAATTCTTCTCCCGATTGCGGAGATCACTTTTTCGGGAAGGTCTTGTTCACCCACGGCACCAGCACACAGGCAAGCGCCGCGGTAATGACGATTTCCGGCAGCATATAGGAGCCGTTGTACCACAGCGAGTACACTACCGAGGTCATGCCGAACTCGTTGGGCCACAGCGCGTCCCAGATCATCCAGCCGGTAAGGAAGTGGCACAAAAAGCGCAGCCCCAGCGTGACTGCCACGCCGCCGATGATGGCGGGACGGCTGGAACCGAACATCGAAGAAAGCCCCACCACGGTGTAGGCTATGATGTAATCCAGCAGGATAATGGCGATCGCCATGCCCACACTGGTGGCGTACTGTACATTATCCACCCCCAGGATCAGCTGCAAAAGGCTGTAAACAAAGGCGGTAAAGGTGCCCCATTTGATGCCCCAGCGGTGGCTGATGAGCACCAGCGGTACCATGCTGCCGATGGTCAGACCGCCGCCGAAAGCCCACAGGCTGTCCACCTTCAGCTCCGAAAGGACTGTGCCAATGGCGATCATCAGGGCGCTTTCCACCAGTCGGCGTGTGTTTTGGTTTTTCATACGGTTTTCCTCCAAAAAAATAAGATCGTCCCTGATGGACGATCCGGCAAAAGAGCGGCGGAGCGCCACAAATGACCTCCGCCCAAAAACGCTCCCTCCGCCGGTATGATCCGGATCAGGTAATAGGGATTTGGGCAAAGCCCATCTCAGCGCCGAAGCGCACTCCCGCGGTTTGTGCGCTATTATTGTACATCATGCCTCATTGCAGGTCAATGCTTTTGGTGATACAATATAAGCATAAATGTATTTCACGGAAAAAACGGGAGGGAAATAAATGAAGCCGCTTGTTTTATTTGATATGGACGGCACCCTGCTGAACAGCGTGCCGACGATAGGGGAATGCTGCAACCGCGCGCTGGCGGAAAACGACCTGCCTCAGCACCCGATCCCCGCCTATAACGGCATGGTCGGCAACGGCATGAGGATCCTCATCGAAAGAGCCTGCCCAGCGGGCAGCGGCGAAGCGCTCATCGCACGGGTCATCGCCGCCTACGACCGCATTTATACCGAAGCATGTCGCCAAAAAGGAATTCTGTATGCAGGCGTGCCGGAGCTGCTGCAAAAGCTGCGGGCGCAGGGCGTGCTCACCGCCGTCATCACCAATAAGCCGCAGCCGCAGGCAGATGCCCTTTCCGAAAGCACCTTCGCGGGGCTGCTGGACGCCGTATGGGGGCAGCGGGAGGGGCTGCCGCTCAAACCCGACCCCACCCTTGCCAAAGCGCTCATCGAAAGCCTTGATGCCAAGCCCGCCGCCTATGTCGGGGATTCGCAGGTCGATATCGCCTTGGGCAAAAATCTGGGCGTCCCCACGATCCTGATGACATGGGGCAGCCGTACCGCCGGGGAACTGCGCAGCGCCGATCCCGACGCGGTGCTGGCGGATAACGCCGCCGAACTGGAGACCCTTTTGCGGCAGCGCCTTGCGGATCTGCGCGGATAACAAAAAGGAGAAAATATGCTGAAAATACGAGAATACGAAGAAAAGGATTGGGACGCGATCCGGCGGGCGCATGATGCCGCGCGGCAGCAGGAGCTGGCGCTGGCGGGTCTGCCGGAAGCATTCCTGCCGCTTTCGGTTGCCGCCGAGCGGGAAGACCTGTTCGGCTATGACGGATTGTTTGTGGCGGAGCTGGACGGCGCCGTGACCGGCTTTGCCGCCTGCACGCCGGAGGAGCTGGCGTGGCTTTATGTCGCGCCGGAGTACCAGCATCGGGGTATCGCCACGGCATTGATCCGACACTGTCTGGAGCGGTTCCCCCACATTGAAGCCATCGAGGTACTGCGCGGCAACGAGCCGGCAAGAAGCCTGTACGAAAAAATGGGCTTTACCGTCGTGGAAACGCTTTCCGGCGTCATGCCGGGGAATGAGCGCTTCCCGGTGAAGGTTTACAGTATGCGCAAAAAATGAATTTCCCCGCCCAAAGCCGCCCCTCACCGGAGCGGCTTTTTCTGTTATGCCCGCCCCTCCCGTATGCCGTGAACCCGCCGTCCGCCGAAGGACGCTTTCCCGTACAGTCTCCCCCCACAGCCCTCTGCCGTCCGCCGGCTGACGGTCCGCAGGTCAAACCGCCCCTGCGGGGCGTTTTGGGCGGCTTCGCCGCCAACGGGCGCCTCCGGCGCCCGTCCCTGCGGACCGCCTTTCCCTCCTCCGTAAAATTTCTTCAAAAAAACAGACGCCCCATGCAGGAACATCTGTTCTCATTTGCGTATTATATTAGTAGAGGGGTTCGGCGCCGGAGAAAAATGTCAGCCGCCGGTCAACACGATGCACAATGCCGGAGGTCATTTATGTCCGCAAAAACCGTATGTACTCTTGTCACGCGAAGGTATCCTTGCCGAATGAAAGAATGGCATTATAGTACGCCGCCGCGTCGATTGCTTTTCTCCCGCGCCGCTTTCTTTGTAGAAGAAATTCCGCTTTTCCCAAGTGTCAACTCCGGAAAATCATCGAAGAGCCGCTGATTTTCTCTACCGGTGCCGCTGCACTACATCACTGCGCACCCGCCGCCTGCACGCTTTTCTCACGGAGGAAACCTGCCTTTCCCAAGCGTCAGCTTTGGCGCAGTGACGCACACGCGATCGGTTTTCCGTTTTCTCCACCCGTTTTCTCCACATTGAAACATTCAACGGAATTGAACCCCGTTTGCAAGCTGTTTTTGCTGTTTAATTTCCGCAGCCCTTGTCGGGCGGCGCTGTATTTAGCGCTTGTCTCCCTGTTTTCCCCACGCTTTCTCGAGAAACGATACCTTCGCTTGACAAGAGCACATACGGTTTTTGCG
>JBNMIL010000016.1:0-21641 GCA_050873265.1 Angelakisella sp. | reverse complement strand
GGCGCGGGGGGCGGGCAGACCGCATATGGGAATGACTTATGCGCAATGCCCTTTTGCTCCAACCTGAATTTAAGGGGCTGATGGCAGGAACCCATTGGCTCTTTATATGGAGGCTGGAACGGAACGCTTCCTTACAGCAAATCCCCCTAAGGAGGAACATATTTTGAACGCACAACTGGTTCAGGACCGCAACAGGCGGTTCCGGACGGGGCTGTATGTCTGCATTCTGCTGGCGCTGCTGGCGCTGCTGGTCGCGGCCAGCTACACCTGGCTTTCCATCAGCAAAACGCCGCGTGTCAGCGATATGGATGTTTACATATCCGGTCAGACCGGCTTGGAGCTGGCAAAGGCCTACAACTCCCCCGATGAGGAGTGGGGGCAGGTGCTGGATTTCAAGGAGATCGTAGGGGTGGAGACCCAGCTGAAGCCCGCTACATGGTCGCAGCGGGAAGGCAAGCTGATGACCATTACCTACGGCACGGACGGCAGAATGGCTGGTACTTATGCCCCGCTGACCGATGAGCAGAACGCCAACCGCAAGGACGGCGACGGCTACTATGTCAAGGGCACCTTTTACGCCCGCAGCGATATGCCGGTGACGGTCTCGCTGGGGGACGCGATAGAGGTAAACGGCGGCGAGAATACCGCCGGAACCTATGTCATCGGTACCCCTGTGTGGAACAGTCAGACGATCCTGCATGATGACGGCGGGCAGGGCGCCGAGACCGCGATCCGTTTGGGACTGCGCATCACTTTGGTCGATCCCGAGACCGGCGCGGCAAAGGGCGCGGGCGAGTTCTTTATCTACGAGCCGAACTACGATGCACACATCAGCAGCCGTGTTACCGGCGACCCGGCGACGAAGAGCATCGACGGCACCGATACCCTTATCGACACGGCACACCTGATCCGTCAGACCGCCTCCACATGGCGGGAGGCTTCACCGGTACAGTCCACCGTTACCATCAAGTCACTGGGTAAGTTTACTACCCCCACCAAGCTGTTCCAGCTAAAGGGCGGCGAGGTGGCAGCCATCGAGCTTTACATTTGGCTGGAGGGGCAGGACGCCGACTGTACCAACATCATCGAAGCGGCGCAGATCATTGCCAACATTCAGTTTGCCACCGACTATTCCGGTCAGGGCGGCATGACAGATATCCCCGGATGATTTAAGACAGCTTGTGACGCAGTCTTGTTTATCATAAATTTTACGCAATATTGAAAGGGAGAGTTTCCATGAAAAAATGGACGAAGAAAGCGGAGGAAACGCAGGCGGCTGCCGTTCAGGCAGCGGAGGAGACCGGCGTTCCCCAAAAGAGCAAGGGCAAGCGCATTGCCAATACCATCATCAATGTGATTTTGGCCATCGCCATCATTCTGGCGGCGGTGTGCACCTATACCAGCTATGTCAGCACCAGCGGCAACGGTGTTCCCAGCATTTTCGGGCTGCGGGTCATGTCTATTCAGACAGAATCTATGTACCCGACCATGAAGCCAGGCGACCTGATCTTTGATACCGCAGTAAAGGATACCAGCGAGCTGCAGGTCGGTGACATCATCACCTACTGGACGGTCATTGATGGCGAGCGTGTGCTGAACACCCATAGAATTACCGAAATTTACGATGGCGGCGGCTATCTTATCTTCCAGACCAAGGGTGATAACAACACCATCGAGGACTCGCTGACCGTCCATGAATCCGAGATCGTCGGTCAGTACAACGGCATGAAGATCGCGGGTCTGGGCAAACTGTTTGACTATCTGCAAACCAGCACCGGCTTCCTCATTGTTGTGGTCATTCCGGTCGCCATCTTCTTCCTGTATCACCTTATCCAGTTCTTCCGCGTGCTGTTTGAGTACCAGAGTGTGAAGAATAAGCTGCTGTATGAGAAGGAGCGCGGCAGAAACGAGGATCTGATGGAAGACGAGAAGCGCAAGCTGGAGGAAAACCGTCAGGCGGAGCGCAAGCGCATGGAAAACGAGCTGCGTGAAAAGCTGCGCGCCGAGCTGCTGGCGGCTTCCGCTCCGGCGGAGAAGCCTGCGGAGGAGACCCCCGCCGAGGAGCCCAAGGAGACCCCCGAGGAAATGGAGGCGCGCCTGCGTGCCGAGATGGAGGCGGAGGAAAAGGCGAAAACCGAAGCCGAGGCTGCGGCGCGCGCCGAAATGGAAGCGCGTATCCGTGCCGAGATGGAGGCGGAAGCCAAGGCGAAAGCCGAAGCGGAAGCCAAAGCCAAGGCAGAGGCGGAAGCCCGCGCCGCCATGGAGGCGGAGATCCGCGCGAAGATCAAGGCGGAAATGGAAGCGGAGGCTGCCGCCAAAGCCAAAGAGGAGACCGAAGCCGAGGGCTGATGTCTCCCGCAGCCGCCCCGCGGCATCATCAATGTCCGAAGAGGGCAGGAGCAGAGGTAAGAAATGGACAACTTTTTGAAGTACTTTTACCAGGATGTCGGGCGGGTGTTCGGCGCGTTTCTGGATATATTCGCGTCCTTTTTCAACTTTGTCAATTACCTGTTCAACTTCCCCATGAGGCTAAAGCTGATTCGTGAGACCAGCGGCAGCTTTTCCACGGGGGAGTGGATCATGCTGGTCATTACAGAGCTGGTTCTGGTCGCCATTGCGGTCATCATCGTCATATTCCTCGTCAAGCTGCTCCGGAAGCTGTTCCGCTTCCGTGTGCCGGTGAAAAAGTACGATGAAGTCGTCAAGCAGGTACGCAATCTCCAGCGGGATCTGCTGCGCGCCAACTACGAAAAAGACCGCCTGCTGCAAATGAAGGTGGCGGAGCTGGGCGTGCCGCAGGAACAGCTGGAGGCAGAAGCCGCGGCAGGCGAGGAGGGAGAGGAAAACGGGGAATATGTCCCCACCTCCAACCGCAATACCATCACCTCGCCGCCTGTCGATCCGGCAGAGAGCCGCTTCTTCCGGCTTACCTCGGTGGATAATTTCTACAAGACCGAGTACCAGCCGCCCATCTACAATGACGATATCACACTGGCGGATATTTGTGATCAGTTCCGCCGTTATGCAGCCTCTCAGCTGGGGCTTTACTACGACCTCAGCATGATGGAGTATTTCATCGCTTCGATGGGTACGGCGCGCATCATCATTCTGCAGGGTATTTCCGGTACCGGTAAAACCTCGCTGCCCTATGCCTTTGGCAAATTCGTGCAGAGTGATTCTACCGTGGTATCGGTACAGCCCGCGTGGCGTGAGCGTACCGAGCTGTACGGCTACTACAACGAATTCACCAAGAAATATACCGAGACCGACTTCCTGCGCGCCATCTACGAGGCGAACTATTACCGCGACCCGCACCTTGTTATCTTGGACGAAATGAACATCGCGCGCGTGGAGTATTACTTTGCCGAGATGCTCTCCATTCTGGAGCTTCCCCGCAAGGAGGAATGGAAGGTCGATATCGTCACCGCCGTGTGGGATAATGACCCCTGCCTCATCAATGGCGGCACCGTGCAGATCCCCGATAACATCTGGTTCGTCGGCACCATCAATAATGATGACTCCACCTTTGCGGTGGCGGATAAGGTGTACGACCGTGCCATTCCCATCGATCTGGATAGCCGTGCCGAGCCGTTTGAGTGCGAGCCGGCGGAGCCGCTGCACATCACCACCGACCATCTGGAGCAGCTATTTGAAAAAGCACGGGAGCAGTACCCCATCACCCAGCAGATGCTGGATAAGCTGGAGCTGCTCAACGATTATCTCATCAAGAACTTCCGGCTGGCTTTCGGTAACCGTATCATGAAGCAGGTCAGCGATTTCGTTCCCTGCTACATCGCCTGCGGCGGCACCGAAATACAGGCAGTCGATTTCATCGTCTCCAAAAAGGTTCTGCGTAAGTTCGAGTCGCTGTCCCTCAGCTTTATGAAGGACGAGCTGACCAAGTTCAACAGCTATCTGGATAAGGTCTTTGGCAAGAACCAGATGCCGCTGTGCAAGGACTATGTAGAGTACCTGAAGCGAAGCAACTAAGCAGAAAAGCGTGGCAAAAAAGTAAAGCGAAAGGAGGTGCTGCCCCTTGGCACAGGAAGCAAAAGGACAGAATAAGCGCAAAAAAAGCGCGCTTATCGACCCCATTTACACCAAGTTTGTCCGTGGTGTGACGCGGGCGATCGGCAGCACGGAATTTTACGAGTTTTTCATGGACGCTGTCTCCCGCGCCCAGAACGAATTTCAGTTTTCCAACCGCAAGCTGGTCAAAACGGTCGACCTGACATGGGTAGACGCCATTGAGGAATCCCTTGACGCATTCCAGAAGATCATTTCCTCTCCCCGCAATATGCTCAAGGAGGAGGACCTGATCGTCAATGTGGCAAACGCCAAAAAGTCCGGCGCGGAGACCGTCCGCCATCTGGCGCAGCACTCCGGTCTGGTGGATTCCTTTGACGAGGAGCGGAATGAAGTCCACCCCGGCAGGCTGATGCAGCGCTACCGCGAGGAATCGTGGGGACTGTACGAAAACCGGTTGGTGTTCACCACCATGGAATTCGCTTACCACTTTGTAAAAATACGCCACGACGCTCTGTTCGAGGCAATGAGCGATGAGTTCGGCGCCAAGCTGAAGGTGAAGTCCGATATGGACAGCGCCACCGAGCATGTCCATATGGATATGTTCCTGCACATCAAGGAGATCGACAGCGCGCTGGAGACCGACGCGAAAAACGGCGATACCTTCTCCCGTATCTCCCGTATTTACCGTATCCTCAGCGTGTATATGAACAGTGCCTTTGCCCAGCAGATGAGCAAGCTGGAGCGTATCAAGGGGACTGTCAATAAAACAAATGTACTGAAGAAAAACAAGGATTATCACCACATTCTCAGTTTGTTCGAGTTCCTGCGGAAATACGATGACATCGGCTACACCATTCGTGTGGTGGAGCAGAGCCCGGAGATCAACGAACGCTTCCAGCAGGATATTTACCATAACATTCTCTTCAATTACCTCATTCTCAAGGGCTATCTGGAGGACGAGGAGGACCGGACCGTTCCGGTAGAACCCAAGGAACGCCGCAGAACGCTGAAACCGAAGTTCATCAAGCAGATCGTGGAGGAACTGACGGAGGATTACGATCTTCCCGATGTCGAGATCCGCAAGGTGCTCATCGAGGAGCTGACCAAGGAACAGTTGATGCGTGAGGAGAAAGCGGAGCGCCTGCGTCTGGTAGAGGAGCAGGAGAAGAAACGCAAAGAGGAAAAGGAGCGGCTGGCAGCCGAAAAGAAGGCGGAAGCCGAGCGTCGCCGCGCCGAGCGCGAAGCCGAGGCGGAGCGCCGCCGTGCCGAGCAGGAAGCGGCAGAACGCCAGAAGCGCATGGAGCAGATGCAGTATGAGGCGGAAAAGCGCCGCTGGAGCAAATCGTTCCAGAATGAGCTGGATTACTTCAATGAGCACCTGGAGGAGCGCAGGGAGGAACGCCGCGCGGCGGAGGAAGCCCTGCGGAAGCGTGCCGCCGAGGAGCAGGACTACGCCGACGCCGTAAGACTGCTGGAGGAAGCCGCCCAGCGCAAAAAAGAGGAGCAGGAGCGCGCCCGTATCCGCCGCAGGGAGGAAAAGGAGCGCCAGGAGCGCGAAAAGCTGTTGGCAGAGCAGAAAGCCCTGCGGGAAAAGCAAGAGGCGGAGGAGCGCCTGCGTCAGCAGCAGGCAGAGGAAGCCGCCCGACTGGCAGAGGAGCAGCGGCAGCAGGCACTTATTGTGCTGGCGCCGGTACTGGCGGAGCTGGAATTTGCCCACGGGCAGCTGCAGCACCAGCAGGAGCTGCGCCGCCAGCAGATAGAGCAAGCCCGCAGGGAGCAGGAGGCGCGTGAGGAAGCCCGCCGACTCCGCCGTGAACAGAAAAACCATGCCTGAGATAAGAAGAGAGGAGGGCTGTACCGTGAAAAAGCGCAGCAATAGCCAAAAAGTCGTCGGCGTAGAACACTGCGGCGCACCCGTGCAGCTTTGTGAGGATATGAAAACGCTGAGAAGGACAGGAGGTGAAGAGCAATGACAGGCGAGACCCGAGAAAGAATTAAACAGTACGAAAAAGCTCTTCCCAATATCAAGGAAAAGATCACTGCGGCAGCGGTGCTGCTGGTCATTGCTATGACCATTATGGTCACCGCGACCTATGCGTGGATCACCCTTTCCACCAGCCCGGAGGTCACCAGCATCGATACCACCGTCGCCGCCAACGGCGCCTTGGAGATCGCCATGGCAAACGGCACCGGAGCCGCCCCCGGTAAATCCGCCGCAGGGGACTCTACCGGTGCGGATAACAATGTGGTAAGAGCCAATACCACATGGGGCAACCTTGTTAACCTGTCAGATCCTTCCTACGGCTTGGCAAGGGTCACATTGCGCCCGGCAGCGCTTAATGGTACCACCGGTCTGCTTTCCAACCCTCTTTATGGAGTGGAATACGGTGATGACGGTCGAGTGACTACTACGACAGATAAAGATACCTTCGCCTACATGTATTTTGATAAAACTGAGGGCGATAGTGGTGAATTCTTATGGGATAAAAATGATGATCATTTAGGAGTTCGGGCAATATCCACGGTGCAATACTCATTTACGGGTGGTAATGAGGTGCTGCGAGAACTTCGCAACCTTACGAACCGTTCACTGACCAGTGCGGTAAACAACTATGCTACAATGACCAATGAAAATAAGGAACCAGGAAAAACGTACATTACTGCATTGCAGGGCTTGATTCAAACTTATGCACAAGGTGTTATTGATAAAAAAGTGGACGATAGCATTGTAACCGACTATGTTCCAGACATCTACGAGATGCTTCAGTACTTCTACGATAATGTAATGGTAGAAGCGGGGAAAAGCTATGTTGGTATGGCAAATATGCTTGACCTTATGAAAGGCGACAATCAGGGCTCTCTTTATGCGCAGAGTGATGTGGAAAGTTTGGTTGCTGACTACAAGAGCGGGAAAATTAAAAGTTACGTAAAAGAGAATATAACTGGTCTAGAGTGGTTCGCAAAAGATTATGGAAGCCTACAGACTTACCTCAAAAAGAGTGAAACGGGCGATTTTACAGATTTAAAGCCTGAAGAACAAAAGAATAGTCTTGCTTATTGGGCGTATCAGGCGAAAAATGGCGTGACAATAACATGGAAAGACATAAAACATATTGTAAATTGGGCATGTGATATTGGCTCTGCAACGCTTGATGGATATAGGATCAGTTCAATAGGTATGACTGTGGGAAATAAAATACTTAATAATCCATCTCCTCATAAGGCAGTACTGCACGCCGGTGCTATTTGGCGAATGGAGGAACGAATCGGTGCAAGAATGAATCCCCTTATAAAGGTTACGATAAAAATGAGTTTCATCAGTGAAAGTTTGGAAGCTCGTGTAACAACAGACGTCTCTTCTGAGGCAACGATGGTTACGGACACTGCTGCCATAGAGAAATTTAACACTGGTTCGTTTAAGGGAGATACTGCCACCGCAGGGGATACATATGCGCTAGCAGTGGATCTATGGTTACGCACTAATGCTGGTTCGCCTATAACAGTTCAAGCTACGACTGTTGTAGCGGAAAATGGTAAGACAACAACAGTTACTGACCCCGTTCGTGCATATCTTACCTTGGAAGGGAAAGTCCTCTATGCAGAGAGGCAGGTAAGAGCTACAGTAGAAGCGCCGGACGGCACGAAGTATGATGCATTTACTGCTACTTTTACCGTTGAAGGAAAAGAGAATACTGCGATAGTGTACCAAAAGGCAGGAAGTGCTGACTATTGGTACACAGATAATGGGGAAGAATATAGTTTTACTGAGCAGTACGGGCAATTAAACCCCCAATATACCCCCAGAATGGAAACAATCGATGTGGTCATTGGTTACGATGGAGTAAACCGTGTTTGGGACGAAGAGCAAATGGCACAGTATGAGGATATTGAGGGTACCAGTACCACACAGGGTGGCGGAAGCTGTTACACCTTCTACGCTTCAACACCTGCTGACCAGAGCCGCTTTTTGGAATTGCTCGGATCTATGCGCGTGGCATTTATCGATGGCAAAGGTGATCTTATTGGTGCAGCTACCATGGATACCGCGAATTATTATGCCGAAAACGGTAAAGTAACGGTCCCCTTGGCATTGGATACAGGCAGTGCAATAAATTTGGGCGATGATGGAAACGGCAACACCATTTATGGTCTTATGCCCCTTGTGAAGAATACAGCGACCCGCGTCACCGCCATTGTCTATTTGGACGGTACCAAGCTGACGAATGAGATGGTTCTGGCAAGCGGCGACATTCAAGGCAACTTGAATGTCCAGTTCGGCAGCTATACGGCGGCGAAAGTTACAACTACTACGGTTGGCGATGATGGAACCAGCGAAACGGATACAAAATATGTCCACGATTCGGATAATGAATCCATTGAGAATGAGCCTGTCATGCAGGAGAAGATCGCAGTTTCGGCGGAAGTAACCGGAGATGTGAATACTGAGTATGATCCCGAAAATCCAGCCAAGATCACATTGAAGGTAAAGGTAGAAGGCGCAACGCCAAAGGTTGGTGTAGATGTACGCTTTATTCGTGCTATTAGCTCTACACAGGGCGTACTGCAGGATAAGATTTCGCTCTCCGGCAGCAATTCTGAGTGGTTTGGTACGATAGAGTTTAATCGCCCGGGCAATTATATTCTCCGCACCGTTTGGGTAGATGGATCGGAGTATGACCTGGCAGATCCCATCAATGTAACTGTCACAGGTACATCGGTAAGCAGACTCACATGTGAGCTCCTGCCGGTAGGCAGCAACTACGCTAAGGTCATGACGGCAGATGCGGCACTTAGTACAAAGATGACTTTGGGATTTACAAGCAGTGCTCAAATCCCCAGCCGTGTCAACGGTATCTTTATGGATGAAAATGGTCGACAGGTTACTGTTCCATTCCATTTGGAAGCGGAACAGTGGGTGGGCACCGCTACATTCTACACTTCTGGCACCTATACTATGAAGTATGTCGAAATTGACAGTGATATTTATGAGCTGCAGTCTGCTCTGCAACCCACATTGGAACTTCAACTTGGGCTTAAGACCAGTACTGCCATAACAGCTACGCCGGAAACACTGGCAATCCTGCAGGCAATCAATGCAAATGCATTGCCTACCCGATTCGTGCTGAACACTTCAGCTCGGTATACATCTGGTACCAATGTCGGTCAGTTTATTATCCCCAAGGACGAAAATGGAAATCAAGGCATCACCTTGAATGTATCTACCAAGATTTATGATAACAGCGGTAATGAAATTGAAGGACTTGCAAATGTCAGGCTGTATTATGGTCGTACAGGTTCTGCACTGAATGGTCTGGACGCCAATTTGAAATGGAATGCATCTACCGGTACCTATGTAGGCAGCTTCTTCATTACAAAGGCAGGTACTTTCAGTTTTACCAAGGTAACAGTGGAGCAGACGGGCAAAGTAAGCACCATCAATGCCAAGACGGAAGCTCCCTCCATTCAGGTCATGCCGCCTGATGATGCATCGTACTTCGACTCCCATACCGAAAGCTATCAGTTTGCGCCTAATCAAGATGCTGTAATGGAGCTTGGCATAGCCTATTCCGGTGCGGCAACTAAGGTAGAGGCGACCATTACCGATGGTAAGGACAGCTACACGGTAGAGGGCACAATGGGATCGGATGATACCCTGCATGGCAAGGAAGATGTGACCATGTGGAAGTTCAAGGTGCCGGATACTGATGGTAACGGTCTGCAGGAAGGCAACTGGCAGCTTACCGATATCACCCTTTACGGCGTTTATTACAATAAGCAGTATGTGGAAAATGGCGTCAAGATCAACCTGAAAGATAAGGGCATAACCAGTAAGGTCGTTAATAATGTCTATGTTACATACAGCAGCAACAGCCGTGTGGGAAATAACGCCTTTACAGGCTACTTTATGGATGACCATAAAGTGAGCGGTATGACCCTTACCATTGAAGATTTTGAAGGCATGCCCATTCAAAAGACGATCAGCGATGTAAAAGTGGTATATAAGCTGAATGAGACAAATACCTCAGCTTATGGCTATACCACCGATAAGACAGGCGTTACGGTCAATGGCAGCGGTTCTTTGCGGCGCGGCTCCGAAACCGTATATGACATCTCGGAGATGAACTTCCAGAATGCGGGCATGTATGATAGCTGCTCCATCAGCTTTAGTATGGATAATCTGGCGGTAGGCGCTGGCGACTCTTATATTGTGATCAAGTATAAGGATGGTGATGCAGTAAGTACCAGTGCATTCCCCAGATTTGAGGTGAAATGGCACGCGCCGGATCTTACATTTATTTCCACAAATCCGGCGGTTGGAACCAGTTTTGATGTAGCCGTAGCAGGTAGTGGTGGTGACTATACAGTTGAGAAGAGACAGAACATAATTGAGGAGAATGGTCATAAGTGTACAGTATATGTAAAGTATGCAAAGGGCTGTTTTGGCGTACCAGATTGGACATTGTCTAAGGCGACGGCTAAACTGAACGGCGCAGGCAGTAATTATACCAAGGCAAGCATTGTATTCCCAAACCAAAGTGACAGCAATTACCCGGTCACCTATACCTTTACCCCCGCCCGGCAGACAAACGAGCAGACTGTAAGCTACGCTTCAACTTCAAGAGCTTGTATCGGTGCACAAGTAAAAACCCAAGTTGAAATGGAGTATAATGGAGCAGTATATACGGTTACTCTCGCTATACCTGTTACCCTAATTAATGAGAAGTAATTCTGCAGGAAAGGTAATTAGAATGACATTCGAGCAATTACTGTTTATATCGGTTGGCACCCTCGCGATGGCGGCAGTTATGCTGCTGCCGTGCCGGTGGCAGGCAGGGCTTCCCATGTGGAAGACCCTGCTTTCCGCCGCGGTGCTTACTGTATTGGGCGTTTTGGGTGCGAAGCTGATGTTTTTGATTGAGAGCGGTTTTTGGGCAGGTGCTTCCTTTTACGGCGCGGTGTTCTTCCCGCCGCTGTTCATGGTGTTGCTGGCACTGCTGCTGCGGGTGCCGCCGCTTGCCCTGTTGGACTTGTGTGCTCCGGCGGAGTGTGTTATGCTTGCCATGCTCAAGGCGCTTTGCCTGAAAAATGGCTGCTGCGGCGGACGCTTGCTGTTTACTACTGCATCGGGTGGCGAGATTTACTTCCCCAGCCAGATCATCGAGCTGCTCAATGCACTGGTTCTCATGGTTGTGCTGCTGCGATTTATCCGCAAGGGGACATGGCAGGGGCGCATTTATCCCATATATATGCTGCTCTATGGCATTACAAGGTTTATCCTTAATCTTTTGCGCGATACAAAGCCTTTTCTGCTGGGGCTTCCGGCAGGAAACTTCTGGTCGCTGGTCGCTATCGTGATTGCCCTTATCTGGCTTCGCCTTGCCCACCCTCAAAAAGGAGTTGCTGAAAGTGAAAAAGAAATTACGGTCTAATTTAATGGTGCTGCTTGCGGCAATTCTTGTTTTGATGCTCCCCGTCCCCGCCCTTGCCGCCGAAACTTCCGGCGCCTGCGGCGATGACCTGCAGTGGCAGTTTGCCGATGGTGTTCTTACCGTCACCGGCAGCGGCGCCATGCGCGATTTCCCTGAAAGTGAAATGGCGCCGTGGTACGCCCTGCGGGAGCAGATCACTGAGGTACGCCTCCCCGAGGGGCTGACCTCGGTGGGCAGTCTGGCGTTCTACGGCTGCACGGCGCTTACCGCTGTCACCCTGCCGCAGTCCGTCACCGCCATCGGCAGCTATGCCTTCGCGGAGTGCTCCTCCTTGCAGACCTTCCGCATGAATGAAAGCGTTACCTCCATCGGGGAGTGCGCCTTCCGCGCCTGCGAAAAGCTCACTGCTATCACCCTGCCCGGCTCCCTCGAAAAGCTCGGCAGCATGGCGTTCTATCGTTGCGAGTCACTTACGGCGGTCACGGTGCCGGCGTCGGTCAGCAGCATGGGCGTTTCGGTCTTTGCCTACTGCAAGTCGCTTGTGCGCGCCACCCTGTCGGCGCGGCTGGCGGGTGTCCCCACCTGGACATTCTACGGCTGCTCCGACTTGACGGAAGTTACCCTCTCCTCCACGATTCAGTCGGCAGGGGAGTACGCCTTCCGTGGCTGCGACAGCATCGAGACCATCAGCACCGCCTCCGGCGATCCCACCGTAGCGGAGGAGCTGCTGGAAAGTATCCGCCGCGGGGATACTTCTTTCTCCGCCGAAGACAGCGTGACGGCGGAGCCGCCTGCCGGCAATACCACCACTGCCACCGGTGAGGACGGCAGCCGGACCACCGTCTCCGAAAAAGAAAACAGTACCATTACGGTGAAAAAGGAGCATGACGGCGAAAAGGAGACCACCCGCATTGATGCCGCCTTGGATAACGCCGATGGCTGGTCGGATCTGAAAGAAACGATTGACGAAGTCCGTAACGGCGGCGCCGAGGGGACGCTGGATATTACTGTTCACCCCGATGGAGACACCGTCTCCGGCAAGGATCTTGCACAGGTCAGCGGCGAGGACGCTACCATCACCATTCGTTCCGATGACGGTTCCCGCTGGCAGATCAGCACCGTCAATGCCGATAAAAAGGACTTCTCCGGCAAATATACGCTGGGTGCTATTGCGGTCAAGGTCGATCCCGAGGGGACAGGCATTGATAGCGACCTCGTCTACCGCATTCAGTTTGCCGGCAATGTCAATTTCGATGTAACTGTCGGTATCCTGCTGGGCAGGGAAAATGCCCGCCAGTATGCCACCCTTTATCAGGGCGCCAACTCGGTGCAGACCGTCGTGGTCGATGATGAGGGCTACGCGTGGTTCCGGCTGGGCAGCATCAGCAAAAAGGCGACCTACTATGTGGGCGTTAACGCGGCAGATGCCGATACCGCCGATGCCACCATTCCCGCCACCCTCACCGATGCCTACGGCATCGACTACACCCTTACCGATGCCTCCGGCAAGCAGTATCAAGTCACAGGGCGCAGCTCCCGCTGGGGCATTACCGGCAGCCAGTTTACCGTTTATGTTGGCGTCGCGGTGGCGCTGGTCGTGCTCATCGTCGCCCTTATCATGATCACCCTCAATAAGCTGGCGAAGAACAAGGCGAAGTACGCCACCCCGCAGGGAGAGGACAACGCCATTGATGAGGACGCCCTCCGCCTGCAGGTCATGCAGGAAATGCTGGAGGAGACCCGCAAATCCAAAAACAAAAAGGAATAAACCGATAGAATTATACTCATAGGAAAGGAGAGACGGCAGCATGAAGAAAAATCACATCATAAAGCTCACCGCGTTGGCGCTCATGGTCGTGATGACCCTCACGGTCGCCGTCACCTCCACCTATGCGTGGCTCACCATGTCCTCCAGCCCCGTGCTGGAGGGGCTGCGGGTCACGGTCGGCGGCGATAATACCATCAAGGTCGCCGCGGATATTTCCGCAAAGACCGAGGACGGCACCGCCGTCCACTATCCCGCCGCCTTCACCAATCATCTCAATCTTTCCCTGTACAGCCAGTACGAATATCTCAGCAAGCTGGCGGGGCTGTCACCCGTTTCCACCGCCGATGGCACCAACTGGTTTCTGCCTACCTACTATACGGCAGCGGATCCCGAAGTGCAAAGCGGCGGCAAGGCAGCGGGTACCATTCGCCCCGTGCAGGATTTTGAAAAAGACACCACACTTCAGCACGCCAACCTGACCGAGCTTGCCGACAGCCGCGCCGGTCACTATGTCTATTTTGATCTGTGGGTCGTCTCACCCTCCGGCGATTGCGACCTTCGCGTTGCCACCGGCACCGACCCCGATGATGATTCCGGCAGCTATGTCATTGCCCTGCCCGACCTTGTCAAGACCGAGGACGGCAGCTTTACCCTCAATGAAAACGCCTCGTCGGTCGCGGCGTCGGCACGGGTCGGTTTTCTGGTCAATACCACACCGCTTTCCGGCGAAAGCGGCACCACGGCGCTGTTGGCAGCCCTTTCGGAAAACAGCGGCACCGGCGGTAATTATAACAGTCTGCGCGGCATCTACGCCGAGCGGGGCAGCACCCAGAACAATCTCGGCAGCGAGAACTTCGTCATTTACGAACCCAATGCCGACAGCCACCCCGCCTCCGCTTTGGAGGGCAGCTACATTGCCACCTACCCCGTCGGCATTGATGAAAACGGCAAAGGGAAGGAACAGTCGGTTTTCACCCGTCTCACCGTCCAGAAGCAGAGCACATGGAAAACAGACGGTACCGGCAGATCCCTGCTGGCAGGTCAGCTGGAAGCTGCCCTGTTCCAGTTCAGGACCCAGCTGAGCGAGGAAAAAATGAACGCCCTTACGGCAGATCAGGCAGCGGAGCTTTTCTATGCAAAATATCTCCAGGGTCAGTATTCTTTCCTGGTGCAAAAGGGGCACTTCTTCCCGAACAGTGCCGCCCTTTCCACTCAATTAGACCCCGCCGCCCGCACCATTGATGGCTCGGTGCTGGGTACATATAAGACGGCGGGCGCTACCGAGGACGCCGTCATCGTCCGGCTGGAGCGCAATGTCCCTCAGCGGATCAGAGTTTTCATCTGGCTGGAGGGGCAGGATGCCGACTGCACCGGCGCCGCGGAGAACTTGCGCTTTGCGGTCAATCTCCAACTCGCAGGAGCGAACAGTTAACACATGGAAGAAAATAATCTGGAAATCAAAACGGAAGAGCAGAACGCCGAAGCCCCCGCAGAGGGCAAAAAGCAGAAAATCGTCAGCCGTGCCGTAGCGGTGCTGCTGGCGGCGGCGCTCATCTTCTGTATCTATACAGTCACACAGGTGCTTTCCAAGGGGTATGTCACCGTCGGCGGGTACAGCATGTTTCGTGTTATGACCGGCAGTATGGAACCGACCCTGCAGGTCAATTCCCTGCTGCTTTCGCGGCAGACCCCCATCGGGGAGATCGCGGTGGGCGATATCATCTGCTACCGCTCCCGCAATTCGCAGACCAGAGATTGGGCGATCACCCACCGTGTGGTCGCTATCCGGCAAAGCGCCGATGGCGGCCCGCTTCTGGAGACACGGGGCGATAATAACCCCGTCTCCGATACGCAGTATGTCACAGCGTCCAATCTCATTGGCAAGGTGGTGTGGCACAGCAGGGAAGGGAGTTCATTTGCCGTGTTCATTTCTTGGCTCACCGGTAAGATCGGCTTTTTGGCTTGCATCGTCCTGCCCGTTCTGCTTATCTGCGGCATTGTGCTGCGGGATAGCGTAAAGGGAATCCGGACAGAGCTTGCCAAAGCACTGGCGGAGCTGGAGGAGGAACAGGCGGCGGAGGAAGCCGCCCAACCCCTGCTCACCGAAGAAGAGATCAAAGAGATCACCGAAAAGGTAAAAGCGGAACTAACGGAGGAATTAAAGCAGAATGCCGGTGTTTAAGCGGGATCGTGAAGAACAACAGCAGAATAGCAGGGAGCGTGTCGTCTCCGAAGCAAAAAAGCGGATCTACAAGCAGGCAGGGCTGGCACTTACAGCGATACTGGTCACGGTAGCGCTGTTATTTGCCATGTCCACGGCTTGGTACAGCAATGTGCTGGAAGCCGGCTCCCTCACCTTTCAGGCGGAAAAGTGGGAGCTGAACGCCGGCAATCTTTCCACCGATGGCAGCAGCATCACCGCCCAGCCGGGCGCGCGCGGCATTCTGCCGGTCACTTACAAGAATACCAGCGACAGTATCGTAAATGCCTATGTCGGCGTCTCCAAGGAGGATATGTCCTCTGAGCTGAAAAAGCGCGTCTATTTCTACACCGAGACTCCCTACACGGTCGGTTCCGGCAGCGGTGCGGAGACTGTTGCCCGCCGTTACCTCACCAACGGCACGGCTGCGCCCTATACCGTTCTCAGCATGGGGCAGCTTACCATGTCCGATGATTTCTGCTCCGTTGATACCCCCATCTACTGGGAATGGGTCTATGACCTGTTGGGTTACTATGTCAAATTGGTTCCTACCAGTGATGGCGGTGTGAGTGAAAGCGAATACCTCCGCCCCATCGTCTATGATTACGATAAAGCCACCTTTGATGAAAACGGAAACCTTGCCACTGTCGATGGAGAGTATTTCGAGAAATACTTGATGAAACTTTCGGAAAGCGATGGCTACCTCAATCATTTCACTGCGGGAACAGAAAGTTACACCGGCACCGATGGGGTCAGTGTTAAATACTACATCGTCGATAAAGAGGTCGATGCTCCTTCCTACACCGCCATTCGTTTGCTGACCAAACAGGAAATAGCGGCAGCCAATGTGTGGGATACCGAGCAGGGCAAAAACGGCGCGTCCTTCAATGATCTTAAAATCACCATTACCGGTGAGACCGCCAATATTGAGGCAACGGAGGTCAATACCTCCGATGATCTGGTCGCTGCTCTCAAATCGGAAGCGGGCGGCTATATCCGGCTGAATGGCGATCTGGAACTGACAGAGAATATCCAATTCAGCAATAAACAACAGCCCATCACGCTCGATCTGGGCGGCAACACCCTTACGGCAGCCAATGCGGGTATCATGCTCCGTGTCAACAGCGGTGCGCAGTTTACCGTCCTCAATGGTACCGTCAAGGCATCGGGCGATGCCGGCGATATCGCCTTTGCCTCGCTCAACGGTCAGCTCACCCTCAGCAATGTTCGGGTGGAGAATACCGGCGTCGCCGTTTACATCACCGATGAATACGGCAAGTCCACCGATCCCGATTCCACCGTATATATCACCGGCAGCACGCTCACCGGTTCTTCCACAAACCAGCCTGCTGTTATGGTGCTGGGCAATGGGACTACCACGGCGCAGAAGACCCGCTGCGTCATGGAGGATACCACCATCGAAGCCCCCAAGTATATCGGCATTTCCGGCTTTGGCGAAAAGATCAACGCCGGCACCGAGATCCAGCTCCGGCGCTGCACCGTTACCGGCAAGGCTGCGGCGATCTATCACCCGCAGGATAACAGTACCCTCAAGGCGGAAAACACCGTATTGAGCGGCAGCACCGGCATTGCCGTCAAGGGTGGCTCGGTCTATCTGGATAACTGCGTTGTCACCGGCAGTGCGGCTGCGGCGCTGGCGGGGGCGTTCAATAAAAACGGCTTTACCGATACGGGTGCGGCGGTCTATCTGGAAGCGGGCTACGAGCGTGATAATATTGCCGTCTATATCACCGGTGAAAACAGCAAGATCACCGCCGCCAAGCAGAAAGCGCTCCTGCTGTACCACGATGAAAAGGATACCAATACCCGCAAGGCACGCATTGCCGTCAGCGGCGGCACCTACAGCAGCGATGTAAAGGACTACCTTGCCAATGCCCTTTTCCAAAGCACGCTGAATGATGACGGCACTTATACTGTCACCGTCAAGGAAACCCAAAACGGCAACTGATCAGGAGAGAAAACACAGATGGAAAAGAAAATGCATATCAGCCTGTGGGCACTTATCTCAGGCTTGATCCTTACCATTACCCTTGTGGCGGGCATCGGCGTCACCATGGGGCGCTATACCTCCACGGCAGGCACGGCGGCGACCTTTCAGGCGCGCAAAATGAGCCACCTTTATCTTTCCACCGGCGAAGCGCAGAGCCTGCCCGCCGCCCTTTTGGGCGACTGGGAGCAGAATAAGGAGTATTCCCAGCTCCAGTTCGTCGTCAGCAATACCGATGCGGAGAACAAGATCAATTCCGAGACCGTTGATTATGTCCTGCGGGTGCTGGTCAGCCGCGGCAGCGAAAAGCCCAATGGCATCACCATTTCCAGCGGCGATGAGATCTACGGCGGCACGCCGGAAGCGATCCTCGAGGGCACCGAGCTTTGGAACCAGATGGGCGCGGGCTGGGTCTACACCTTCCACCCTGCGCAGCAAAATGAGGAAGATCCCCTCGGCGAGGAGATCATCTGGAGCATGGAGGGCGTGGACAGCAAAAAGCAGGAATTCACCCTTATCATCACCGGCGAAAGTACCCTCAGCACCGTGGAGGTTCAGCTCGTTCCGGTCGTCGGCAAATAACACGCAGGCAAACCAAGGCGAAAGGAGGTACGCCCCGTGAAAAAAACAAAATGGACGGCAATGGCGGCAGCCCTGCTGTTCTTGGGCAGCGCGTATCTCGGCACTTCGCCCGCCTTGGCGCGCTACCTTAACAGCGAACAGCTTTTTACCGCCTATACCGCCGAGAACCGCTCTCTCACCGTCAAAGTAGGGCAGACCGACGCGGGCAACTTCCTCACCTCCGATGGCGCGGCGTTCCTTGTCACCGGTGCGGCGAACGGTACTCTGCCGTTCACCTTCACCAATGACGGCAGCGATGCCAAGGTCATTCGCGTTACCTCCACCACTGCCCTCGGCGCCGAGAGCGTGTTCATTCTGAACCCGCAGGCAAGCGACGATCCGGATAAAATAATCACCGATCCCGTCGTCAGCGGTAGCGTCAGCAAATATACCCAGACCCACACGGTCAACTGGACGCTGGCAACCGGCACCTACACCGTCACCATCGAGGTCTTTGATGCCGCCGATGTGAAGATTACCGGCGCCAAGAACGATGCCACCGACCCGGAAAACCCCGAAAATCCCGACAACTCCGGCGACAGCGATAATTCCGGTGACAATACCGGCGGCAATACGGGGGATAACTCCGGCGATACCGGCGATACCGGCGATAATTCCGGCGATACCGGTGATAATTCCGGCGATACCGGCGATAATTCCGGCTCCGCCGAAACCGAAAACACCACCTCCACCCAGTCGGCAGAGACCGCCGCTTCGGTCACAGCGGAGGACGGCGAGGGGAACGACAGCGTCAACAATAGTGAAAACAGCGGAGACAGCGGCAGCGGCGAGGGCGAGGGCGATACGACCCCCACCACGCCGACCGATCCCATCACCCCCGCCGGGGACAGCAACAGCAGCATCGAGGAGGGCAGCGCAGTGCCCTACATCACTCTGCGCGCCGTTTTCATTGTTCAGACCGGTGAAAGCGCTTCGGCAGTCACTGTTGCCCCGATTCTCACCGTCACCGGCAGCGGATATTCCGTCAGCGGCACCAACCCGCTCGCCGTCACTGCCGACACCGCGGTCAGCGGCTTCTCCTACTCCGTCCAGCGCTATGCCGAGGTCGAGCAGGACGCCAAAGACGACATCGGGAAGGATATCAAGGTCAAGGTTCTTCAGTGGCAGACCATCGAACTGACCGCCCCCACGGACGGCACGACCGAGATCCCCGTCATCGAGGGCTTTACCGCAGATTTGAAAGGGAAAACTCTTACCCTTACCAATGCCGAAAGCAAAGCGCCGGCAGGGCTGTACCGCCTTGTCATCAACTTGGACGGCGCCGAGAGCTTCCCGCTTTATGTTCCGTTCCTCGTCAACTACCGCCAGCCGCTTCCGCCGGTGGAACCCACCGAGGATCTCCCCACCGTCGGCAGCTGAATACCGGGTACACCAGCCGCACAACACCGTCAGAAAGACGATGCCGTGCGGCTTTTTGCTGCGCTCTCTGCGGAGCAAGGAACATTTAGCCCGCGTTTATAATGCTCTGCTCGGTCACATCAAGCCCAAGGATCAGGGTATTCTTGTAGAACACAGGTACCTCGCCCGCCGCCACGGTAATGCTGGTCTCGGTGATGGCGCCGTTCTGCACCTCGCTCAGGTGACCGACATAGATGGGGCTGCCGTCGGTGGAACTCTCAAAGATGCCGAAGTGGGTGATGGTGCCGTAGCCGGTGCCGCCGTCCGCCGCCTTTTTCGCGGCAGGGAACAGGATCTGCTTGCCGTTTTTGATGATGCCGCCCTGCGCGGCGTCCATGTACCACAGGCTGCGGGCAAGGTCGCCGCCGCCCACCAGCACACGCTTGTACTCGCTGTCGGTCGGCTCGGTAAAGCCGGTGATGCCGCTTTCGCTGATGACGGGTGTGGTGGTGGAAAGCCCCAGATAAATGCCGCCGGTGCCGTTGATGATGCGGGTCATGGTGGCACTGCCGGCGTTGGTGTAGCCCAGGGAGGCTCTTCTGCCGAACATGGCGTCCAGAATGGCGTTGGTAATTTCTTTTTTAAGCATGTTTTTTCCTCCGTTTTTGTTACTGTTCACCGTAAAGGTTGAATTCGATGGTAAAGGAGCGGTTCCCCAGCGGCTTGTATTGCTGGATCAGCACGCTTTGGAAAAAGGACTGCTGGTAGCTGTCCATTTCCCCGTAAGGGACTTCGTTCTTGGAATAATAGCCGCGGGCAGTCAGCGCCGCCTGTACCGCTTCCTCCGTGACCGTTTGGGTCGCAAGGGAAGGCGTTTCACCTTCGGTATCAATGCCGGTAATGTTCCAGCCCGCGCCGAGGGTCACATCTCCATAGCTCCAGTTTTCGTCAAAACCGGCTTGCAGCAGCGCTTCGGGAATGGTCTGCGCTCCCTCGCTGTACCAGCAGATCAGCGCGGTCAGGCTGCCGGTGATAAAGCCCGCCAGTGATGCCGTAATGCCGTCGGCTGCTCCGGCATTGATGAAGTAAAAGGCATTTTGATAGCTGCTCATGCCATTTTCGTATTCCGGCATGGAGCCGGTGGGCGTTTGCAGGGTATAGGCAGCGGGCACCGGCTCGCCGTCCTCCACCGCCGGGCGGAATACAAAGGGGAAGTGGATCTTATCCCCCGGCAAAAGCCACGAGGAGGTTATGGCACTGTATGCGGTGATGTAGTCCTCCGGAGCCATGCACTCACGGCTCCATTGGTCATTCAGCGCGGTGGGCAGCGCACGGTACAGCACCTGCCGCAGCCCTGCCCAGCTTTTGGAGTCGCTTTCGGTGATCTGCGGGATCTCGCAGAGCCGATCCATGAAGAACGCGCGGCTTGCCCCGTCAAAAATCGCCTCAAATTCCGATTTGCGCTCGGTCATCAGCTCGGCGCACAGGGCGTCCAGCTTGGCGCTGAGGGCGGCAACATTGCTTCCGGCTTGCTCCAGACACCGTGGATAGCCAAGATCGACCCACGAAAACTGGTGCTGCCTGCTCCAGATCTGGAGCCGCAGACGGTCGGGGGAGGCAATGACGCAGCCATCGCCCTCGGCGTCGCCCCATTCCGAAAGGTCGGGCGTCTCGGTACTGCCGCCGGTTACTTCCAGCGTGCCGGTCACACCGGCGATCTCCACGTCTTTCTTGATGTTCTCCGGCAGCAGGGTATCCGGCTTGCGCAGAATGACAACGGAAAGGCTGTAACCGTCATCTGCCTGCACCGTTTGGTCACCTGCCGCCATCGAAAGATCGACAAATTTTGTCTGCGGCGGCAGCGGTGTTGAAATCGGGGCATTCACCGTTACCGTCAGGCGTTCCAGCCCGTCATAGCCCTCCGAGGGGGCAAAGGTGGTGGTGCTGAGGTTCTGTGTCAGCGTCACCTCACGGTTTTCCAGCTTTGGCAGGATACTGACATTTGCCGTCACCTTGGAAAGCCCGTCGTAGCCGCTGTCCGGCATAATGACGGCAAGCCCGTTCTGGGTCAGCGTTACCGCCTTTTCCTGCACCGCCGCTTCTAAGTCAAACTCCGTCGTCCCGCCGTCGGCATCGGGGACTTTCAGATGCTTGATGCCGCTGTAAGCAACTTCTGTTCCGGCGGCATCTTTCAGCTTGATATCTGCCATTATGTCACCTCCAGTG
>JBNMIL010000015.1:0-21923 GCA_050873265.1 Angelakisella sp. | reverse complement strand
TCTGTCCTCCGTGTTTCTTTATCGGCGCTTCATGCGTGGCGTTTTTGCCTTACTGCGATGGTTCACCGCCAGCACGCAGCCCACCGCGCCGCTTGCCAGCATCATCAGGCATTTGTAAAGCGCCAGCAGTCCCACCTCGTTCTCCGGCATCATCAATGAGATCGCCAGCAGCACCAGATACATCAACCCACCGGTCAGGGCGCCGTTTGCCATGCCGCTCTGCCGCAGCCGCCGTCCGCAGCGGTAACCAGCCAGTAATGTTCCGGCAACCAAAGCCAGTGTTACCATCGGCGCTGTCAGGCTATTCGGGATATCCTGTGCGCTCATTACCAGCGCAAAGACAGTAAGCAGCACCAATACCGCCGCCGCGCCCATGGCAGCGCTTACAACGATCTCCCGCAGCGGTGTTCCGCCCTTGCCCGCGTGTCCCTTTTCCCTGCTTTTGGGCATAAAAAACGCCTCCCATCCGGATTGTCTGTTCAATCCTATGATGGGAGGCTGTGTTTTAGAAGAAATTACTTGGGCTCAGCAGTGGTGTTCTTGCCGCTGATCGCCCAACGGGTCAGACGGATCTTGGAGCGGTCGCTGCCGGTCTCGATGACGAGGGAATCCTCTTTCATGCTGACAATGATGCCGATGATGCCGCCGATGGTGACGATCTCATCGCCGACCTGCAGCTCGCTGCGCATCTTGGCAGTCTCTTTATCCTTTTTCCGCTGGGGACGGATGATGAAGAACCAGAATACAACAATGATCAAAGCCATCATAATGATGGAAGACCACATGGAACCGGAGCCGGAAGCAGTTTCAAGAAAAGCGAAGTTCATATTGTTTTATCCTCCAAAAAAGTCTTTATCAAATATTATAGAGAATTTTCGCCCGATTTGCAAGTAAATTCCCAATAAAATTCAGTAAAATCTCGTTTTTATATCCGTTTGCCCAAACGGGGGACATATTCGCGGTAGAAGCTCTCGAACCGTCCCTCATCGAGTGCCAGTCGGATCTCCTCCATCAGCGTATTGTAGAACCAAAGGTTATGCATTACCGCCAGCCGCATTCCCAGCATTTCACCGGCGCGCATCAGGTGGCGCAGGTAGGCGCGGGTATGGTTGCAGCACAGCGGGCAGCCGCAGCGGCTGTCTACAGGGCGGTCATCGGTCACATATTTGGCATTTTGGATATTGATGATACCGTCCCATGTAAACAGGTGTCCGTGGCGGGCATTACGGCTGGGCATGACGCAGTCAAAAAGGTCAACGCCGCGATGTACCGCTTCCAGAATGTTCACCGGTGTACCAACACCCATCAGGTAGCGGATCTTATCCTTCGGGGCAAAGGGCTCCACCGCCTCAATGATACGATACATCTCGTCGGCAGTCTCCCCCACCGCAAGCCCGCCGATGGCATAGCCATCCAGCCCCATTGCGGCAATATCCTTCATATGCTGCACCCGAATATCCTCGTAGGTGCTGCCTTGATTGATGCCAAACAGGAGCTGATGCGGATTGACGGTATCCTCCAGTGAATTCAGCCGGTTCATTTCTTTTTGGCAGCGCTCCAGCCAGCGGGCGGTGCGCGCAACCGATTTTTGAACATAATCACGCGGGGAAGGATTTTCAATGCACTCATCAAACGCCATGGCAATGGTGGAACCGAGATGCGACTGGATCTGCATACTTTCCTCGGGGCCCATAAAGATACGGTGCCCATCAATGTGAGAGGCAAAGGTCACGCCTTTTTCTTCGATATGCCGCAGCGAAGCCAGCGAAAAAACCTGGAACCCACCGCTGTCGGTCAGGATAGGTCCCTGCCAGCCGGTAAACCTGTGCAGCCCGCCCAGCTGCCGCACCACATTATCGCCGGGGCGCAGGTGCAGGTGGTAAGTATTGCACAGCATCACCTGGCATTTCAGCTCTTTCAGGTCGTAGGCAGAAACCGCGCCTTTAATGGCAGCCGCTGTTGCCACATTCATAAAGGCGGGGGTCTGCACGGTGCCGTGTACGGTAGTGAATTCACCGCGTCGTGCCGCGCCTTCGGTCAGTTTTAATTTGTACATCGTTTACGCTCCTCTTGTCAGTGTTGCCGTTACGATCTCCGGCGGGTTAAAAAGCCGCAGTCCCATGCGTCCCCGCCCCAGCCCACGGCTCAGGATCATTGTTTTATCGTCAAAGGAATAGCAGCCGCCGTCGTATTGCGGGAACAGGATCGTCTCCGGTGAGAGGATCCCGCCCAGAATGGGCAGCCGCACCATTCCGCCGTGGATATGCCCGCAGAAGATCACATCGGCGCCCCACGCGGCATAAACGGGGAAATAGTTCGGGTTATGCGCCAGCAGGATATTGTATCCCTCAGGCGCGTCTCCCAGTATGGTATACATCGTTTCCTCCGTCACCGGACGGAAATGGCTGGCGTACTGGTGGTAATAGTCCAGCTTGTACCACAGCCCTGTCAGGTTTACGGTGTCACCGTTTTCTGCCGTCAGCCGTACCGTTTCGTTATCCAAAAGCCGCACGCTGGCTTCCACCAGTGCCGCGCGGTAGCTTTCCCATGCGGCGGGCTCCTGCCCCTCCTCGTGGTTCCCGCGGATATAGTAGACCGGATACTCCTCCGCCAGTGCCTGGCAGAGTGCCAGCGTCACGCTAAAGTCTTCATCGTACCGGCTCACCATATCGCCGGTCATTACAATGATATCCGGCTCCTCACGGCGGATCATTTGCAGTAATCGTTTATTATCTTTCCCGAAGGAGACGCTGTGCAGATCGGAAAGCTGTACGATGCGAAAGCCCTCAAAACCCGCCGGCAGCGTCTTTCCGCCCACGGAATAGCGTACGGTGCGCAGCCCGAAGTTGCTCCACCACAGCGACCAGCACAGCAGCAAAAACAGCGCCACGATCACAATAAGCAGCAGCCAGTGTTTTTTCACTCGGTTTCTCCTCAAAAAACTAATCTGATAAAACAGATACATCATACCATAATGATGTGCTTTTTTCAATCAGAATAGTATTCCTCCCATCCTGTCTTAAATAACAAAACAGAGCGACAATTTGTATGATAGTCACTCTGTTTTGTTGCTATGATTTTTACTGCGAAACGGTAAACAGCGCATAGAAATAGCCTTTATTCGCCATCAGCGCGTCAAAGCTGCCGTATTCCTCTACCGCACCGTTTTTGATTACAAGGATCCCGTCATAGCGGCGCAGCAGCGCTTCCTCCAGCGTGTGCGTAATAACAATGCGTGTCATTCCGGTCAGGTCAAGAATATCCTCCGAGACCTGATGTGCCGTCTGGGCGTCCAGCGCCGCCGTCACCTCATCTGCCAGCAGGACAGAGGACTTCTTCAGCAGACTGCGCGCGATGGAAATGCGCTGCTTCTCCCCACCGGAAAGCCCGCACCCGTTCTCACCGCAGAGATAATCCTCACCCCGTTCCGCCAGCAGATTACTTAAATGCGCGTGCTGTATGGCTTTATCCAGCTCCTCCTGCGGGAAGCTGCGGAACATCGAGACATTATCCTTGATGGAGGCGTTAAAGACAAACACATTCTGCTGGATCACCGACATCATCTCATACAGCGCTTCCGGCGCGATCTCCCGCAGTTCGGTATCGTCCAGCATTATTTTCCCCCGATAATCGGTGCTGCCTGCCATCAGCAGGTGCAGCAGTGTGGATTTTCCGCTGCCGCTGCCGCCCACAATGGCATATGCTTTGCCGCATTCAAATTCCGCCGTAATACCATGCAGAACATCTTTCCCGCTTTCATAGCCAAAGGAAACATTCTCCAGACGAATACTGCGTGTAAGGCGGCTTTGCTTTACACCGCCTTGGCGCACGGTGTTCCGTTCTAACGCTCCCGCCAGCTTATCGATCAATCCCAGCGCCGCTTTTCTGCCGGCCAGCAGCGCGGGCAGCTCCGCGACCGGCTGTATGATAAAGTTCATCAGGTTGACAAATAGCACGACCGTGCCCGCTGTCATTCCGTATCCCTTCAATGCCAGCCACGCACCCACCAGAAAAACGCCCAGCTGCGCGATGATCCCTGTCACCGCACCGATCATTCCAACCATGACCTTTAGCCTGCGGCGGCTGAATTTCTCCTGCTCCAGCGCACGGTTGCTCTCGGCAAAGATGCGGAAGATCTCCTTTTCCGCCCGAAAGGTTTTTACCACGGTAAACCCGCTCAGGCAGTCCGCCAGTGCCGCGGTAAAGTCACTGTTGCGGTCGGAGACCCGCTTTTCCGCCGTTTGCAGGCGGTTTCCCGTCAGCAGGGACGCCGCCAGCGGCAACAGTGTTACGCCAACTGCCACGGCAGTCAGCAGCGGCGAATACCAGATCATCATGATAAGGGCGCCAAAAAATGTCACCGACATGGTGATAAGAGAAAGCTGCTGCGAAAGATAGTCCGCTTCAATGCCGGTCGCGTCATTGGTCAGCGCCGAGAGATAAGCGGCAGTACTTTCCTCCCGAAAGGACGAAATACTCTTCTCGGTGATTTTTCCAAAGGCGTAGTCTTTGTATTGCTGCATGGCGCGTACAATAAACCGCGGTTCGGAGACATATTGCAGGAGACAAAGCACGATACACAGTATCACAAATCCCGCGGTGATCTCTGCCAGAACGGGCAGCGGCAGTGCCCCCGGAACTTCGGAAGCCGCATCGATCAGCTGCTGCATGACCCACGAAAGGATCAGGTTCAAGGAGCCTTTTCCCAACGCGGCAAATACCGCCAAGGCAAACACTGCGCGGTTGCCCCTGTAAAACTGTGCGGTAAGTTCTTTTTTTAGTGGCTTGATTGTATTCATTCTCCTGCCACCTCCGCCCACAGTGCGGAAAGCTCTGGACTTTCAAAGCCGGCTACCGACCTTTCAATTCCCTCCATTCCCGTATTGCCGATATCATCATAAACGCCGATCGGCACACGATCCGATACAAAGCGCAATGCGCCTGCATGGCTGTCCGGCGCCGCGTCAAAGCTCTGTGCCAATTGCTTCGCCTGCCGCAGGGCGCTGCGTACCGCCGGTATGTTGTTTTTGTCCTCCTGCAGCTGTGCATAAGCAAGGCAGACCAGCAGCATACCGTTTACTTTATCCAAAAAGCAAGGTGCATCGCCGTCCTTCAGCCCGGAAAGTGTCCCGATCCCCCATTGTGTGATCTCTCGGATGCCCGCATAGTCCTTCTGCAAATAGTACACATTCACATAGCCCACTATCGTGTTAACTAAAGACCCAACACATCCCATCAATGCTTCCGAAAGAAACGGTATGGCGTCCTCGGCTCGCTTACGGTCCGCCGACAGCGCCAATCCGATGCGATTATCGTATAGTCCGCCTACATTGCTATTTTTCAGTATCTCCACTGCTTCCTCTGCCCTATCAAGGCACAGCAGGATATTCGCCATATTCCCGCAGATAGTGGTTTCACTGATCTGCGGATCATCATTTTGCGTAAGCAGCAGCTTCGCATTATCAAAAAGCGTCAACGCTCGCCGCAGCAGCGCTTCATCACTGCCCTCCATGCCAAAAAGCCAGAATAGTAAAGCGCTGTTGTAAACGACCGCAAAGACATTCGGGTATTTCCGCAGTGCTTTTTCCGCCTCCGCCAACCCATCGCGGTTTTTCTCGTGTCTGTATACTTTTAGGCGTTCCACGGTTGTTTGCAGGCGGTTATCCTTCATCTCATAACCCAGCAGTACATCTACCGAGGTATCAAACAGATCCGCCAGCTCCACTATGGTCCCCAGCTCCGGCACCGATTGCCCCGATTCCCATTTATACACCGCACCCACCGTTACATTCAGCGCCTCGGCAAGCTGCTCCTGCGTCATTGCGCGCGCCTTGCGGAATGTGCGGATATTTTCCGATAGCCCGATTTTCATATCTCTGCCTCCCTTTTCTTCTGTCTACGCTTATCATAGCACAGCAATCGGTCATTGGGAACACACCATTCATACCATTAGAATACAATTTGCTCATACTGATGGTATATGTTTTGGGCAATTATCGCGTGATCACGGCAAATGCACTGCTTCTTTTGCGGTTGTACCGCAGTGGTAAGTGTGATATAATAGGCTGAAATGGAAAACGCTAAAACACTATGGAATAAAGGTGACAAAATGCAAGACCGTTTGATGACCAAGACCTCCGACTATTATTACGATTTGCCGCAGGAGCTGATCGCCCAGACGCCGCTGGAGCGTCGGGACAGCAGCCGCCTGATGGTACTGAATAAGGAGACCGGCGAGATCTCCCACCATGTATTTACCGATATTATTGATTACTTAAACCCCGGTGATGTATTGGCGGTCAATAACAGCCGTGTTATGCCCTCCCGCCTGATCGGCAAAAAGGAAGGAACCGATGGCGCTATCGAGTTTCTGCTCCTGAAGCAGCTGGGCAACGATGAGTGGGAAACGATGGTGCGTCCCGGCAAGCGTGCCAAGGTCGGCGCGCGGTTTGTATTCGGCGAGGGGTTGCTGCACGCCGAGGTGCTGGAGATCTTAGAGGGCGGCAACCGTCGGGTCAAATTTGAGTACGAGGGCAGCAATATTTTTGCCGTGCTGGAGGAAGTGGGACGCATGCCTCTCCCCCCCTACATCACCGAGCAGCTGGAGGACGGCGAGCGCTACCAGACCGTCTACAATAAGGTGCTGGGCAGTGCCGCGGCGCCAACCGCCGGACTGCATTTTACCGAGGAACTGCTGCAAAAAATACAGGATAAAGGTGTAAAGATTGCTTACTTGACACTTCATGTAGGCTTGGGCACCTTCCGCCCTGTAAAGGTAGATGATGTGACGCAGCACCACATGCATTCGGAGCATTACTGGGTCTCGCAGGAGGCAGCGGATCTCATCAACGAGGCAAAGCGCACCGGACACCGTGTGATCGCCGTGGGCACCACCAGCTGCCGCACGCTGGAATCCGCCTATATCCCCGGCGAGGGGCTGCACGAGTGCAGTGATAACACCGATATTTTCATCTACCCCGGTTACCAATGGAAGTGCATCGATGCCCTCATCACCAACTTTCACCTGCCGGAAAGCACCCTTATCATGCTGGTCGCAGCCTTTGCGGGATATGATCACATCATGAACGCCTATCACGAGGCGGTCAAGGAACGCTACCGCTTCTTCTCCTTTGGCGACGCCATGTTCATTACAGGCGATACCACGGGAAAAGAAAGCGCCGAAGAAGTCGAAACACATTAACCTGCGCTATAAAGAAACCTGTCGCTGCCATGCGATGGGCTTCTTTTTTTGTATGGATTTAATGAAGTGCCGCGCTGTCACATATATTTCGTGTGAAAGGAGGAATGTTTCACATGAAACAGGTATTGTTTCACGGAGCAGCCACGGCGCTGGTCACCCCCATGCGGCAGGACGGTTCTCTTGACCTTGAAACGCTGGTGGCACTGACCGAATGGCAGGTGCAAAGCGGTATCGCGGCGCTGGTGCCCTGCGGCACCACGGGGGAAGCCGCGACCCTGACCGCCGAGGAGCACTATGCCGTCATTAGAACGGTTGTCGAAACGGTAAACGGTCGGGTGCCGGTCATCGCGGGGGCAGGCTGCAATGATACCGCCCGTGCCGAGGCGCTGTGCCGCGCCGCACAGAAAGCGGGTGCCGATGCCCTGCTGCTGGTAACGCCCTACTACAATAAATGCACCCCCAGGGGCTTGCGGCGACATTTTATGCGGCTGGCGGCAGCGTGCGACCTGCCGGTTATCCTGTACAATGTCCCCTCCCGCACCAGCGTGACCATCGATATGGAAAGCCGTCGGGTGCTGGCTGGGGTAGAAAACATCGTAGGACTAAAGGAGGCCGGCACCGATTTTTCCCTGATCGGGCAGCATATGACGGAACTGAATGAGGCTCTGCCCCTTTATTCCGGCAATGATGATCTGACCCTGCCGCTGATGGCAATGGGTGCTGTGGGCTGCATTTCCGTCCTCAGCAATGTGCTGCCGCGCAGCACCGAGACACTGTGCGACGCCCTGCTGCAAAATGACCTGCCTGCCGCCCGCGCCCTGCACTACCGGCTGCTGCCGCTTGCCAAGGCATTGTTCTGCGAGGTCAACCCCATACCGGTCAAGGCGTTGATGCCGCTGGCAGGCTACGACTGCGGCGGGTGCCGTATGCCGCTTTCCGCCATCGAGCCTGAACACCTTGCGTTGCTGCAAAAACATTTTGTTATGGCGAAAGATGCCGGACTGTGCTGAATTCCGCTTGCCTTTCGTGGGGCGTTTGCTTTATAATAGAATAAAACAAACTACCCCACGGAGGCGATCCCTTGAATCTGACAGAAGAAAGACTGCAATACCTGGAGCTTCTTTCCCAGAAGTTCCCCAGCCCCGCCCAGGTCTCTACCGAGATCATCAACTTAAAAGCCATTCTCGGGCTCCCCAAAGGCACCGAGCATTTTATCAGCGATATTCATGGCGAATACCGTTTTTTTATACACATTCTTAAAAATGCGTCCGGCTCCGTCCGCCGCAAGATCGCCCAGTGCTTTGCCGAAGAGGGCATGAGCGAGGAGAATGTCAATGCCCTTGCTACCCTCATCTACTACCCCAAGGAAAAGCTGGCGCTGCTGAAGGAGGAAAACGGACCCCTGAGCGAGGAATGGTACACCGCCACGCTGCTGCATCTGGTGCAAGTCTGCCGCAAGGCGACCAGCAAATACACCCGTTCCAAGGTGCGCAAGGCGATGCCCCGCGACTTCGCCTATATCATTGATGAGCTGCTCAACTACTCCGAGGCGGACGAGGACGATAACCGCACCACCTATGTCCACAATATCGTCCGCAATATCATCGAGGTAGGCAGCGCCGATTCCTTTATCATCGCCATTTCGGAGCTGATCCAGCACGCCGTCATTGATAAGCTGCACATTGTCGGCGATGTATTCGACCGCGGCAACGGCGCACACAAGGTCATGGACGCCTTGATGCAGTACAACAATGTCGATATCCAGTGGGGCAACCATGATATCCTATGGATGGCGGCAGCGCTCGGTCAATGGGCATCCATCGCCAATGTACTGCGCAACTGTATCCGCTACAATAACTTTGATTCGCTGGAGGACGGCTACGGCATCAACCTGCGCCCGCTGACGCAGTTTGCGCTGGAAACCTACCGTGATGATCCCTGCACCCTGTTCCTGCCCAGCCACAGCAAACGGGAGACCGAGCTGAAGCAGCGCCGTGAAAACGACGAGCTGACCGCCAAGGTGCATAAAGCCATCTCGGTCATTCAGTTCAAGCTGGAGGGGCGTATTCTGCGGGATCACCCCGAATACCACATGTCCCATCGCCTGTTCTGGGAGACGATGGACGCCAAGACCCACCGTATCCAGATAGACGGCAACTGGTACGAGCTGAAGGACGCGCACTTCCCCACCCTTTCACCGGAGGATCCCTACCGCCTATCCCCCGCCGAAGAAACGGTCATGAGCGACCTTGCGTTCTCGTTCCGCAACAGTGTGCGCATGCAGCGCCACCTCAAGTTCCTGCTGGATAACGGCTCTATCTATAAGGTAAATAACGGCTATCTTTTGTACCATGGCTGTATCCCCATGAACGAGGACGGCACCCTGCACGCCTCTTCCATCAATGGCAGTAAATATGCTGGTCGCGCCATGCTGGATGAATACAACCGCATCGTGCGGGTGGCTTCCTACGCGCCCCGTCATTCCGAGCAACGCAAAAACGCTCTTGACCTGATGTGGTATCTGTGGTGTGGCACTCATTCTCCTTTAAGCGGCAAGTACAAGATCGCCACCTTCGAGCGGTATTTCATTGCCGATGATACCGCCGGCAAGGAGGAAAAAGACCCCTACTATAAGTGGATCGAGCAGGAGGAAACGGCAGTTCGTATTCTGGAGGAATTCGGCGCCGACCCCGTAAACGGCAAGATCATCACCGGTCATGTACCGGTCAAGGCAGGCGAATCCCCCGTTAAGGCAAACGGTCGCGTCATCAATATCGATGGCGGCATGAATGAGCGGCTCAATTCCGTCACCGGCGGCTGCGGTTACACGCTGGTCAGCAACTCCCACCAGCTGCTGCTGGCACAGCACCACCCCGTCAATATCAATGAGGCAATGCGTAAAAACGAGGATATGCACTCCGAGGTCATGGTCATCGAAAAGTTCCCCCGCCGTCAGCTTATCCGCGATATCGACGACGGCAAGGCGATCGCCCGCCGTGTGGCAGATCTGCAGCAGCTGCTGGAGGCTTACCGCAGCGGTGTGATCACCCCTAAGGAATAATAATTCCGTACACTAAAATACAAACCGCCCCAAAATGTCGGATCAAGGCATTTTGGGGCGGTTTCACTTTCAAGCTGATATGTCAAGGGATCAGAATATAAAATTCGCAATGGGGTGCCACACTTCGTTTTAGCGGGCAACTGATATGGAAGCGGAATTGCATTTTTTCTTTGTACTTGCCAATAGGCACTTTTTACATTGTGCGCAGATAATCTTCTTTTGTAATCATCATGTGGAGAAAACCGTCTTTTACACCCAATTCCTTAAAGCCTGCTTTGCGGTGGGTTTCCCTTGCGGCAATTTCGTTCCGGGCAATCTCAAAGTCGTTATGGATCCGGGAAATACCGCAAACACGGAAAGCGTAATCCAGCATCAGCTTCAGTGCAGGAACGGCATAACCTTTCCCTCGAAATGGGGCATAAATCACGATGCCCATATCCCACCAGTCCTTTCCGGGTGTATAGTGAAAGTTCACATCGCCGATCCATGCACCGTCGGAGCTTCGTTTAATATAAGCATAGAAGCAATCCGGCTCATTTCCAATCCATCTATCATACCAATCGGCAAAAGCCTCGTCAGGATAGTCGATGCAGCCGGTGTCCCGATGGTATCCATCATAGTCAATATCCCACCCTGCATTGTAGGACATCGTTTCAGGGTCAGACATCATCTGTTGACGGAACCATAGATCTTCCTGTTTAGGAATGTATAGTTCAAGTTTTTCCATATCTTTCACTCCCGTATAATTTGACTGTAACCTCATTATACCACAGACCTTCGCCAAAAAAACAGATAAAAAGCATGAATACAAAAAACAGGAAGTTTGTCACCGGATCATAATTACGGTGAGATAATAAACTCCTTAGAAATTTGCGGAATATTAGCAAAAATGTGTGAAAATCGTTGACATTCCCTCAAAAAAGTGATTTACTATTCTTGCTATATTGGTTGACTATCCAATAAATATAGATAGGTGCAAATTAACTTTTGGAGGAACTGCCATGGATGGTATTCTGGAAAAATTCATGCGGGACGCAGCGAAAAACCCCGACCGCCCGATGTATGACTTTTTGGACTGCGGCAAAGAGCCATTTATCCATAACACCGTAACGATCGGCGAGGCATGGCAGCACGCCATGGATATGGCGGCAGAGCTGCAGAAAAAGGGCGCCAAACGGGGCGACCGCGCCATAATCCTTTCGATGCAGGACGCCGGAACGGTCTATGCTATTTGGGGCTGTATGATCGTTGGCGTCATTTTCACTGTCATTCCGCCCCCCATTGATGAGGGCAAGCTGGATCGGTTTATCTCGGTTCTCAAATCCTGCAAACCTCGTTTTCTCATCTCCAATGAGAGCATGGAAAAAGAATCCGATACCGATGTCACCGCCCCCCTGCTCAAAAAGGCGTTTCTCCAGGTCGTAAGCCTTAAGCTGGTCTATACCGATAAGGTAACGCCCACCGCTGCGCCTGTCAAACTGTGTACTCACAATGCCGAGGATCTTATCTACCTGCAATATACCTCCGGCTCCACCAGCGCGCCGAAGGGTGTTATGGTGACCTACGGCAACCTGATGGGCTGCATCGGGCAGTGCCTGGAGATCTTCGACTTCCAGCACACCAAGAACAATCTTGCCTCATGGGTGCCGTTCTATCACAATATCGGTCTTATCGTGGCAATTTTCCTGCCCGTCATTGCCGATACCGGCGTTTCCTACTTTATCCCCACCCTGCAGTTCCTTGCCCGTCCTACCGTATGGCTGCGGGTCATTGCCGATTACAAGGTGAATATCACCGCCGCGCCCAATTCCGCCTATGAGGTCTGCACTCGTCTTATCTCGCCGGAGGACGCGGCGAAATACGACCTTTCCCATGTTACCCACCTCATCAATGGCTCCGAGTTTGTCAATGCCGCCACCGTGGAAAAGTTCTGCGAGCTGTTCCACATCACGCCGGATTGCTTTGCTCCCGGATATGGGCTTTCGGAGTGTGTCTGCGTGGGTACCTTGGCAAGCCGTGACTACCGCTGCCAGCATATCGATCTGGAAGCCTACCGAGAAGGGCGTTTCCTGCCCTCCCCCAATGGCGAAAAAGCAATTGTCAGTGTCGGTCGTCCTGCCGGAGACATGGTGCTTGCGGCGATCCGACCGGACGGCTCCCCCTGCGAGCCGAATGAGATCGGAGAGATCTGTATTCAGGGCAGCAGCGTATGTGCCGGCTACTGGCAGAACCCCGAAGAAACCAAGAGATTTCATACGACCATCGCCGGTTATAAGGGGCAGTTCTACCGCACCGGCGATATGGGCGTTGTATATGAGGGTCAGCTTTACCTCACCGGCCGCATCAAGGAAATGATCATTGTCAGCGGTAAAAACATCTTCCCCGGAGATATCACCCTGCTGCTGCGGCAGGAGGGCGTGCCGCTTTCCGCCGACGGCATTGCCGTATTTTCCATTCCCTCGCCGGAGGGCGAGCGTCCGATCCTGTGCGCAGAAAGCGTAAAAGGCGCAGACTTTACAGCCATAACAGCGGAGATCAACCGTCTGACCGCCCGCAATTTTGGCTTCTCCTTCTGGGATACCGTCTTTGTTCCCACGGATAGCCTGCCCCGCACTGATAATCGCAAGATCAAAACGCTTGCCGCCCGCACACGGTACGAGGCTGGCGAGCTTCCGCTCCTTTACAGCAGCCGGCGTTCCGGCGGTGTGCCTGCTGCCGCGGAGTCTGCCCGCCCCGTCGCTGTGCAGCAGCGTCACTTCAAGCTGCCTCCCAACGCAACACCCGAGGAGCTGAAACCGGTCATCACCGATATTTTCTGCGAGCTGCTGCCCGGTGTCGCTTTCGGTGAGAATGACAGCTTCCTGACCCTTGGCGGCGATTCGCTGCGTATGATGGAGCTGGTCTGCGGATTGGAAAAGGATCTCGGTGTTTCCATTGATATTCGCTGCATCGCGGCGGATCCTTCCGTTTCCGGTATCTCCAATTACCTCAGCGCCCTCTTGGCGGGTCGCGAAAAGGAATTCCAGCCCGACCTGCGTGCGGAATGTGTCCTGCTGGAGGAGATCGCCCCGCAGACCGGCTATACCCACACCCCCGAGGAATGTAAAACCGTCTTCCTCACCGGCTCCACCGGCTTTTTGGGGGCTTACCTTATCCGTGCGCTTATCGAGCAGCGCCGAGACAAGGGTATCAAGATCTACTGCCATGCCCGTGCAGCCACACGGGAAAAAGCACTGGAACGCATCATCGATAATATGAAGCGCTATGAGTGTTGGCAGGAGGAATACCGCAAATATATCACTGCCGTCACCGGCGATCTGACTAAGCCCCATTTGGGCATGACCGATGAAAACTGGCAGCTGCTATCCCATGAGGTCGATGCGGTCTATCACAACGGTGCCGTCCTCAATTTTGTATTCCCCTATCGCCAGATGAAGCCTGCCAATGTATTGGGCACCGCCGAGTGTCTGCGTCTGGCGTGCGAGGGCAAGGCAAAATACTTCCACTATGTTTCCAGCTACAGCGTGTACGATAACCCCAGCCACTTTGACCGTACTGTCATGGAGGACGACCCGCTCACCTCCCCCGACGGCTACTTCCTCGGCTACTCCGAGACCAAGTGGGTAGCGGAAAAGCTGGTCGGACTGGCACGCCAGCGCGGTTTGAAGGCTGCTGTTTACCGCCCCGGCGATATCACCGGCACCCTTGCCACCGGTATCTGGAAGCTGGAGGATCTTATCAGCCGTTCCATGGTCGGCTGTGTGCAGCTGGGTGCGGCGCCCGATGTGGAGGTAAAACTGCATCTGACACCGGTAGACTATGTCGCCGATGCGCTGGTGCATATCTCGTTCCGGAGTGAATGCTGCGGACATGCCTTCAACCTGCTTAATCATCATCTGATGCCGCTGCGTCAGATGACTGCCCTGATGAAAAAAGCCGGCTACCCCATGGAGCTGCTGCCCTACGAGGAATGGTGCCGCCGCCTGACCGAAACGACCAGTGATGAAAATGTGCTGCGTATCCTCTCCTGCCTGTTCACCGATCAGCGGACAGCCGGTGAAAGCATGATCGAGCGCCTTGGCGCACATCAGGCAAACTTCTCTACCGCCAATACCGACCGACTGCTGGGCGGCAGCGGCATTACCTGCCCGCCTGTCGATGCAGCCCTGCTGCGCAGCTACCTGCGGTATTTCATCAAGAGCGGCTACCTGCCTGCCCCGCAGCCCTGGTGGAAGCGACTCTTCGCGGGAAAGAAATAAACCTTATAAAACGCATAACGGCGCGGTCTCCTGCGAGACCGCGCCGCTTTTCTATTGATATTTTACGGAATGATGTGTATCCCGCAGCCGATGGTATGGTGATCGGACAGTTCATGGAAGCCCATCTTGCCGTACATTGCCACAGCGATCCAATGTCCCTCGCGCACAATGGCGATCTTCAGCTGATAGTTCTGCTCCAGCACCGCGTTGACCTTGGCGCCCTTTGCCGCCTCCATCACGGCGTGCAGCACAGGGTGGATGCTCTCCTGATTTTTCTCGATCAGGTTATTATTCAGGCACGCTCCTATTACAGCGCCCGGCAGCTTTTCCTTCAGCGCGCGGCTGTTGCCGCCTAGCATAGTCACGGCACAGCTTTGCCCTTTTTTCTGCCAGTAGTCCTTCACCAGCTTTTCCGCCTCCATATCCTCAGTCATCGCCAATAATATGGCGGAGCGCAGCGGTGAGGTGCTTTTTCCTGCCAGGGCTTCTTCCATGCTCATCATGTCTCAATCACTCCTACTCTCAATATTTGCTGTTGCCGGTCAGAATTTGCTCCACGCCGCAAGATCCGTGCCGCTGCCTACAAACTCGGTCAGCAGCTTTTGGGTCTCCACCGCTGTCTTCATGCTCAGCAGTTCTATGGGCGAATGGGAATAACGGCGGGGCAGCGCCAGGGTCACGGTGGCAATGCCCTTCCCTGCTGCCGCGGCAGCGACCGCGTCGGTGGCAAAGCCGCCGCTGTTAAAGGCAAATTCCTGCATGGGCACTCCGGCTTTTTCCGCCGCCTCATGCATCGCGTCATTCAGCGCGGGGTGGTTCACCGCACGCATACGACCGCTGGGCAGCTGCTGGCTCAGCACCAGTACCGGTCCCTTTTCCAGGGAAATGGGCAGCTCCTTGGCAAAGGCGCAGTCCGGTACATCGCCGCAGGGAATGGTATCCAGGAATACGCCGTATTCCGGGTCCAGATGGGTAATTGCCGAAGGGATCGCGCCCAGCGTGCTTTCCTCCATTACATTGAATACCGCACACAGCTCGCCGGCAATCTCCTCCGCGGGGGTCTGGCGCAGCACCTCTACCATAATAGCACACAGCGCGCGGCAGTCAATAGCGCGGCTAACGACCAGGTCCGGATTATGCAGGGAGGTCAGCGGGGAATCCGGCACGATCTGCGCACCGGTGTAAATGCCCCATTCGTTGACTTCCGCTGCCGAAGCAGCGCCGATATCCACATAGGACTGTCCTACACTCTGCGGCTTTGCCATCTGCTCGGGGGTAAGCATATGCCCTGCCCGTACACCGATAACGCCGGGAACCGTTCCCTTGCGTCCCTTTACCAGCACGCGGCGACCGGGCATGCAGCCCTCGGTGGGCTTGCCCACTTTATCAAAAAGCAGGAAGCCGTTGGCGGCAATGGTCTTTACCTCAAAGCCGACCTCGTCCATGTGTCCGGTCACCATAAAGCGGGGACCGGGCTTTTTGCCCTTTTTACAGGCGATGACAGAACCATTGGGACGCAGCTCAAGGGAATCAACATGCCCATCCAGCGCCTTCATGATGTACTTTGCCACGTCCCACTCGTACCCGCCAATGCCGACGATCGCGGTCAGCTCTTCTATTCTTTTTCGCAGTGTCTCTTTCATTGCTTATCCCTCACTTTCACAGCAGCGCCGCGCAGACATTGCCGATGAATACCGAGGCAATGGTAACACCGACCACGCCGCCCAGCACGACCCTGTTCACCATTTCCTCCTCCAGCATTCCCTGCTCCTCCGGCGTTTTAGCCTGCGCGTAAACAGCGTCCATAGCAGCGCCGTAGTTCAGGGGATAGCCTGCGTAACAGCCAAAGCAGAACGCGATGACCATGCCCAGCGAGTAACCAAGGATCTTGCCGACGATAAAGCCGCCCAGCAGCATACCGATACCGGCAATGGCGAAGATGATAAGCAGCATGGGCAGATAGCTGACCACACGCTCAAAGCTGAGCTTGCCAAGAGAGGCGCGCAGGCTGACGACCGCGACGAACATGAACAGATCGTTGACGCCGGCTTTGGCAAGGGGCGCCTTTTGCAGCATACCCAGCCGCACAGCCAAAAAACCGATGATGAGCGCCATGCTGGTCGCGCCAAAGATGCCCTTGGTGGGACCGTTCAGCAGCTTGCCGATGGAATCCGCAATCGCGCCGAACACGACCGCCAGCAGCAGCGGCCACAGCGAGGTCTGGAATTTCTTGGGGAGCCGATCCCACAGCGGGACTTTCTGGTTTACCGGTGCGTCCGGCAGGCGCTCCTGCGCAAAGTTGCCTTTCATCAGGGCAGAAGCCTTGCCGGTAGCGCGGTATTCCTTCAGCAGACGCTTGCTTTCCATGTTGGCGCCAATGCTGATGAGCGGCAGACCGATGAGCGACTGCAGCGAGAAGAACAGAGTGCAGATCGCCGCGATCTCATCAAGGCCCTTGGCGGTAGCCGCTTCTACAATGGTATTGGTGGAAACAATGCCGCCGACCAGAACCGGCAGTACACCGGTAAGCACCTGCTTATCATAGAAGAGACCGCCCACCACAAATACCATCACGCACATGCCGGCAATACCAGCCAGCACCGCCACTGCCAGCCGCCAGTCCTTTTTCAGCTGCTTCGGCTCCACGGTGCTGACTATGTTGATAGCCAGCACCAAAGAGACCAGCTTATTAAAGGTCTGCAGCTCCGCCGTGGAAATAATATCCGTCGGGAGAATATTTGTCCAAAAGCCAATGAGCAGCACGACCGTGGAGAACAGCGAAGTACCCACGATACCGCCCGTTTTTTTGCCCAAAATGCTGCCGATAAACCAGATCGCCAGCAGTATGGCAAATGCCCAACCAAAAGATAATGTCATTGCTTTAACCTCCTGCGTAGTTGTCTTGTACTCGTTCCCGGTTCTTTTTTATAAAACAAAAAAGAACCGCACAGACCCTGAACTGTACCGGCTCAAGGTCTACTCGACTCTCAACTCAAAAGGTATTCTCTTTTATAAGCGCTTATTTGTGGGTCAACACTCATCACAGGATAGTCTCTTTACCCTATTTCAAAATCTATCACATTGTAAAAGAGATGTCAAGCGCAAACTGACCCGCAGAATACCCATATTTCATTAGCGGGATTTTTGCATAATGCATAGATTAAACTCCGAAAGATGCTGAAACGCCGCTCCCCTTCCTTGATTGGAAAGGGAGCGGCTGCTTGGCATATAACAGAACAAATGTTTCACGTGAAACATTTGTGCGATTTTGCGTTATTCCAGCACGACCTTATGGAAGACCTTTTTGCCCTTCTTGATGATAAGACCGGCACGGAGCGCCGCTTCCTCGTAGCTTTCCGCAAAGTTATCGACCTTTACATCATTGACCGCAACGCCGCCCTGCTGTACCAGCCGTCTGACCTCGCCCTTGGAGGGAGCAAGTCCCGCCTTGACCATCAGATCCGCCAGCGTGATGACGCCATCGGTAAGGTCTGCCGCGGTAAGGGTGGTGGTGGGCATATTGGCACTGTCGCCCGCACCGCCGAAGAGCTGCTTCGCGGCGGATTCCGCTTTTTGGGCTTCCTCCTCGCCGTGTACCATCTTGGTCAGCTCGTAGGCAAGGATCTCCTTGGCACGGTTCAGCTCGCTGCCCTCCCACTTATCCATCTCGTCGATCTGCTCCAGCGGCAGGAAGGTGAGCATGCGAATGCACTTGAGCACATCGCTGTCGCCCACATTGCGCCAGTACTGGTAGAACTCAAAGGGGCTGGTCTTATTGGGGTCGAGCCAGACAGCGTTGCCGGCGGTCTTGCCCATCTTGTGCCCCTGCGAATCGGTAAGAAGCGTAATGGTCATGGCATGGGCGTCCTTGCCCAGCTTGCGGCGGATCAGCTCGGTGCCGCCCAGCATGTTGCTCCACTGGTCATCGCCGCCGAACTGCATGTTGCAGCCGTTGTGCTGGAACATGTAATAGAAGTCGTAGGACTGCATGATCATGTAGTTGAACTCAAGGAAGGAAAGTCCCTTTTCCATGCGTTGCTCGTAGCACTTGGCACGCAGCATATTGTTGACGCTGAAGCAGGCGCCCACCTCACGCAGCAGCTCGATGTAATTGAGCTTCAGGAGCCAGTCGGCATTATTGAGCATAATCGCCTTATCCTCGCCAAACTCGATGAAGCGCTCCATCTGGCGCTTGAAGCATTCGGCGTTGTGGGCGATATCCTCGGCGGTGAGCATCTTGCGCATATCGGTACGACCGGAGGGATCGCCGATCATAGTGGTGCCGCCGCCGATGAGGGCGATAGGGCGGTTCCCTGCCATCTGCAGGCGCTTCATCAGCGTGAGCGCCATAAAGTGACCGGCGGTAAGGCTATCAGCGGTGCAGTCAAAGCCGATATAGAAGGTCGCCTTGCCTTCATTGATCATCTTTTTGATCTCTTCCTCATTGGTCACCTGCGCGATAAGCCCGCGGGCAACCAGTTCTTCGTAAATCTGCATAGGTTTTTCTCCTTTTCCTTTTTCCCAAATAAAATTAAAAGTCCCCTGTCCGCGATAAAACGGACAGAGGACGAATGGACTTCGTGGTACCACCTCTGGTTCGGACTGCCGTTGCCGGCTGCCCCTCGGCAGGTCTATATGACCCCGCGATATAACGGTCGCGCCCGTCATGCCCTACTTGTTTTTTCAGGCACGCCGCTCCGGAATGTATTTCCCCGCTTTTCTCCTTACCGGCTTGCACCGACCGCCGGCTCTCTGATAAGGCTTGGAAAACGGGTACTGGGGTTCCCTCTTAGCGTTATAATATAGGCTTATTATAGCAGATGAAACGGTAAAGTCAAGCGTCGGCGGGCTTCTTTTCCGCGGCTTTCTTGCGGCGGGTGTAGAGGAAGAAGACAGCGCCCATAACAGCCCAGATGACCAGCGCGACACGGGACTGCGGTCCCAGATACGCCCAAGGATTGGGAACGACAAGCAGCGCAATGAAGCACAGGGAGAAAACAACGCCCAAGATGGCATTGAGCTTCATCCAGCCGGAGGTATCCCCGTTGCGGCGCATCTGCACAAAGGTGGCGGCAGAGGTAAAGCCGTAACCGATGGCGGCGCCGATGGAGGACATATCCACGACCCAGTTGAGTACCGTGCGCCCAAACCACGGGCAACACAGCGAGATGACCATGATAAAAATGATCGCGTTCATCGGGGTCTTGTAACGGGGGTGCAGGCGACCGAACCATGCGGGGAGAACACGATCCTTGGACATGGAATACAGGAGACGGCTGGTCGCCATGTAAAAGCCGATAATGCCGGAAAGCACCGCGCAGAACAGCGCAATACCCAGAATGACAAGTCCGGGCTTGCCAAGGATCAGGCGGGCGGCATTAAAGGTGGGCAGTGCCGTAAGACCGGAAAGGCTTTCGGGCAGGGTATCCTTGGCGCAATCGATGATATAGGGTACCCAGCTGGTATAACCCTCGGGCAGGACTGCCGCCGTGATGGTATTGAGAAGGACATAAAGGGCGCCGCCGAACAGAATGGAAAGGATCATGATAACGAGGCTCTTTTTGTGGGAAAAGTTGAATTCCTCCGAAGCCTGCGGAATGGAATCGAACCCGACAAATGCCCAAGGCGCGACCGCTACCACGGCAAGGATACCGCCCAGCGATGCATTGCCGGAGGCATCTTCGGCAAAGGCTGGCGCCAGATGCGAAAAGGACGCATGGGGACTGAACAGCGCGGCAATTGCCAATAGGAACACGCAGCCGACCAGCGAAAGCGCCAGAACCGTCTGGAACTTGCCCGCTACACTGATGCCCCGAATGCTGAGAACCGCAAAAAGCACCAGCGCCACCACCGCCAGCAGGACTTCACCCGCGTAAATGCTGTACCCCTCTACCGAGTAAAGGTAGCCCCACTGGGTCAGACCAGGGAACAGGTTGCGCCCGATGAGCGCCAAGGCGGTAGCGTTCAGCGGAACGATGGCAAGGTAGGACAGCCCCAAGAACCACGCGCACAAAAAGCCGCAGGTGGGACCGAAGGAGGCATTGGTAAAGGTAAATTCGCCGCCTGCCACCGGAAAGCGATTGATCATATAGCTGTAATTGAGAGCAATGACGATCATGATAAGGGCGGCAGCCACCATGGCAATGGCGGTTCCCAAAGGTCCCGCATTGGGCAGGAAGGTATTTGCGGGCATGACAAACGCGCCCCAGCCGATAATGCTGCCCAGCGCCAGCGCCCATACATTCAGCGGAGAAAGCCTTTTTTGCAGCCCTTCCCCACTGTTCCGGTTGTCGCTCATGCTGTGTCCTCCTTTATTTCTTGTCAAATTCCGCCGTGACCAGCGCCAGCGCCTTTTCCTCCAGCGTCATGTCACATTCACGGTAGTCCTCCCCCAGCAGGCGGTGCAGCAGCTCCCGCAGCAGAGAGGGATTGCGAGCAAGGATCGGTCCCATTGCCCAAGTGGCAAAGAAATTGCGGTAAAGAGTACCTTCTTTTCCATCGGGGGTCTCGCCATCGCCGCAGCCGGAAAGCACCGTAAACAGCGGGTGGCTGTTTTCGCCCGCAAGGTAGGCGGTGCGATTGATAAAGCCGTAGACCCGCGCGTTTTCATCATAGGCGGGCTGTGCCAGCATATCGCTGACAAAGACCTTATTGGTCTCTACACCGGTATAATCGAAAAGTCCGATCCCCTGCCGTGTTTCGCCGGTGGGGGTGGTAAAGCTCTTGCCGAACAGCTCCCGCGCGTTGCCGGTGACGAGCCACACCTGACCGCCCTCGATGGCGGAACGGATCGCTTCACCGTACTGCACGAAATGCGGCGCTACAGCGGCAAGGTTGCGTGCCTTGCCATGACCGATGTAGACAAAATCGTAGCCGGTGGGGTCAATGACCTCATCTAAATTCACTTCGGTGATCTCGGAGGTATTGCCGGTTTCGGCAATGCGGCGCTGCAGCACCGTCAGGTTCTTGTAGTCGCCGTAAAGATCAAGCGCATTGCTGTAAAGATGGAGTATTCTGATGTGTTTCATTTTTTCAGCTCCTCCAATATTTTACCCTCATTGCCGAAGGCGGATGCGGCAAGAATGTAGATATCGCCTTTGGTTTTGCGGAAGGCTTCCTTGGTTTTTGCCATATCGGTCTCCATCAGCAGAACATCATCGCCAAAGCCAGCCGTTTTAAGGCATACGGCGGCATCCAGCGCGCGGTTGCCAGTGCAGAGGATATTTTCTACCTTGCCGTGCAGACGCTCGAACGCTACATCATACAGCCATGAGATATCCTTATATTCCAAATACAGAACATTATTGATATACAAGGCGATGCTCTTTTCGCCCGGCTGCTCCAGCACATAGCTGATGGACTGATCGAGCGACGCGGCATTCTGCTTGGTCATCATCAGTAC
>JBNMIL010000014.1:0-23883 GCA_050873265.1 Angelakisella sp. | reverse complement strand
TTTTATGCACCCTGCCGGATAATTTCTCGCTTTCTCTCTTGGATTTCGCAAACCCGCCGAAAATACTGGAATTCCGCCGCCATTTCGTCCAAATTTCTCCGCCGCCCGTAATCTGCCACCGCTGCCAGCCGCCGCCAGATCACCAATTTTATTACAATTTGTAACCAGTGAGAAACGCTTGGAACGGGCGCAGCCCGCCGCCCCTGCGGGGCGGCTCCGGCGGTCTTTGACCGCCGTGCGGCGCTTCGCGCCGCGGGCTGCGCCCGCTGTCTCCCCGCTCAGCAGGTCGCCAGCCCCAGCCGATATTTCGCCTTACATATATGTCGGGTCTGCCAGCACCAGCCGCGTCAGACAGCCGCTGTCGGTGTAGATGATCTTCACCTGATACGCCGCCATTAAAAGATCGCCGGTCATGCCGGTCTGCAAATAGACCGCCCGCCCGGGGTGAATATTCACCAGCCCCGGAACAGTCACCCGCACACTGTGGATCCCCACCTGCCCCTTCATGATGCGGCGGTAGCCGTCCGCCGCCGGTCTGCCGGTGTATTCCGCCGCGGGGATCACATAGCGGTTGCGCCGCACCTGCTGCTCGTTGCCGAAGGGATTGTTGTAAAGCTGGGAGTACGCCCCGCCGGTGTCACGGTACACAATGCTGGAAAGCGCGCTGCTTCGTCGGGTGATGTATTCCAGCGAGCAGTACCGCGCCGCGCCGGTCGTTGTCACCTCGTTGCTGATGAGAAAGGGATCGTCGCCGGTCAGCGTCTCCACCACGATGCGGTTGTCCCCCGTCATATGGGGGTCTCGCCCGTACAGCCGGAAGCACAGAATGGAAAACGCCTCCCAGATGGAATGTCCCTTATTCAGCTGGAAGGTCGCGGCGCTGGCGGTGGTGTCGGGCAGCGTCAGCGCCGTAAAGCCCAACGGCTTTATCTCGGTATTAAAGTACCCCTGCGCCGTCAGGTCGGTGTAGGTCTTGGGCAGCGCCTCGTTATCGCACAGCAGGGCGCCGGGGGTGCGCGCGCTTAGGCTCACAAACGCCCCGCTCCCGTCCACCGAGCGTACCAGTTCATCGCAGAAGCCCGCGAACAGCACCTCATCGTCATGCTTTACCTGAATACGGGTCAGGTCGTCCAGCTCCCCCTCATGCGGCAGGGTGATATCCAGCTGCGCCGCAGGGGAATCCCATGCCCTTGTAATGACCATTGAGCTTGGCTCATACAGCCGGAGGGTCTCATTGCCCAGTGTCAGTCCCATCAGCTCAATCGACATAGCGTGTTCCCTCCCTGTCGGTGGAAGCGATCAGCTCGGTGAATTCCGCCGTGTAGTGCAGCACCGTGCCGTCGCCCTCTCCCGCCATCTGTAAAGCAGCGGGGTAGGCGACCACTACCCCCATATTGGGGATCCGCAGCAGCCCCGCCGTCGATTGCCACATCAGCGTCTCCAGCGCGGCGTATTGGCTCTTGGCGTTCTCGCCGTAAAAGCACCCCTCCGCCCGAATGACCCGCCGCGCCAATCCTAAGTTCTGGTGAACGGGACCGTACTCCGGGCAGTGGGCGGTGGCAAGCCGTGTCTCGGTCGTCACCGTTATCTTCTCCGGGTTGTGCGGAAAGGTGAAGGTCTTGTAGCTCATCGTCGTCATGTCACATCGCTCCTCTCCTCAGTACAGCGGCTCGCCGCAGCGGTCCATCTCGGGCGCCAGCCGCTGCTGGCGGCGCTGCAGGGCGCTCAGCTCCGTTTCCAGCGTCGCCGTATCCTGCAAAGGTACTTCCCTTACCACTGTTTTCTGCTCCACGCGGGTCGTTCCCTCCCGCCGCAGAGTGGCGGCAGTCTCCGGGTCCCGCACCGCTTCCGCCGTGGTTTTTACCTCCTGCGCCATCACCGCTCCCCCCTTCCGGCTCCCGTGACGGCACCCTCGCAGCACCGCGCAAAGTACTCCGCGCGGCGGCGCTGCCGGTCGCTCAGCCGCTCGGCAGGTGTCCCTGCGCCCTTTCTGCTCTCTCTTTTTGCCGCGGTCTCCCGCTCCCCACCGGTCGCGCCCTGCCGCCCTGCGGCGGTGGCGTCCTGCGGACGCCGCACCGCCGCCGCGCTCGGTTTTCTCTCATTCTTCTTCCGCATCGCCGCTGCCCTCCGTCCGCTGCCGTGCCGTCAGGGTCGCCCGCAGCCAGATCAGCGGTCGGCGGCTCTCCTCCTCCACGGCGGTCCATTCGCAGCCGGTGTACTGCACCGTCTGTCCGTTTCTCGTAATTTTCACGCAAAAATTACTCATTGTATTAAAATCCGCCGGTTTTTCCCACCGGATCTGCTCCAGCTGCACGGTGTGGGTCACCGTGCCGGGCAGCAGCGCCAGCGGCTCGGTGCTGCCGTAGGGACGCACCGCCACCACCGCGCGGCTGCTTTTCACCGCGTAGCCCGCGGCGTGTGCCAGCACCGTCCCGCCGCACTCCACCGTAATGCCGCCCAGCGTGTTTACCATTTGGCTCATGCGCTTTCCTCCTCGTCGGGGGTGTTTTCCGCCAGCTCGCAGTACACCGTCAGTACGCCCTGCCGGGCAAAGGCGCCGCACCCCCGCAAAAAGCCGACCTCGCCCCACTCCAGCCCCGCCGCCTCGCAGGGGAAGTCCCCCCGCAGCGTCAGCGCTGTCAGACGGTCGCTCAGTGTCTCCACCGCCTCGGTGCTGTCCCGGTGCAGCGCGGTCAGCAGCAGCCCCACCTCCAGCAGCAAAGGACTGCCGCCCAGCGTCCGGTCGCTGCGCTTTACCCGATGGTCGCTCAGCACCAGCGTGGTCATTTCGGCGGCAAGGGGACGCCGCACCGAGGGCATACTGTAAAGGATCTCACTTTCCGGCAGCAGGGGGGCAAGGTACGCCGCCAGCTGCTGCCGCAGATCCATCAAACTTGTCACTTGCATACCGTCACCTGCCCAAAGTAAAATTTTCTGCCGCCCAGCTCCGCCGCTGCCGCCGCGAGGTATTCCTCACACAGCGCCTTTGCCGCCGCCAGCGTATGGCTGTTCACCAGCGCCGCCGCCCCCACATGGGGCAGGCTGCTGCCGCTCATCTGCGCCAGACACCAGCGGTAGTATGCCAGCGCCGCCGCGGCGGAGCCGATAGGCTCCGTCGGGGGCAGCGCCGACCGCCGGCGGGCGGTCAGCTCCTCCATAGCGTCGTGGCAGTAGGGCAGGCAGGCACGCAGCTCCTCTCCGGCAAGACCGGAAAACACCGCGAATTTTTGCAGGATCATCTCAATATCCATCGTTCTGCCTCCTTTTCTGTCATTGGGGTTAGGTTAAGCGGTTTTCAGGGTCATGACCTTTACCGCGTCGGGGAAGATCATCGAAAAGCCTGCGGTGGAGGAAACGGCGGCACGCTCCAGCTGGCAGTCGATGAGACGGTCGGCGTCCACGGTGACGGGGTCGCCCACCACCATTTCCAGCGCGTAGCGGCGGTCCAGCGCGATGAGGGTGCCGTCTGCTACAGCGTCGCTGACGATCATCTCGGCGCCGAGAGGGGTGCCCAGCTTGCCGGTATTCTGGAAGTGCAGACCGGTCACGGGGTCGCTGAAGGTAGAAAGCGCCAGAATATCGGCGGCGGTCTTGGCGTTCACCAGCAGGGTGTTCATCTGGTAGGCGGTAAATTTGCTCCACAGGGTGATAAGGTCGCTGTAAGCGAGAGCAGCGGCGGTGGTCAGCTTCTGGGGCACGCTGCCGGTGGAGCCGTCGCCGTTCACCAGCACGCCCACGGCGTCCTTCATCTGGCAGCGGGCGATCTCCGCCCCGATGCGGCGCAGCGCCAAAGTAAAGAGATCCAGCCGCTGGAACTTGACCGCCTCGTAGGAGGCACGCAGCATTCTGCCGCGCTTTTTCAGGGCGGTGGTCTTATCCTTCAGGCTGATGGTGGTGGCGGAAAGCGCGGCGGCTTCGGCGGTCACATCGGCTTCCAGGTCGTCATCGGTGGTCAGACCGCGGTAATCGGTAGCGGAGATGAAGGTGCGTGCCGCCACCACGCTGCCCAGCGGGTCGTTTTCCTCCATGCCCTGACGGACGGCTCTCATCAGGTATTCGGGGAACAGCACGGCGCTTTGCCCGTTCTGGAAGAACCTTTCCAGCGTGCTGGAGCGGCTGCCGCCCACCTGAATGTCAAAGCGCTTGAGCTGCCGCTGGAAGGCGTCCAGACTGCCCAGCTCGGTGCCGCGGTAGTTCTCGGTGGGGTCCAGGCGTTCCAGACGCTCGGCAAAGCTCTCGCTGCTGCCGCGGTACAGGGATTTGGTGATATTCAGCTCTTTGTAGTTGTTATTCATCGTCATTTCTCCTTTTCGTCATTAAATGCAGAAGGCGCTCATTTCGCCGCTTTTCTGCTCGGTCGGGGCGGTCTGCACCACCGGTGCAAAGCGCCGCTCGGTCTGCCGCTTTGCCAGCTCCGCCAGCGTTTCCAGCTCGGCGGCGGTCATCACCGCAAGGCTCTTTTCCAGCAGCTCGGGGGACATCTCCGGCTGCGCCAGCATGGTGCGGCGGCGTATCTTTTCGCACAGGGAGCGGCGGTAGCGGTCGGCGTCCTCGCTTTGGCGCTCCAGCGCAGCTATGTGCTTTCGCAAACCTGCGGCAGCGGCGGCGTCCAGGTGCAGCTCGCCCCGTTCCATTTCGGCAATGGCACGTTCCGGGGTAAGGTGCAGCGCCTTTCGGGGCAGATGGCTTTTGGTCACGCCGGCGGCAGGCTGGGCAGGCACCGCCACAAAGCTCCATTCGTAGGCGTCGGTCGGCTCCGCCAGCAGGGTGTAGCACAGCTGTCCGCCGTACTTTTTGCCGCTTTGGTGGCAGCACGGCTCCTCGCGGCGGTCGGCGCCGCAGACGGAGCAGATGCTCTTACGGACGGCACAGCCCACGCTCACTTCTTTTTTTATGCCGCCCTCTATCTCCAGAATGAGGTCGGCGTTGGCGGCGGTACGCACCATGTACGCCCACGCCTTCAGCGCCCTGTACGGCTCGCCCCGGTGGTTGAGCCGACCCTCCTCGGTCTCCACCGAACAGCGGTAGATGCGTGCCGTCTGCTTTTCGCTGCGAGGGTCGTGGTCAAAAATGCCGGTTTTGCCGCAGAACAGCTCCGCCAGCTTTTCCAGCGCCTCATCGGTAAAGCATTCGTTGTCCCGGTCCAGCTCGTTATCGCACAGCACCAGCGGAAAAATGTAAACCTCCTCGGCGGTAAGGGGACGGCGGCTGTATCGGGCTATGGCTTCCAGCTCCTTTTCGGTTACGGTGCCGCTTTCGGCGGCTATCATGGCTTCTTTCATTCGTTCACCTCCTTGTCGGCTTCGGCTTTCAGCTTTCGTTCCAGCTCCTCGGCTCTGGCGCGGGTCAGGCGTGCTTCCGCTTCCTCCGCCTCGTCCTGCAGGCTGATGGGCGCCCACTCCACCGCAACGGCAGGGGAAAAGCCCCGGCTGCGCAGGTAAAACCCGGCTATTTTGGCAAGAACGGGGGTCAGCAGGCGGCGGTAGGATTCCAGCTCGCCGGTGAGAAGATCGCTTTGCTGGCTGCTCATGCGCTCGGTGCTGCTCCAGCTTAAGCCCAGCAAAAAGGGCGGCAGCCCCAGCTTGGCAACGATCTGCTCCAGCAGCTGGCGGACAGGCACCTCGGTGGCAATAAACTGGTTATCCGCCCCGATGACCTTGATATCCACATCGCCCACCGCCACAAAGTCCCGGATCTCTCCGGCGGCTGCCGCCTGCATGGCGGTGCTCCACTCCCGGCTTATCTCGTCCGCCACCGCAGCGGCGTCGGTCTGGTCGCCGGGGGCAGGGTGATAGGTGACGGCGTAGCGCAGGTTGCCCATTCGCTCAAAGTTTTTGCCGATGGCGGAATAGATCTGCAGCAGCACCCGGGAAACGGCAGGCAGACCGCACAGCAGCGATTGCCCGGTGATCTGCCCCGGTGCCGGGTGCAGCGCCGTAAACAGCACCAGCTCCGGGCAGGGGAGCGGACGGCGGTTTTTGCCCTCGCCGGTGCAGATGACCGCCTCCAGCGGACTTTCTCCCTGCACAAAGGAGAGGTGGGAAAGCGGCGGCAGGTACAGCCCGGCAATCCGCTCCCGGCTGTGGTCAAGGACGATCTCGCCCACGGCATTGCCGTAGCACAGCAGGCTATCAAGATAGCGGGCGGCAAAGGCGGCAAGCCCCGTGCCGGAAGCCCCGACGGGAACCTCTGCCGCGAAGCGCTCCAAGAGGGTCTGCGCCCTTTTGTCGCCGGCGGTCAGGGTAAAATCCACCGTCAGGCGGACGATTTTCTGCAATGCCGCATCGATGATGGGGATACTTTGCCGCAGCGCCTGATACAGCGGAGCCTCCGCCGGCAAAAAACGCTGCGGCTGCCACGGCTGCTGCGGCGGCTGGGGCGCCGTTTGAACCGCCGCGCCCGCTGCCTTTTTGGTTTTGAGGGGTAAAATACCCAATGTTCGGTTTCCTCCTTTCGGAATGGTTGGTACGCTGCCGCCCTTTGGGGACGGCGGGGGAGCCGGTCGGGAGCACGCCTTGGGACGCCCCGCAGGGCAGCCCGCCCCGGGGCGGGCTCGGCGGTCTGCGACCGCCGGTTTCGGCGCAGCCGAAACGCCCTGCGGGGCGATTTTACGGCGTTCGACCCGGCTCCCCATGGGGTCAGTCCTTCCGCTGCCGGGGGAGGGCAGCGGCGTGGAAGGACTGGTGGTTCCTCGGGGCGGAGGAGAGCACGGTGGAAACGAAGTACCGGATCTCATCCATGGCGTGGTCGTTTTCCTTGCGGGGCCGGTCCTCGGGGGCGTTTTCCTCCCAGCGGTACTGGTTAAATTCCCGCAGGGTATCGCGGCAGCAGGCGACAAAGCGCAATTTGTTTTGGCGCAGCAGCTCACTGACCCGACGAATGCCGTCCAAGACATCGTTTTTGGCGGGGAGGACGGTGTAGACGCCGTGACGACGGATACACTCCATAAAGCTGGCGGCTGACGGGTCCACCGTGACCCCCAGAATGGGGCGCTCTCCGGCTAAGGCGCACAATGCCTCGTAGTACTCCTCATCGGTTTTCTGTACTCCCGTCCGGCGGGAATCGTGGTAATACTCCGCTACACGGTACCAGATGCCATCGGCGGGGCAGTAGCCCCACAGCCCGATGGAGCAGGGGTTGACAGTACCGTAATCGCAGCTTAAATACCAGCGGGTCAGTCCCTGCGGCGGCGCCTTTACCACATGAAGGTCAGGGGAGAACATGGGGTACACCGCCCCGCTGGGGGCGCACCATTCTCCCAGCACAAAGCGCCGGTAGAATGAACCGGAATACAGTCCCTCGTACCGCTGCCGGATCTCCGGCGTCAGGGAGGGGTTATCCCGCATGGTGAAGTGGAGATAGAGGCAGTTTTTCTCCTCCGCCTTTTCGATCCACTCCCGATAGAACCAGTGAAAGGGGTGCTCCGGATTGCAGCAGAACCAGTAGCGGCTGCCGGCGACCGAGCAGCGCGCCAGTGCCTGCTCCACAAAGGAGCGGGGCATCAGGGCGACCTCATCGAGCAGAACACCGGCTAAGGTGATGCCCTGAATGAGCGAGGCGCTGCCCTCATCTCTGCCGCCGAACAGGTAGAAGCGGTTTTCCCTTTTGCCCCATGCCACGGTAAGCAGCCGTCTGCCGCTTTGGAAGCGGCAGCGGTAGCCCAGTCCCCGCAGAACGGGCAGCAGCGGCTCCAGCAGGTTGCGCTGCAGCGACAGAATGGTTTTGCCACACAGGGCAAAATCCATGCCGGAGAAGCTGTGGGTCGCCCACATCACGAAGGAAAGGGAAAGACACAAGGTTTTGCCGCTGCGCACCGCCCCGTCGCACAGAATGGCGTCCCTGTGACGATCCGGCGAGCCGGAGCGCCACCAGGTAAGGACCCGAAGCTGCTTTCGGCTGAAGGGGACAAAGCGCATCACTCGTCCTCCTCCCCGACTGCCGCGGCGCCGGCGGCGACTGCCTCCAGAAAGCCGAAGACATCCTTTTGGGAGGCGTCCGTCTCCTTCTGCTGCGCCGCCAGCCTGTCCAGTGCTGCCAGCCGGTCAAAGAAGGTGACCTCCAGACCGCCCTTTGCCTGACTGAGCTTGGCGATATTGAAGAGATCCATTTCCCCGATGGGGGGCGTTTCTCCCTCGGCGGGGAACATGAGCCGGACGGCATCGGTGATGGCGCCGAAGGCGAGCTTGCGGTAGCCCTCCTCGGCGGTGGCAAGGCGCCCCGCGCCGCCCATGGCGGCTTCCACCTCCGCCAGATAATTCTGGGCTGCCGGTGTTTCCAGCAGGGTCAGTGCTTCCGCCAGCTTCTCGGGCGCCTTCCAGCACCGTGCGGCTGACCCGCGCGCGTCCCGCGTGAGGGCGAACCAGTGGCAGAAAAGCTTTTGCCGTGCGTTGAGATAATCTTTTTCTTGCTGCATTTTTTGCTGCATGTTGAAACAACTCCTTTCACTAATACGGACAAAAACGGGGAAATTTGCAGTGAAAGTGTTGAATTCGCACAAACTTTTACAAAAAGTTTACATTTGAGGCGTTTTTGGGACGATTTTGTGGTAAAATAGGGAGGAACGAATAGCCCCGGAGACGAGCCGGAAAAAAGGAAAACCGGCGGGGAGATCGGGGGAGGAAACCGGGGGAGGACGGGGCGCAGCCCGCCCCGCCTGGGGCGGGGCAGCGGACGAAGGACGCTGCGGCGGCGGAGCCGCCGAGGGCTGCGCCGTATGCCAAGCCGCCGCAGAAACCGGAAAAAGGAGACAATATAAAAATGCCGATCTTGAACATAGTACTGGTGGAGCCGAGAATCCCGCAGAATGTGGGGAACATTGCCCGAACCTGCGCGGCAACCGGCGCGCGGCTGCATCTGGTGGAGCCGATGGCATTCACCATAGACGATACCAAGCTGAAGCGGGCGGGGCTGGACTACTGGCAGTACCTTGATGTGACGACCTACCCGAGCCTTGCGGATTTTATGGAGCGGCACGCGGCGGAACAGGAAAAGATGTATTATTTCACCACCAAGGCGCAGCATATTTACACCGGGGTGCAGTACCCCGACGGGTGCTTTCTGCTTTTTGGGCGGGAGGACGCCGGACTGCCGGAGGAGCTGCTGGTGCGGCACCCCGACCGGTGCCTGCGCTTCCCGATGCGGCAGGGGCTGCGGAGCCTGAACCTTTCCAACTCGGTGGCAATAGGGGTGTACGAGGTGCTGCGGCAGTGGGATTTTCCGCTGCTGCAGAACGCGGGGCAGCTGCACCGTCTGCAATGGGGCGAGGCGGGGGAATAAAATAAGTTAATTTTTTAACAAAAGCACTTGCGCGGCGGCGCAAGATGGGGTACAATAGACTTAGGAACCAAGTGCCGGAGAGCCGGTCATTCAAAATACAAAAGAAAGAGGGATACCTGTATGTCTTTTCTGAACAAAGTAACTGTGGAAGATCTGAACGTAAAGGGACGCCGTGTACTGGTGCGTGTGGACTTTAACGTACCGCTGAAGGACGGCAAAGTGACCAACGATAACCGCATCGTAGGCGCGATCCCCACCATCCGCTACCTTGCCGACCACGGCGCGAAGGTCATTCTCTGCTCCCATCTGGGCAAGCCCAAGGGCGCCGACCCTGCCTTTACCATGGCGCCCGTCGCCGCCCGTCTGGGCGAGCTGATGGGTCGTCCCGTGCTGTTTGCCGATGACGATACCGTAGTGGGCGAGAATGCCCGCCGCATGGTATCCGAGATGAAGGACGGCGACATTCTGGTGCTGCAGAACACCCGCTTCCGTCCCGAGGAGACCAAGAACCTGCCCGAATTCAGCAAAGAGCTGGCTTCGCTGGCTGATGTATACGTGGACGACGCCTTCGGCAGCGCCCACCGTGCCCACTGCTCCACCGTCGGCGTGACCGACTACATCAAGGAGACCGCCGTGGGCTACCTGATGGAGAAGGAGATCAACTATCTGGGCAACGCCGTGGAGCAGCCCGTGCGTCCTCTTGTTGCCATTCTGGGCGGCGCCAAGGTCGCCGATAAGCTGAAGGTCATCAACAACCTGCTGGATAAGGTGGATACCCTCATCATCGGCGGCGGTATGGCGTACACCTTCCTTGCCGCCAAGGGCTATGAGGTAGGCACCTCCCTGCTGGACGCCGAGAAGATCGACTACTGCAAGGAAATGATGGCGAAAGCCGAAAAGAACGGCGTGAAGCTGGTGCTGCCCATCGACACCGTGACGACCGCCGAGTTCCCGAACCCCATCGACGCGCCCATCGAGACGCTGGTGGTGGACAGCGATAAGATCCCTGCCGACCGCATGGGCATGGATATCGGTCCCAAGACCCGCGAGCTGTACGCCGAGGCGGTAAAGGACGCCAAGACCGTTGTATGGAACGGTCCGATGGGCGTTTTTGAGAACCCTGTACTGGCGGCGGGCACCATTGCGGTGGCGAAGGCGCTGGCGGAGACCGACGCGACGACCATCATCGGCGGCGGCGACAGCGCGGCTGCGGTACAGCAGCTGGGCTTCGGCGACAAGATGAGCCACATCTCCACCGGCGGCGGCGCTTCGCTGGAATATCTGGAGGGGACCCTGCTGCCCGGTATCGCCTGCATCCGCGATAAAGAATAAGAACCACAAGGCGACCCCGTTTTTGTAAAAAAAGCGGGGTCGTATGCCTTTGGCAGGGACCGGCGGCGGGAACGGGGCGCAGCCCCGCGCGTCCCGCGGGACGCGCGCAGCGGACGAAGTCCCCTGACCCGCCGCAGGCGGGGGGCTGCGCCCCGTAAGCCAGCCCTCCGCAGGGACCTGCCGAGGAGGAATAAAACCGACCCCAATGAAGGAGGAACTGAATATGAACAAGGCAAAACGCCGCGCGGTCATCGCCGGCAACTGGAAGATGAACAAGAACCGCGCCGAGGCAAGGGCGTTGATCACCGAGCTGCTGCCGCTGGTAAAGAACGCGGGCTGTGAGGTCGTCATCTGCACGCCGTACACCAACCTGGAGACGGCGCTGGCGCTGACCGAGGGCACCAATGTGAAGGTGGGCGCCGAGAACTGCCACTGGGCACAGAGCGGTGCTTTTACCGGAGAGATCTCCGCGCCGATGCTGAAGGAGCTGGGCGTGCAGTATGTCATCATCGGGCACAGCGAGCGCCGGCAGTACTTCGGCGAAACCGATGAGACGGTCGCGAAGAGAGTGCGCGCGGCGCTGGAGAGCGGACTGGAGGTCATTCTGTGCGTGGGCGAGACGCTGGAGCAGCGGGAAGCCGACATCACCGGCGAGACCATTGCCATTCAGGTGAAAAAGGCGCTTGCCGGTGTTTCCGCCGAGGAGCTGCGGCACATCATCATCGCGTATGAGCCGGTATGGGCGATCGGTACCGGCAAGACCGCGACCGACGAGCAGGCGAATGAGGTCAACCACATGATCCGTGAGCTGCTGGGCAAGCTGTATGGGGAAGAAGCGGCGGAAGCCACGACGATCCAGTACGGCGGCAGCATGAACGCGAAAAACGCGGCGGGGCTGCTGGCGCAGCCGGATATCGACGGCGGACTGATCGGCGGCGCTTCGCTGAAGGCGCCGGACTTTGCCGCGATAGTGGAAGCCGCGAGCAAGTAAAAGGGGGAATTTTGCATGAAAAAACCGCTGGCACTCATTATCATGGACGGCTTTGGGCTGCGGCAGGAGACCGAGGGCAACGCCATTGCCGCCGCGCGTCACCCCAACCTTGACCGGCTGTGGGCGACCTGCCCCCATACCCAGATCGGCGCTTCCGGCATGGACGTGGGGCTGCCCGACGGACAGATGGGCAACAGCGAGGTGGGACACACCAACATGGGCGCGGGGCGCATCGTTTACCAGGAGCTGACCCGCATTACCAAGTCCATTGAGGAGGGAGAGTACCTCTCCAATCCCGCCCTGCTGCACGCGATGGAGAATGCCAAGAAGCCGGACGCGGCGCTGCACCTGATGGGGCTGCTTTCCGACGGCGGCGTACACAGCCATATCCGTCACCTTTTCGGGCTGATCGAAATGGCGAAGAAGTGCGGCGTGGAAAAGGTGTATATCCACTGCTTTATGGACGGACGCGATGTGCCGCCGACCTCCGGCGCGGGGTATATTGAGGCGCTGCAAGAGGAGCTGGACAAGATAGGCGCAGGCAAGATAGCGACGGTGAGCGGACGCTACTACGCCATGGACCGTGACAACCGCTGGGAGCGCGTGGTGAAGGCGTACGACGCCATTGTGAATGGGGATGGTGTAAAAGCCCCCGACCCCGCGGCGATGATGCGGCAGAGCTATGCCGACGGCGTGACCGATGAATTCATTGTGCCGGCGGTGGTGACCGAGGGCGCCGAGGTGAAGAGCGGCGACAGCGTGATCTTCTTCAACTTCCGTCCCGACCGTGCCCGTGAGCTGACCCGCACGCTGGTCGATCCGGACTTTGCGGGCTTTGAACGGAAGAAGGGCTTTTTCCCGCTGGTGTATATCTGCATGACGCAGTACGACGCGACGATGCCCAATGTGGAGGTCGCCTACGCGCCGCAGAGCCTTGCCAACACCTTCGGCGAGTATATCAGCAAGAACGGGCTGACGCAGCTGCGCATTGCCGAGACCGAGAAGTACGCGCATGTGACCTTCTTCTTTAACGGCGGTGTGGAAGCGCCCTACCCCGGAGAAGACCGCGCGCTGATCCCCAGCCCCAAGGTGGCGACCTACGATATGCAGCCTGAAATGAGCGCCTATCTGGTGACCGATGAGGTGGTAAAGCGCATTAAGAGCGGGAAGTATGATGTCATTATCCTGAACTATGCCAACTGCGATATGGTGGGACACACCGGCGTATTTGAAGCCGCGGTAAAGGCGGTGGAGACGGTGGATACCTGCCTGGGACGCATGCTGGCGGCGATAGAGGAGATGGGCGGCAGAGCCTTTGTGACCGCCGACCACGGCAACGCCGACATGATGACCGACGAGGAGGGCAAGCCCTTTACGGCGCACACCACCAACCCCGTGCCGTTCATCGCGGTGGGCTTTCCCGAGGGCACCAAGCTGCTGCCCCACGGCGGACGGCTGGCGGATATTGCCCCGACGATGCTGCAGGCGCTGGGTCTGCCGCAGCCCGCGGAGATGACCGGACGCTCGATGCTGGAGTAACAGCTATTCCGGAATAGTATTTGCAATAGAAAAGGCTCCCCTGTGCCGGTGACGGCGCGGGGGAGCTGATTTTTTGGTTTAGGGGAAATTTGAAGGGGGAGGAGAGGTACGGGGCGCAGCCCGCGGCGCGAAGCGCCGCACGGCGGTCGAAGACCGCCGGAGCCGCCCCGCTGGGGGGGCGGGCTGCGCCCGTATTTGCGGTTTGCGGGGAACCGGAATAGAGACGGAAAATTTTGTCCATACTGGGGACAGCTTACCTATTACGGCTATGAGGAAAGGACGGAACGAAAATGACAAAACGGTGGGACATGGTAATGATCGTGGGGCTGCTGCTGGCGGTGGTGGTGAGCATGGCGGCGGGCTTTGACAGCGAGTGCGAGGCGGTGCGGGAAAATGTGCTGCGGCTGCATATTCTGGCGAACAGCGACAGCGAGGAGGATCAGGCGCTGAAGCTGAGCGTCCGTGACGCGGTGCTGCGGGCGACCGAGGCGGACTTTGCGGCGGCGGAGAACCGTGAGGAGACGATGGAGGTCGCCGCACAGCTGCTGCCGAAGATCCAAACCGCGGCGGAAAAGACGCTGGAGGCAGCGGGCTGTGCCGACACGGTGCGGGTGAGCATGGTGAATATGTACTTTGAGACACGGGAATACGACAGGCATATTCTGCCGGCGGGGTACTATGACGCCGTGCGCATCGAGCTGGGGGCGGCACAGGGTCGCAACTGGTGGTGTGTGCTGTTCCCGCAGCTTTGCATCGGGACGGCGGCGGAGCAGGGGAGCGCGGAGCTGGAGCAGATAGAAAAGCTGGCGAAAGCGCCGGAGTACCGGCTCTCCTTTGCACTGGTGGAGTGGCTGGAGCGGCTGCTGGCGGCGGGAAAGGGAACGGCGGCGCCGTAATGCCGCCCGCTGCATGGCGGGGCGAGAACGCGAAAAAACTGACCCAAAGCGGCAGAAAAGTGCCGGCTTTGGGTCGCTTTGTTATCTTCGGTCAGCTGTGCGCCTGATCGTACAGCTTCTGGATCTCCGCGGGGAGGCGGTCGGGCAGCATTGCCTTGATACGCTCCTCATTGCCGTCCTGCATTGCCTGCTCGTAGTACCAGCACTTGAAGCGGAGCATTGCCAGCGTTTTTTCCATGCGGCGCATCTGCGCTTCGGCGGTCGCCAGCTGGCGCAGGAAAAGCTCCTGCCGCTGGGGATAGGTGGCGCTGCCCTGCGTGCACCACTGCATGAACTGACGGATATCGCGGATCTCCAGCCCTGAGCGCTTGAGACACTCGATGACATGCAGACGCTCCAGCTCGCCTTCGGTAAAGCGGCGAATGCCGGAGGTACGCTCCATGCCGGGGAACAGCCCCTCCTTATCGTAATAGCGCAGGGTGGAGACCGGCAGACCGGTCATGCGGGAGACCTGCCCGATGCTGTAATCCATAGGTGTTACCTCCGTTTTGAGATGGTGAAGCTGAGTTCAGCTTTAGATAGCAATAGTATAGTACAAGGGAAGATGGGTGTCAAGAAGGAGTAAATAAAAGTAAATATATTAAAAAGAAGGATTTGAGGCGCAATGGCTATTGTTAAAATGTACAAAAAACAAGAATGCATACTGTATATCATATAGAATATAGGATTTTGTGTTGACTTCGATTTTTCCGATATGCTAAAATCAAGGCGAACCTCAAAGAGGTAATAAAAAAACAAGTTCGGAGGAAAAGATAATGAAAAAGTTTCTCGCACTCTTCCTTGCAGCTTTTATGGTTCTGGCTGCAGTAGGCTGCGGCAACCAGCCCGCCCAGTCGGATAACGACAACCAGGGCAGCGGCATTGCCAACCAGCAGCTTTCCATGGGTACTGCCAGCTCCGGCGGCGCCTACTATGTTATCGGCACCGGTTTTGCCGAGGTCCTGACCTCCCACATTCCTGAGCTGAATGTGACCGCGGAGATCACCGACGGTTCCGTTGCCAACATTCGTTTGGTAAGCGACGGCGACTGCGATATCGGTATTTCCAACGCAGATGCGGTTCAGTACGCACTGGACGGCAGCGCCCCCTATAACAGCGTACAGGATATTCAGGTCCTCTGCGCGCTTCATTCTTCCATCTGGCATGTAGTCACCACCGAGAACAGCGGCATTTCCTCTATTGCTGATCTGAAGGGCAAGAAGGTCGCTGTCGGTCCTGCCGGCGGCGGTTCCGTAGCCGCTCTGGAAGTGGTTCTGCAGGCTTATGGTATGACTCTGGACGATATCACCCCCACCTATGTCGGCTACGATGACGGCATTACCCAGCTGACCGATGGTCAGGTCTCTGCCGCTCTGGCGATGGCCGGTATGCCTGCCGCCGCTGTTTCTTCCATGGCTGCCACCAACAAGGTCGTTATGGTAAGCATTGATGACGAGCATATGCAGAAGATCCAGGAGATTGCCCCCTACTACAACGCCGTGACTGTTCCCGCCGCGACCTACAACATGGATTCCGACGCTGTTACCATCGGCGTTAAGAACATCATCTATGTCAGCAGCCGCCTGGACGACGCTACCGTTTATGAGATGACCAAGGCGCTGGTGGAGAACCTGGACGAGCTGAAGGGCTATCACAGCGCGATCAAAGATGTTACCAAAGAAGGTTTGGCTGATGTAGGCAAGTTCCCTCTGGCTGCCGGAGCGGAAAAATACTATGTGGAAGCCGGTCTGAAATAAGTAAAACCGAAGCAGCGCTTGTAATGCTGATCACAAAGGGTTCCGGCAGCCCGCTATGGGCTGCCAGGACCCTTACTGTGGTGTTAAACGCAGGAGGACGCTGAAAAAAGCCCGACAAAGATAGAAAACAAGCAATAAGCGGAACAACTAAAGGAGATGCATTATGGCGAAATGGAATGACGGGAAATACTGGGTGAGCAAATATAACTTTGATGAAGAATTTACCCGTGAACTGAATATTGCTCCCAAGGTAGAAATTCATGATGCGACCCTGCGTGACGGCGAGCAGACCCCCGGGGTATTCATGAGCACCGACCAAAAGGTAGAGATCGCAGCCATGCTGGACGAGCTGGGCGTAGAGCGCATTGAAGCGGGTATGCCTGCCGTTTCGACCGCGGATTTTAACGCGATCAAGCAGATCACCTCCTCCGGCACCAAGGCGAAGATCTATTCCTTTGCCCGCGGTATGCATGAGGACATTGAAGCTGCCAAGGAGTGCGGTGCCACCGGCGTTGTGATCGAGATCCCCACCAGCGAGGTCAAGCTGAAGTATCAGTTCCCCAAGTGGGATACCGATACCCTGATTCAGAAATCGGTGGACAGCTGCGCCTATGCCAAGAAGCTGGGGCTGGAGACCATCTACTTTGGCTTTGATACCTGCCGCGCCGATATGGCGACCCTTGACCGGCTGTATTCCACACTGGTAGCGGAAGCCCGTCCCGACGCCATCGGCGTGGTGGATACCGTAGGCTGCTGCCTGCCCTCCGCTGTCCATATGTTTATCAGCCGCCTGAAGAAATACGGTGTTCCGCTGCAGATCCATACCCACAACGACTTTGGCATGGCGACCGCCAGCAGCTTTGCGGCGATGGAAGCCGGCGCCAATGTGATCCATACCTGCATGAACGGACTGGGTGAGCGTACCGGTAATGCCGCCACCGAGCAGATCATGATGGGCATGAAGCTGCTGTACGGTCTGGATAACGACTACCATCTGGAGAAGATCCAGGCTTCCTGCGAGCGCGTGGCTGCCATGTGCAAGCGTCCCCTTGCTTACAATGCTCCCTTTGTGGGCGCCAATACCTTTGCCCGTGAAAGCGGCATTGGCATTGACCTGGTAAAGCACAACCCCGTGGTCATGTTCTCCATCGACCCCACCATTGTGGGCAACAGCAGCCTTGTTGTTCTGGGCAAGGGCAGCGGTAAGATGTCCATTCCCGCCAAGTGCGAGGAGCTGGGGATCCCGTACACCCTGGACGATGAGCAGGCACGCGAGGTTGTGGCGAAGATCAAGGCGTTGGCGATCGAGAAGCAGTCCACCGTTTCCAACGAGGAATTTGTAAAGATCCTGGACGAGTATAAATAATATAGTAGGGCTTTGCCCACATTGGCGGCGAAAAGGAGCGGGCGATGAAGACCGGTTACAATGAACAGTGCCCCTGTAAAAGAGAAGCCTGCCCGCGCCGCGGCTGGTGCGCGGAGTGCATAAGGCAGCACCGGAACACACCGCCGGAGGACATTGTGGCTTGCCAACGGGAAAAAGCCCGAAAGCTCTACGCAGGGAAACAAAAAGGAAATGACTGAACAAGCCGATTTGTTTTAAGATACTTGAACCTTTTGCAGCTAAAAAGCAGCCGGGTTGCTCCGGCTGCTTTTTAGTAAATGTATCGATACAGAGGGGAGGGGAACCGATTGGAATTTCACCAACTGAAAGGTCTGGTGGCGCTTGCGGAATCAAGAAGCTTTACCCGCGCCGCGCAGATGACCCATGTGGTGCAATCCACGCTTTCGCAGCAGATCCGCGGTTTGGAGGAAGAGCTGGGCGTACAGCTGGTGGTGCGCACGACCCGCAAGGTGGAGCTGACAGCGGCGGGGAAAGCCGCCGTGGAATACGCCCAAAAGCTGCTGAAGCTGCGGGAGGAATTCATCTGCGAGATGCGAAAGGAAACGGCGCAGCAATCCGGCGTGATCCGCATAGGGACGGAGCAGGTGGTGGCAAATTACGACCTGGTGACACTGCTGGAGGGCTTCCGGACGGCGCATCCGGATATCGAGGTGATCCTGCGGGACGCCATTTCCGGTCGGGCACTGGATACGATGATCGCCCAGGGGGATCTGGATCTGTGTCTGATCAATGATATTGAAGGCTATCCGCAACTGAGCGGGATAGCGCTGTACCATGATGAGCTGGTGGCGGTAACGAATAAAAAGCATCCACTGGCGGAAAAGAAGAAAATAGACTGGAGCGACCTGAAGGACTGGCAGATCATTATTCCCAGCTCCAATGAGATGCTGGAAAAGAAGATCCTGCAGCGGTGCAGGCTTTGCGGGTTTGAGCCGATGATCGCCTACCGAACCAGCAACCTGCAGATCACGGCGGATCTGCTGCGGAAGGACTATGTTTCGCTGAATTCGTGCTACGCTGCCAAAACGCACCTGCGCAGCAAGGCGATCATACACATGAAAAACCCGATCGGTCGGGAGATCTCGCTGGCGCACCGCAGCGGGAAAATGCCCTCGGCGGCAGCCGCTACCTTTTTGAAGTATGTGGAGACCTGCCGGGAAAACGGCGGTCAGCCGGAGAATGATCAATGACAGAAGCTGCCGACCCCACTTGCAGTCGCTTTTAGAGAGTTTATCATAGCGCCCCTGCGCTCTGATGTGCCGAAGCGGAACACTGGAACAGAGGGGGCAAAAGGCAAAGGATCGGGTGCAAAGCACCCGATCCCCTGTGAGAGAGTATTAAAAAGGAAGAAGAAGCAAACTTAGTAGGTGACATCAAGAACAGTCGAGGCGACCTCGTGCGGCTGGGCGATCCAGACATAGGGAAGGCTCTTGATGTACTGAATGCAGCGCTGGAACTGGACCGCGCCGAAGGGTCTGCCGAAAACATGGCTGTGTGCGGTGATCCAGTAGACGACCTTTTCTTCGGGGTGCTTGGCGTACCAGTTCTCAAATTCGTCCACCAGATTTTTGTAATACTGGTCGGGCGCATTGCCGTAGCGGACATACAGAGGCATATCGTTGACATTCATGGGGAAGGGCATGAGGCAGATATCACCGGCTTCGGTGTGCTCTACCATGGGCAGGTCGCTGCCCATCCAGTCGATGGTGTATTTAAGCCCGTTTTCCGCCAGCAGCTTGCTGGTGCTCAGGCTGGGGGTGCAGCGGGGGCTGCAATAGCCGACGGGGTGCTTGCCGGTAAGGGAGACCGCCAGATCGAGACAGTGGGACATCTGTTCCCGCTCGGTCGCTTCGTCCAGATAGATCGGTATGATATTCTGCGCCAGAGAGTGCAGGCAGACCTCGTGACCCTCGGCGGCGATCTTTTTAATGAGATCGGGGTGACGCTCCATCTGCACGCCGCTGCAGAAAACGCTGGCTTTGATCTCTTCTTCTTTCAGGATCTTGAGCTGGCGTTCCAAACCGTTGTTGGCGGCATACTTCGCCCAGCCGGCATTGGCGGTATCGTAATATCCGGGCTTGAGCGCATTGCCCATGGGACCGACACCGGGCGCGGCGCCTTCCTCCCAGCCCTCAAACATGATAGTGAATAGTACGGCAACATGCTTACCTTCCGGCCAATTGCGTTTCATGGGTCACCCTCCTGCAAAAATAATATCATTTTCTGTATTATATCATTCGCGGGGGCGATAAACAAATGAAACCTCTCCATATCAATTATCGACGCAGGCGATAATTGAGAGGCGGTGCGGCAGGAAAAGCATTGCAACAATTGTTTTCCAATGATATAATTGGAAAAAATGATAAATGAACTGTGCGGAGCGCAGGAGAGCTTTTAACGAAAAATGACACAAGTGAGAGGTATAGAGTATGGTGACGGCCTTCCAGTACAAAAGCAAGGTGGAAATCTCCTATGATTATATTTTGGAAAAGATAATGGCGCTGCAGCTGAAGGCGGGCGACCGTGTGGTGATCAGCCAGATCGCAAAGGAATGCGGAGTAAGTGATATTCCGGTACGCGAGGCGCTGAGAATGCTGCAGCGGGAAGGATATGTGACGATAGAGGCGAACCGCGGTGCGGTCATCAACGGCGTCAGCGATGAAGCCGTCCGTAATATGATCATGATAAAAGGCGTTCTGGAGGCATACGCGACCAGACTGAGCGCAGACTACCTTACGGAGGAGGACCTGGAGGAGCTGCGGGACATCAACAGAGAGCTGTGGAAAATGGCGGAGGAAAATGATGTGGCGGGCTTCCAGTATCACAACCTTGACTTCCACTCCAGAATTTACAGGAACCTGCCCAACCGGGAGCTGATCGATATGATCAACGACCTGCGGCACCGCTGGGGCATTACCCGCTCGGTCTTCCAGATAGCGCCCGAGCGCATGAGGGAATCCAGCGCGGAGCATGACAGAATGATCGAGCTTTTAGCCCAAAAGGATTACGATGAGCTGGAGCGCTTTACCCGTATCCACAAATTTGCCGGCAGTGCCCGCTACCACCACAACGACGAGTAAGACCGGCGGAGATGGGAAAGAGAGAGGGAAAACAAATCCCTCTCTTTTTTGCGTCGGAATTTGGTGAATGATTACAATAAAGATGCATTTTGTTTGAGCAATGTGGCGATTTTGGTGCCGGAAGCCCGCAGAGAATTGACAAAGGGAACGCAAAATAATATATTATATATAATCGATGGCGTCGAAAAGACATATGATCGATGCGAAAAAGACCGAGAAAATCTATAGAAAAGGGGTAAATTGGCGATGCTGTTTAAGAAAAAGACTGCTGCCGAAAATGCGGAACCAATGGAAGCAAAGCAGATAGCAGAGCAGCAGGAAGAAGAGATCAGCGATGAGAAAAGAACACGCGACCTGACCGGCTGGTACGAAAAGGGCGTGACGATCCTGCTGATCCTGTTGGGTCTCTATCACATTTATGTGGGATTTTTTGGCGCTTCCAGTGCCATGCAGCTGAGAGCGACCCACTGGCTTGTCATTTCTTTCTGCCTGTTCTTTATCTATCCTGCAACCAAAAAGGGACTGGCTAAGGTAAGTATAATCGACTGGGGCTGGGCGATCCTAGCGCTGCTGAGCAGCGGCTATATTCTGCTGAACTGGAAGAGGATCGCTTCCAGTACCGGTATAACCAATCAGACGGATATCATCTTTGGTATCATTGCGGTACTGGTGGTGCTGGAGGCGACACGCAGAGCGATCGGTCCGGTCCTTGCCGGTCTGGGTGTTCTGTTCCTTGCCTATGCGTTCCTGGGGCATCTGATCCCCGGCACGCTGGGTCACCGTCAGTATTCACTGAACCGTATCATGTCCTTTATGTACACCGGTACCGAGGGCATTTACGGCGCAGCCATGAATGTTTCCGCCCAGTATGTTGCGCTGTTTGTACTGTTCGGCGCGATGCTGGAGATGTTTGGCGGCGGCGAGCTGTTTGTAAACCTTGCGTATTCCCTGACCGGTAAAATGCGCGGCGGTCCGGCGAAAGCGTCGGTTGTCAGCTCCGCCCTGATGGGCACCATGTCCGGCAGCGCCGTGGCGAATGTAGTTACCACCGGCGCCTTCACCATTCCGTTGATGAAGAAGAACGGCTACAGCCCCACAAGCGCGGGCGCCGTTGAAGCGGTTGCTTCCACCGGCGGTCAGATCATGCCTCCTGTAATGGGCGCGGCTGCCTTCCTGATGGCGGAGATGACCGGTGTTTCCTACGGCAAGATCTGTCTGGCGGCACTGATCCCCGCACTGTTCTACTTCCTGTCCATTTTCCTTATGGTAGATCTGGAGGCAAAGCGGGAAAAGATCCCCGTTGCCGATGACAGCGAGATCCAGCCGGTCGGCAAGGTGCTGAAAGCCGGCGGCTACCTGCTGCTGCCGCTGATCCTTCTGATCGTACTGATCATTACCGGCAAGAGTGCCATCTTCTCCGCGGCATATTCCATCGCGGCGATCCTGATCGTGGATATCATCTTCAACAAAGACCGGATCCATGTGCTCAACCGTTTCTTCAAGGCGGTGGCAAAGGGCATGAGAGGCGTGATCTCCGTAGCGGCAGCCTGTGCCTGCGCGGGCATCATCTGCGGTATTATTTCTCTTACCGGTATCGGTTCCAAGTTCTCCAGCCTGATGCTGAGCGTTGCCGGTGATAATATCTTTATCGCCCTGCTGATGACCATGCTGGCTTCCCTGATTTTGGGCTGCGGTCTGCCGACCACAGCGGCATACATGGTCCTTGCCACATTGGCGGTCCCCGCCCTTACCAAGATGGGCGTTCCCATGGTGGCGGCACACCTGTTTGTGCTCTACTTCGGCTCCATTTCCACCATTACGCCTCCCGTTGCCCTTTCGGCTTATGCGGGCGCGGCACTGGCGGGAGCGAACCCGAACAAGGTCGGTTTCCGTGCCTTCCGCTTTGGTTTGATCGCGTTCATTATTCCGTTTATGTTTGTCTATTCTCCTCCTCTGCTGCTGGAGGGCGGCGCGCTTTCCATTGCGCAGGGTGTAATAACCGGCTGCATCGGTGTACTGTGCATCGCGATCTGCGTGCAGGGTTACCTTCTGGCTCCGGCAAGCGTAGTGGAGCGTGTGGCGGCATTTGCTGCCGGTCTGCTGCTCATCTTCTCCGGTCTTGTTACCGACCTGATCGGCTTTGCGCTGTTCGCAGGCATTATTGTTCTGCAGCTGATCCATAAGAAGAAGCTGACCGCAACACCAGCCACCTGATATTTGTCATTTCCTCTCTCCTCTTATAGTTCTTCATTGCGCCGCATACCATGGGATCCTGTCCCGTAAAAGGGGCAGGTCCATGGTGTGCGGCAGCGGTGAGGTCCCTGCCGGACGGTTGCCCTTGACAGCCACCGGCTTTGACAAAACAGAAAACAGAATAGGTCGGATCAGCGAAAAGAGTGATCGGGACTTATTGCAAATCAAACGGTGCGGCCACTCGGAACGGGGCGGTCGTTTTTGTTATATTGACAATGCCGGGTGCCGGCACGCAAACATGCAAAAAAAGAAAAGCGCCCCCAAAGGGGCGCCGGATAAGCGGTGAAAAAGCTGTTACAGATAACCAGCCATACGCAGGAACAACACACAAAAGAAGATGGTGACCACGCTGACGAGGGAGGAAAAGATGACCCCGTTGGCGGAAAGGGTATCATCGGCGCCGAACTCCCGCGCCATGACATAGGTACTGGAGGCTGCCGGAGAGCCGAAGATCACAAGGACACAGACCATCTGTACGGTGTTGAAGCCGAGCATGGAGGCAAGCGCCAGCGCCCCTGCCGGAAGGAGAAAGCCTTTAAGCCCGACAACGAGGAGGATCTCCTTTTTGTAAACGGCGACATTGGAAAACCGGAAGCCCGCGCCTAACAAAAGCAGGGCAAGGGGAACGGAAATGTTGGAAAGCTGGCTGACGACCTTATCGGCAAAGGTGGGGAGGGTGATCTGCAGCTTGGAAAAAAGCAAGCCGATGACCGCCCCCAGAAAAATGGGGTTGGTAATGATCTTTTTGAGAAGGGTACCGAAGCGATTGGCGGAGGAAGCGTTCTTATCCTTGAGCAGCAGGGTGAATACCGTAATGACAAAGATATTGTTGAGCGGCACCAGCATGGCAATGGTAAGGGCGACATCGGCGGTATTGCCCTCCCCCAGCAGCTGGGCAGCCAAAGAAAGCCCGAAAAGCACAAAATTGCTTTTCATAAAGATGGTGGCGAGCCCCGCCTGACGCTCCGGCGTTTTTTCCACCTTGAGCGCAAGCACCAGCATGGCGCTGTAAACCAACAGCGAACCGCCCAGACAAAAGATGACCGAATCCAAGGAGCCGGTAAGGCTGCTTTGGCTGGTATAAATGCTGCGGAACAGCTGCAGCGGAAGAAAGACCTGATAGCAAAGTCGGTTCCCCTGAGAGATGAACGGTTCTTTCATCAGCCCGACCCGCGCAAAAAAATACCCGATGGCGATGATAATGACCATGGGCGCTACCGCATTGATGGAAAACAGAAGATCCGACAAACAGAATACCCCCTGCCGAGAGATGTATGGAAAATGCAATGGGTTGCTTAAATCAATAATATAATTT
>JBNMIL010000013.1:0-25284 GCA_050873265.1 Angelakisella sp. | reverse complement strand
TTTTTCATGATCCCTCTGAACCTTGAAAAACACCGCCCAGGCGGTCATATCCGGTGACTGGAATACCTTTGCTGACGGCGCGAGCGTCAGACCGGGTGCGCGAGGACCACCTGTGCGGAACATTCTCCGCATATTAGGACGGCCAATAGAAGGTGCAGAGCGATACCCACCCAGGTCAAATGCAGCTTTGGCAGGCTGCTTCGCCATGACCCCGTCAGCTTACAATGATACTCCTGTACGCAGCTTCGAGAGAACCTCGGAGGGGTGAAACCCCCGTGACGCGCGCCAGCGCGGTTCCAGCCGCCGCCCTTGCCTGGGGAAGTAGTGTCGAATACAGGCAGCAACGCAAGAGCAAGAAGGCCGCTCCGCAGGGAGCATTTCCGCCCCGTTACGGAGCGGCCTTTTCCGCTTTGCGGCAGAAGTATGGGGATCGTCCGCCTCCTCTTTCTTTTTTCCACCATCCATTCTCTTCTCTCTTTCAATCCTCTGAACGGCCTGCATTCAACCCCCCTCCTTATCGCCCCGGACGATCCTCATATTTGTGCCGCAAGGTACGACTCAAAAAATAGGAGGGCATTGCCATGAAAAAGAGTTCTATGTTTGAAAAATATCCCGATGTTGTTGAGGTGGATGACCTCTGCAAAATGCTGGGTGGAATCAGTCGACGACTGGCGTATCGCCTCCTGGCTGAACAGGAGATCAGATGCGTCAAGGTAGGCAGAGCCTACAAGATCCCGAAGGTATGTGTAATCGAGTACCTGATGGGTGAGGATATGTGCCGCATCAATTTATCATGAGCCGAATTGGCAGATCGTTCAGAAAACAAGAGGTCGTTTGCCGAAAAGCGTAGAAAAGTCGAGTGGTATTTCTCCACTTGGAGTATAGCTATTCCCAACGCATTGTGGTATGTTTGGGATGTCAATGGCGGGCAATACGACTACCTGTTATAGAATAGGAGGACATTATGATAACAGGCTGCCTGCAGCAAAAAAACGGTTTTTACTATGCGGTTCTTTACCTGAAGGTCAATGGCCGCCGCAGATGCAAATGGGTACCCATGCGGCTTCCCGTCGAGGGAACCAGCGCACGAAAAGCCCAGAAAGCATTTGATGATATCCGGCTCCAGTATGAGCGGGAGGAAGAAGAACGGCTGGATCGAGAGGCAAAAGCAAAGGAGCTTGCAGAGAACACGCATCCTGATGCCTTGCTCCCGTTTATCGAGTACATGGAAAAGTGGCTTCAATCGACCCGCAGTTCACTCGCAACGGCGACCTACCAAAGCTACTCTAACATGATCAAAGCAAGAATCCGGCCATACTTCGCGCCGCTGGAACTCCAGTTGCGGGAAGTGACCCCACAGCACATTGAGGACTTCTACCAGAGTATTCTGGCAGACGACTGCACGACAAACACGGTCATTCATTATCACGCAATCATCCGAAAGGCACTTCAGACAGCAGTTAAGAAGGATATCCTGCTCAAGAATCCTGCCGACAAGGTAGACCGTCCCAAGAAGAATGTGTTCCACGGTAGCTTCTACAGCGAGGAAGAGATGCTTACCCTGTTCGACGCAGTGTCTGGTGACCCGCTGGAATTGTGCGTAAAAATTGCTGCCTACTATGGCTTGCGGCGAAGCGAAGTTCTCGGACTGCGGTGGAGTGCCATCGACATGGAACACAAGACGATCTCCATCAGTCACAAGGTCATCGAAGCAGAGGTGGACGGAAAGTTCGTCCCGATGGGCGAGGATGTCCTGAAAACCAAATCCAGCTTCCGAACACTACCTCTGATTCCAGCAGTAGGAATCATCCTGCTGGAGGAGAAAGAGAAGCAGGAGATGTACCGGAGACTCTTCAAAAAAAGTTACTGCCGGGACTACCTCGACTACATCTGCGTTGACCAGTGCGGAAAACTTCTACGTCCGAACTATGTAACGGAGCATTTCTCATGGCTCATCGAGAAGTACGGGCTTCGCAAGGTTCGCTTCCATGATCTTCGTCACACCTGCGCCAGCCTGCTTCTCAGCAACGGTATCTCCATGAAGCAGATCCAAATCTGGCTGGGGCACAGTACCTTCTCCACCACGGCAGACATCTATGCACATCTCGACTACTCGGCACAGGAGGCTTCGGCAAACGCCATGAACGGTATGTTCAACCGCCCTGAGAAAGAGGAACAGCTGGCATAAATAAAAACCTGCAGTGGAATCACCACTGCAGGCTCTGGCGGAGATGGAGGGATTCGAACCCCCGGACGGTTTGACCCGTCAACTGATTTCGAGTCAGCCTCGTTACGACCACTTCGATACATCTCCATGCTGTATTTTCAAGGCTTTGCGGGTTTCCGGCTGATTGAGAACCAAGTGTAGAAATCGTAGACAAAGCGTAGAAAAACCGTAGATATTCAGTTTTGAAAAAGTGTAGAAAAGCGGAAGAAGCCCGAAGTATCAAGGGTTTGCGAGGTCACCCCGGAAAGCGACCGACACGATTTCGAGTCAGCCCCGTTATGACCACTTCGATACCTCTCCATGTATGTTAACTCGGAAAACCGAGATTAACGCAAATATTCGGTTGTATTAGAATTCCTGTTAGAACTCACGGTGTGCCTGCGGCGGGCGAATGCCCGAAAACCGCACGGTTAAAGGCTTTTCGGAAGAAAAGCTTCCGTTAGCCGAAGGAGATTTCGAGTCAGTCCCGTTATGACCACTTCGATACGTCTCCATATTCTGCTGTGACGACCTCTATTCTACACTACTTTGCGGCAAAATGCAAGGGCAGGCAGGGCGGCAGTTTGATAAAATGCAAAACTTTTTAGAAAAAACGCAAAAAAGCGATTGACTATTTCCGCTTGATGTGCTAATATAATTAAGCTGTCAAAAGCAAATGCGCTGTTAGCTCAGCTGGATAGAGCGTCTGGCTACGGACCAGAAGGCCAGGGGTTCGAATCCCTTACAGCGCGCCATTCCGCCACAGGCTATCCACTGTGGCGGCTTTTTTATATCTAAAACGGACTGGCGCTCCCGCCGCCGTTATGGTATGATACCCCTTGTAACAATAGAACGATAGAAGGGGGGCGCCGCGATGGACTGGTGGGTCTATATACTGGAGTGTCGGGACGGCACGCTTTACACCGGCTGCACCGATGACATTCCCCGCCGGCTGGCGGCGCACAATGCCGGTCGCGGCGCGAAATACACCCGCGGCCGCACTCCGGTGACGCTTCGCTATCGCGAGAAGCAGCCGGATCGCTCCGCTGCCCTGCGGCGGGAGTCTGCCATCAAACGGCTGACCCGTACGGAGAAGCAAGCCTTGATCGAAGGATACGAGAAGGAGAAACAGAATGAAAAATAACATGTTGTATAGAACGACGGTGCTTCTGCTGGCTGTGGTACTGTTGGTGCTGACCGCCGCCTGCGGCAGTGAGACACAGCAGCCGCAGGACCCCGCGGAGCCTGCCGTGACCGGACCGGAGGAGATCGGTGAGATCTACCTGTACGGCGAATACCATGCCAATGAGCGTCTGCTGCAAAAGGAACTGGAGCTGTGGCGGGACTGCTATGCCCGCGGGATGCGCTATCTCTTTGTTGAGCAGGCATACTATACCGCCCAGTATTTTAACCTGTGGATGCAGGCAGAGGACGACACCATTTTGCTGGAGGTTTATAAGGACTGGGAGGGTTCTCTTTCCCACAATGAGCTGGTGCTGGATTTCTTCCGCAGCATAAAGGCAGACTGTCCGGAGACGATTTTTGTCGGCACCGATATCGGGCACCAGTACGAGACCACTGGCGCACGCTACGAGGCATACCTGCGTGCTGAGGGTCAGCTGACCAGCGAGGAATATAAGCGTGCCGATGCCTGCGTGATCCAGGGGCGGAGCTTCTACATGGAGGGTGACCCCGATAAGCAGGATTCCTACCGTGAAAACGCCATGGTGCAGAACTTTATCGCGGCAGTGGAGCGTCTGCCTGCCGGTACCGATATCATGGGCATTTACGGTGCGGCGCACACTGATCCGACCGCGCTTTCCTGGGGCGGCACGGTAGATAGCATGGCAAAGCAGCTTGCCGCCTACTATGGAGATAAGCTGCACTGCACCGACCTGACCCAGCTCCCCGCGCCCACTGTTACCGAGGAAGATTTTATAGTAGCAGGCAAACACTATACCGCAACATGGCTTGGCGGAGAGGACATCAGCGAATGGTCGCAGCAGTACCAAAGCCGTACTTTCTGGCGGCTGGAGAATGCCTACGAGGACTTTGCAGATGCCGCACTGATCGATGATGTGCTGCCCTACAATAACTATCCAGTTGAGGTGGAGGTCGGACAGGTCTTTGCCATTGAGCTGATCCGGCAATCCGATGGCGGCAGCGAATGGCTGTATTACCGTGCCGATGGCGATGAGTGGCAGGGCATGCCTGTCACGGTCGGCTTTGCGCCGGAAGGATAAAAGAACATGCCGTGTTCCCCCCGTTCTGCCGCGCGCAGGGCGGGGGAGACCTTTATCCGGAGAGGGTCGTGAAAAATTGTCGGACTTTGAACTTCTGCCTTGACAGCCGAAAAGTGCGTTATTATAATAGGCTTGGATAAATACCCCAAAAGCTGCGGAATGGCGGCTTTTTCATTGGCTTTGCGGTTAGCTCTGGCTAACTATAAGGACGGAGGAAGACAACATGGGCATTGAGCGAAAATTATATCAAAGGGATTGCCTGCTGGGGGCAATGGGCGCGCTTTTAATGCTGGTGGGCGATCTGTGCCTCAGTGTGATCCCTGCGAGCGCCGGCGACAGCGGCTTGTTCCAAAGGGAGGCGTATCTGAGCGGGAGTTACCCCGCGTGGCGGCTGCCGCTGCTGGTGGCGACCGGATTGCTGGGTATGGCGCTGTGCTTTTTTGCGGTGCGGGCAGTTTACACACAGGTCAAACCGCAGCATCGTATCACGCGGAGATTGATCGCTGTCAGCGGGGTGCTGTATCTCACCTCCGCCGGCGCGCTGCATCTTTTCATCGGCAGCCTTGCCGATTGGACAAGCGTGCTTTCCCCGCTGCTGGGGCGGGAGGAGACCACGCAGCTCATCGCGGCGCAGTATGGGCGGCTGATGCCCGCATTTTCCCTTCCGTATGCCGGCATTGTGGCGCTTTTGCTGGTAAATGCCTACGCAGTCGCGGCAGGGAAAACAGTGCTGCCGCGCAAGATGCTGCTTTGCCACGCACTGGTGTGGCAGATCATTTTTGTGCTGATCCCCGATATACGGCAGCTGTTGGGCGCCGTGCCCGCAACGATGGATTTTGTGCTCAGTCAGGGCTCCGGCAACGCGGCAATGATGCTTTGGATGCTGGCAAACGCGGTCTGGGCGGGAAAGCAGACCCAAAAGAAACGGAGGAACGGTAATATGGAAGAGGAAATCACCCTTTCCGGCGTGCCGGAAACTATGCTGCAAACAGTGTATGCCCGTGCCAAGGAGACAAAAACACGCGGCGCTATCCGCGATGAAAAAGCCGTGGAACTGGTGCAGCGGCTGGACTATGACTTTTCCCTTGCCGATAAGGATACCGCGATGCGCAGCGGCGTTATCGCCCGTACTATTGTGCTGGATAAGCTAGTTGGGGAGTACTTAAAGACCCACAAGGACGCAGTGGTGGTGAATATCGCCTGCGGGCTGGATACCCGCTGCTACCGTATGACAGGCTATACCCACTGGTACAATCTTGACCTGCCGGAGACCATTGCCGTGCGGGAGCGCCTGCTGCCGGAAAACGGCACGATCTCGCAGATTGCCGCCTCCGCTATGGAGGACTGGGGTGGTGAGGTGAAAGAGAACGACGCGCCGGTACTGGTCATCATAGAGGGACTGACCATGTACCTCACCGAGGAAGATGTCCGGCGTGTTTTTGCGGTGATCGACGGACGGTTTGCCCATGTCACGGTGCTGGTGGAGACCATGAACCCGATGGTCGTCAAGCGGTTCAAGGAACGCTCCATTGAGGGAAGCGGCGCCAAATTTACATGGGGCATCAAGGACGGCAAAGCCCTTGCCGACCTGCTGCCGGCATTCCGGCTGGTGGAGGAGCACGGGCTGACCGAGGGCATGGCGGCGTTTGTGCCGGTGTATTGTCTTTTGGATAAGCTGCCCGCGGTGCGGAATATTTCTAACCGGATCGTTGTTCTTGAAAAGAATTGAGGAGGCGGCAGAGTGTCCTTTTTTGATAATACCCGAAGACCGAAAGGGATCGGCGGGAAAATGATGGTCGCTATGATGAATATAGGACATCGGGCGCTGGCGGATTGGGGACTTCGGCATTTAAGCATTGCACCGGACGCGAAAGTTCTGGACTGCGGCTGCGGGGGAGGAGCCAATATCCGTAAGCTGCTGGAGCTTTGCCCGCAAGGAATTGCCAAAGGTATTGATTATTCTGCCGTCAGCGTGCAAAAAGCATGTAAACTGAACCAAACCGCGATTGCCGATGGTCGCTGTGAGGTGGTGCAGGGCAGCGTTTTGGAGATGCCATTTGTGGACGCGGACTTTGATTTGGTCACGGCGTTCGAGACGGTCTATTTTTGGCGGGATCTTCCGCAGTGTTTTCGGGAGGTCTGCCGTGTTCTGAAGCAGAGCGGCACCTTTTTCCTCTGTAACGAATGCAGCGGAGATACCGATAAGGACGATAAATGGGTGGAAAAGATCAACGGCATGACTATCTACAAGGATTTTCAACTGAAAGCGGTACTGGAACAGACAGGGTTCCGCGATATTCAGATCCATAAGAACGAAAAGGGCTGGCTTTGTGTTCTGGCTCGGAAGTGAGGGAGAGATATGTCAAAGAAAGCAACAGAATTCCAGAAAAGAGAAATGAGCAAAATGTACCGCGGCAAGGAGATTTTTAAGCCGCTAAATACCGGCTGGATCGACGAGCATGTGGCATGCGTGCGGGAGTGGGTGGCAAACATCTTTTTCTACCGCAAGGGCGATACCACCATTATGATCGACGCTGGCTACAATTATGAGCGCTTGGCGGAAAAGATGAGTTGGCTGGGAATCAAGCCGGAGGAGATCCATGATATCCTTATCACCCATCAGGACACCGACCATGTGGGGGCGGTGGAAGCTGACAGCCCCGGGCTGTTCCGACAGGCAACGCTTTACATCGGCAAGATCGAAGACCGTTACCTGACCGGTGAGACCCGCCGCAAGGTCATTTACCACCTCTACAAGCTGCCGCAGGTGACCATCAACAATAAAAAGGTGCTGCTGACCGACGGCGAGATCTTCCAGATCGGCGATATCAAGATCGAGAGTATCCTTGTTTCCGGGCATACCTGGGGGCATATGGTGTATCTCATTGACGATAAATACCTTTTCACCGGCGATACCATCTGGTTCGGCGCGGACGGCGGCTACAGCTTTATCTCCGCACTGGCGGAGGATAACAAGCTGGCGGTGCGCTCGTTGGCGGAGCTGGAGGAAAAGCTGAAAAAGCGCGGGCTGCGGCCGTTGTTCATTACCGGTCACACCGGCTGGACGGACAACTTCGCTTTCGCCTTTGCCCACAAGGATAAGCTCTGTTCGCCCTTCGGCAAGCGGGTGCATGACCCCAACGCCCCCTACGATGCCTATGAGGAGGACGACGACACCGAGGAAAACGCGAAAAGCGGCTTCTTGAAAGGGGTAAGTGGGTGATGCGGAAGGCTGTGGGCGCCCTTATTTGTTGCTTTACTGATATTCGGGCAGTGGGAAGAAGGTACACTATCAACTTGACAAAGCTTTTGTAACCGTTTGTTTTTATATGAAAGAAGACTTCGCCAAAATAGTGGAGTACCTGAAAAAGTGAGGAGGAGTTATAATGATCTGGAAAGTGGTTTTAGAGGGCTTGGGTCTGGGCGCTTTGCTGTTTTTGGTCTGCGTGGTGGGGATCCGCAACGGCGCGGTAGGCATGGTGCATCTTTACAGCCCCGAGGTGCAGGAACGCTGTGTGCAGCAGGGGCTTACGACGCATGAAAAGATCCGCCGCAACAGTCTGACCTTTAAGGTGGTCTGCATGCCGGGCTATATTGCCTATGTGCTGGTGTTTGTCTATGCCGTCAATGGCGCGCGGGGCTTTATTGCCGGCTTCTGGCAGCTTTTGCTCATTTTGTCTATCATGAACCTTATCGACCGTTTCCTGATAGACGATTACTGGGTGGGTCATACCAAGGCATGGGAGATCCCAGGGACCGAGGACCTGAAACCCTACATCTCCGCTGCCGCCAAGCGGAAGAAGTGGCTTTTCGGCACCGTGGGCATGGTTATCATCGCGGCGGCGCTGTCGGGGATCATGTGTCTTTTTCTGCGGTAAAGGAGGCGAAACACGATGCTGTTTCAAACATACGGCGAGAAAAACCGTCCGGCGGTGCTGTTCTTCCACGCCATGGGCGTGACCGGCGCCAGCAGCGAACCGGTGGTAAAGTATCTGCAGGAGCGTTATTTCTGCATTCTGCCGACCGCCACCGTTTACTGTGCGGGGCAGCGGTATATCGGCAAGGCAGATGAAGTGCGGCAGGTGGAGGATTTCCTGCGGGAGCAGGGAGTGGAACGCCTGGCACTGGTCACGGCGTCCTCCATCGGCGCCGATCTTGCCATGGCTTTTTTGACAACGACGCGGCTTCCGGTGGAGCATGTCTTTTTTGATGGCGGGCAGTTCGCCCGGATCGGCAGGGGGATCCGCCACCTGATGGCGCCGCTGCTGTACCTTGCCATCAAGAGCCTGTACTGGTCAAAGGGAAAAACGCTGGGGAAGATCATGTGGTGCGATGACGATGCCATCAAGCCCTATTTTATCGCGGCGGCAAAGGCGCTGACCCTTGGGAACCTGCGCCGTCAGCTGATGGATAGTCTGGAGGATAAGCCTTTCCCGCCGCTGCCGGAGGAGCTGCAAAGGCACACCTTTTTCGAGTTCGGCAGTGCCGAGGAGCACTATAAATACCGCGCGGCAGTCATGGCGGCGTACCCCAAAGGGAATTTTCCGGTATTCGAGGGCTATAACCATATGCAGTATCAGATCCGTGACCCCAGGGGCTTTGCGGAAATGCTGTCCGTTGTAATGGAACAGGATACCCTGCCGACGCTTCCCTTTTTACGAAAGTGAGTGACAGATATGAAGAAAAGCTACATTACAAAGGATTTTGAAAAGACCGTAAAGGAACGCTTCCCCGCACGGTCGGCGGAGCTGCTTGCCGCCTTTGAAAAGCGGCTGAAGGCACTGCGGACGGAAAACGCCGATGCCACGCCGGAAAAGCAGCGCCATCTGGAAAGCCAGATCCTGCCCGGCATAGCCGCCTACGAGACATTACGGACCGTTCTGCCGCAGGAGGAAGCGCTGCAGACCGTCCACGGCTATGTGGAGGGAAAGGCATGGCGGCTGCGCAGAATGATCCTGAAGCTGATGCGGCTGCCGAAGCTGTACCGGCGGGTGCCGGATATTTTTGCAAAGCAGACCCCGAAGCTTTTTGGCGCGGCGGCGGGTTTTGCCGCTACCGAGATACAGGTAACGGGTGGCGTATGGCGCATTGATATGACCCGCTGCCCCTACCATGATGCCTGTGTGCAGTACGGCTGTCCGGAGCTTTGTCATTGCTTCTGCGACAGCGATGACATCACCTACGATGGCATGCACCCCAAACTCCTTTGGCACCGAACCAAAACGCTGGGGCGCGGCGATGAGTGCTGCGACTTCAGCCTGAAGCTCACGGAATAACGCCGGCAGGAGTGTAAATGGCAAAGAGAAAATGAATTGAGCATAAAGAAAAACGCCGGTCTTCGCAGCTTAGGAGACCGGCGTTTTCCTTTTCCCATTCGTCCTGATCCGTCAGAATTTTACCGAAACCGCTTGACGACCGTCAGAACTTTGCTATAATATAACACTGCAATATAACGCTGTTATAAAAGAGGAAACCGCATGACAGAACAAAGCCGCTCCACACTGGAGAAAATTCATATGGCTGCCGAAGCGGAATTTCGGGAGAAGGGCTACCAGACCGCCTCACTGCGCAATATTGTAAAAACTGCCGGCGTGACCACCGGTGCCTTTTACGGCTATTACAGCAGCAAGGAGGCGCTCTTTGCCGCGCTGGTGGAGGAGCCGTACCGTCATGTGCTGGAGACCTACCGTGCCGCAGTGTTCGGCTTTGAAGCACTTCGTCCGCAGGAGCAGGTCGCGAAGATGGGCAATGTGGGCAAAAGCTGTATGCAAGAGCTTTTGATCTATATGGACGCCCGCCGCCCGCAGTTCCACCTCATTCTGGAATGTTCCGAGGGCACGCCCTACGCGGGGTTGATCGACGAGCTGGTCGCGCTGGAGGTCGCGGCGACCGAGCGCTACTGCGAGGTGCTGCGCGGGCTGGGCAATACCGTGCCTGCCATCGACCGTCGGCTGGAGCACATGCTGGTGACCGGCATGATGAACGCCTATTGCGAGATCATCATTCACGATATGCCGCTGGAGGACGCCGAGCGGTATGTGGAGGAGCTGGGCGATTTTTATACCGCGGGCTGGCTTAAAATTATGGGGCAGTAATGCTCCAAAATTTTTACGCATAAGTTAGCTTATGCTAACCTTAGAAGCCAAAAAAGCAGAAAAGAGGGTATTGCATGGAAGCAAAAAAGAAAAGCTGGCTGGGCGCGCTTTTCGCCTATGCCGAGGGTGAAAAAAGCCGCCTTGTCCTATCCGTTGTTTTATCGGTTCTCAGCGTCATGTTGGGGCTGGTGCCGTTTTACTGTATGTACCGGCTCATCTGTCTGTTCGTCGCCGGTACGGCATCGGCGTCCGGCATTTTGATGTGGTGCCTTTGGGCGCTTGCCGCCTATGCGGTCAAGATCCTCCTGTTCACGCTCTCCACCGGTACCTCGCACGCCATGGCGTACACCATTCTGGAAGGACTGCGCCTGCGGCTGGCGGATCGCTTTCTCCATGCGCCGCTGGGCAATGTAGAAAACCACACCATCGGTGAGATCAAGAATATGATGGTGGATAAGGTCGAAAACCTCGAGCCGCCTCTGGCACATATGATCCCCGAGGGCATCGGTCATGTGGTACTGCCCGTTGTCAGCATCATCGCCCTTGCCTGCGTGGATTGGCGGTTGGCGCTGGCTTCGCTTGTTACATTTCCGCTGTCCATCATCTGCATGGGGCTGACCTTTAAGATCAGCGGCGAGAATTTTGAGAAATACGACCATTCCGCCAATTACATGAACAGTACCATTGTTGAGTACATTGAGGGCATCGAAGTCATCAAGGCTTTTGGACGCGCGGGCGTCAGCTACGAAAAATACGCTGCCGCCATCAATGATTTCCGTGTATTTGTAGTCAAGTGGCTTGCCAGCACCTTCGCTACCATGAAGCTCAGCTTCGCGCTGTTCCCCTCCACTCTCATCGGTACACTGCCGGTGGCGCTGGCGCTTGCCGATAAGGGCATCATCACCGCGCCGGAGGCGGCGCTTGCCGTAATGCTTTCCATCTCCATGGTCGGCTCCCTTGCCAAGCTGGAGGTATTCTCCGAGAATATGCGGCAGGTCAAGTTCACCGTCGAGAATCTGGAGGAATTTCTTGAAATGCCGGAGCTGCCCGAGCCTGCCGAACGCGCCAAGATCGCCCATACCGGCGTGGAACTGAAAAATGTCCGCTTCTCCTACACCGGCGAAGAAAAGGACGAGGTGCTGCACGGTATTGATCTTACTCTGCCCGAGGGTAGCTTCACCGCCCTGGTGGGACCCTCCGGCGGCGGCAAATCTACCGTGGCAAAGCTTATTGCCCGCTTCTGGGATGTGACCTCCGGCGCTATTACCGTCGGCGGGGTCGATATCAGGGAAATGCCGCTTTCGCAGCTTTCGGAGTATGTCAGCTTTGTTACGCAGGATAATTTCCTGTTCCGCTGTTCGCTGCTGGAGAATATCCGGCTGGGCAACCCCGGTGCCACCGATGAGGAGGTCAAAGCGGCGGCACGGGCGGCACAGTGCGAGGAATTCATCATGAAACTCCCACAGGGCTACGATACTCCCGCGGGCGAAGCCGGCAAGCGGCTTTCCGGCGGCGAAAAGCAGCGCATTGCCATTGCCCGCATGATGCTTAAAAACGCGCCCATCGTCATTCTGGACGAAGCCACTGCATTTACCGATCCCGAAAACGAGGATAAACTCCAGCAGAGTATCGCGGCGCTGGCAAAGGGCAAGACCCTGCTGGTCATCGCGCACCGTCTTTCCACCATTCGCAATGCCGATCATATCGTCGTGCTGCAAAACGGCAGCATCGTTGCCGAGGGTCGGCAGGAGCAGCTTTTGGAAAGCTGCCCGCTCTACCGCGATATGTGGCAGGCGCACATCGGCGCCAAGTCTTGGGCGGTTTCCACCGCGGAAAAGGAGGCGTAAACCATGTTCAGAACTGTTAAGCGCATCATTGATTGGTGCGGTGAATTCAAGGGTAAGCTGTACCTCGGCTTTTTCATGACCTTCCTCTCACACATTTTTACGGCAATGCCGCTGGCACTGGCGGCGTACACCGTCGGGCTGCTTATCGAAGCGCAGAAAGCCGGCACGCCGTTTGATACCTCCTGGATCTGGAAGTCCATTGTCCTTCAGGTGGTGCTGGTGTTCTTCCGATTCCTGTTCGATTACCTGCGGGCGCGGCTGCAGGAACCGATCAGCTACCAGCTTACCGCGCGGGATCGCCTTGCGGTCGGCGATGCCCTCAAGCGGGTCTCACTGGGCTACTTCCAGCAGGTCAGCACTGGCAGCATTTTAAGCTCCATTACCACCGGACTTTCCACTCTGGAGAATATGGGGATCCGCATGATCGACAACTTTGTCGGCGGCTACTTAAATTTTCTTGTCATTTTTGTCTGCCTTGCGGTCTGCAGTCCGCTTACCGCGCTCATCGCGCTGGCGGCGGCTGCGCTGTCCCTTTGCTGCATGCTGCTCATTTCGCATTACAGCCGTGTCAATGCTCCCGTGGAAGCGCAGGCAAATAAGGATATGACCGGCGCGGTCATCGAGTACGCCCGCGGGCTTGCCGTGGTCAAATCCTTCGGAAAAAGCGGCGCCTCCATGGAAGCCGTTACCCGTGCCATTCACGACAGCAAAAAGATCCACATCAAGATCGAATGGGGCTACCTGCCCGGGAATGCCCTGCACATGCTGGCGCTTAAATGCGGCAGTGTGGGGCTGGCGCTTGCTGCCGCTTTGCAGACCCTGCGGGGAGAGATGAGCTTTTCCATGATGTTGATGTTCGTGTTCTTCTCGTTCAGCATCTTCGCCAGCCTGGAACCGATCAGCGACAGCGCCCACACCCTCGGCGTTATCGATGACGCCATGGACCAGTTGGACGCCCTGCGCGGTGAAAATCTTATTGATGCCGACGGGAAAAAGATCCAGCCGGAGCACTTCGATATTGCGTTTAATGATGTCAGCTTCGGCTACGAGAACGGTCGTCAGGTGCTGCGCCATGTCAGCTTCACCATACCGGAAAAGACCTCCACTGCCATCGTAGGACCCAGCGGCAGCGGCAAGACCACCATCTGCAGCCTGCTGGCGCGCTTTTACGATCCGCAGTCCGGCTCCATCACGCTGGGCGGGCATGACCTGCGGGAATTTACCTGCGACAGCCTGCTCAGTAATATCTCCATGGTGTTCCAGAATGTCTACCTCTTCCACGATACCATTCGTGCCAATATCCTGTTCGGCAAGCCGGATGCCACTGAGGAGGAAATGATAGCAGCTGCGAAGAAAGCCCGCTGCCACGATTTTATCATGGCGCTGCCCGATGGGTATGATACCGTAGTAGGCGAGGGCGGCGGTACCCTTTCCGGCGGCGAAAAGCAGCGTATCTCCATTGCCCGTGCCATTCTCAAGGACGCGCCGGTCATCATTCTGGATGAAGCCACCGCCAGCGTTGACCCCGAAAATGAGCACCTGATCCAGCACGCCATTTCGGAGCTGACCCGCGGCAAGACCATCATCACCATTGCGCACCGTCTGGCAACTATTCAGAACGCCGATCAGATCCTTGTGGTCGAAGACGGCGAGATCGTCGAGCAGGGTACCCACGCCCAGTTGGTACGGCAGGAAGGTCTCTACCGCCGCTTTATGCGGATCCGCGAGCAGGCGGAGGGCTGGCGCATCGCCGCGGAATAATATGCCGCAAAGAATATCAGTTACAGCAGGGCAGGGGAGACCTCTTTTGGGGTCGCCCCTGCCGTTTTCTCCCGAGAAAACGCTGCTTTGCCGCCAAAGACTTGACTTTTTCACTGTAAAGCACTAAAATATTGGCATTATCGTTTGGAGCCGACCGCAAACGGGTCAGGCTCCTTTTGCGGAACGGAGAAAATGAAAATGAAGCATCAAAAAAGCACAAGGAGTTTCGCCAGCCGGTGGGGCTTCATTTTGGCATCGGTCGGTTCGGCGGTCGGCATGGCAAATGTCTGGGGCTTCCCCAATAAGCTGGGCAGCAACGGCGGCGGGGCATTCCTGCTCATCTACCTGCTGTTTATTGTCATTTTCAGCTATGTCGGGCTTCCCGCGGAATTCGCCATGGGACGCCGCGCGGCGACCGGTACGCTGGGCGCTTACCGCAATGCGTGGGCGACCCGTGGGGAAAAGGCAGGTAAAGTCGGCGGGGCGCTGGGCTGGCTGCCGCTGGCAGGTTCGCTCTGTATCGCCATCGGCTACGCCGTTATTGTCACCTATGTCCTCAAGGCGCTGGTCGATTCTCTTACCGGCACCCTGATGACCGCCGATACCGCCGCGTGGTTTGCCTCTTTCTCCTCGCAGCCCTACTCGGTCATTCCTTACCACATTATTGTGGTGGTCGGCACACTGCTTACCCTGTTCCTCGGTGCCCACAGCATCGAGAAAACCAATAAGATCATGATGCCGCTTTTCTTCCTCATCTTTCTGGTGCTGGCGGTGCGGGTATTCTTTCTCCCCGGTGCGGCAGAGGGCTACCGCTTTATGTTCACGCCCCGCTGGGAAGCGCTTGCCGATCCCATGATCTGGATCTGGGCGATGGGTCAGGCGTTCTTCTCGCTTTCCGTCACCGGCAGCGGCATGATCGTCTACGGCGCTTATCTTTCCCCGCGGGAAGATGTCGTCGGCGTGGCGCAGCACACCGCCCTGTTCGATACCATTGCGGCGGTAGTGGCGGCGTTGGTCATCATTCCTGCCTGCTTCTCCTATGGGCTGGATGTCGGCGCGGGACCCGGTCTTCTCTTCGTTACGCTGCCCACCATTTTGCAGGATATCCCGCTTGGTCAGCTTTTCGCCGTCATTCTTTATGTCGCTATGATCTTCGCGGGGGTCAGCTCGCTGCAAAATATGTTCGAGGCAGTCGCGGAATCCCTCCAGCACCGCTTCCCGCGGCTCAGCCGCACCGCCACCCTCATCATTTTGGGTGTGCTGTGCCTTGGCTTCGGCATCGGCATGGAGACCATCTCTAAATGGGGACCGTGGATGGATCTTGTCTCCATCTACATTATTCCCATCGGCGCTACCCTCGGCGCGGTCTCGTGGTTCTATGTGATGAAAAAAGACGACCTGCTTGCCGCCGTCAATACCGGCAGCAAAAAGCAACGCGGCAGGCTGTGGTACGGAATCGGGCGTTATCTTTATGTCCCGCTGGCGATCATTCTCTGCTGTGTAGCGCTTTTTATGAAGGTCGCCTTCTGATAAGTTTTTTTCCGGCAGTCCCGTGCGTGGGGCTGCCGTTTTCTTCTGCTTGCTGCCCGTTGACGGCAGGGGAATATTGCGTTATAATACGGTTAGCAACTGCTAACTCAAAAAAGGAGAACCTTCCATGACAGTCTTTTACGGGATCCTCATTCCCTTCCTCGGCACCACGCTGGGTGCCGCTTCAGTCTTTTTTATGAAGAAATCCCTCAGCGATCCGGTGCAGCGCAGTCTTAATGGCTTTGCCGCCGGTGTTATGGTCGCGGCTTCGGTCTGGAGTTTGCTGATCCCCGCCATCGAGCAATCCGCCCATCTGGGCAAATGGTCATTCTTCCCCGCGGCAGTGGGTTTCTGGGCAGGTGTTTTGTTCCTCCTCCTGCTGGATCATGTCATTCCGCATTTACATAACAGCGGTCAGCAGCAGGAGGGTCCCAAAAGCCACCTGCGCCGCACCACCATGATGGTGCTTGCCGTTACCCTGCACAATATTCCGGAGGGCATGGCGGTAGGTGTGGTGTACGCGGGCTGGCTTTCCGGCAATGATACCATCACGGCGGCGGGCGCCTTGGCGCTCTCCCTTGGCATCGCTATACAGAACTTCCCCGAGGGCGCCATCATCTCACTGCCGCTGCGTGCGGAGGGCGAAAGGAAATCCCGCGCCTTTCTGGGCGGTGTTCTCTCCGGAATCGTGGAGCCGATCGGGGCGCTGCTCACCATTTTAGCGGCGCAGTTCATTCTGCCCGCCCTGCCGTATCTTCTCAGCTTTGCGGCAGGCGCCATGCTGTATGTGGTGGTGGAGGAGCTGATACCGGAGATGTCGCAGGGACGCCACTCCAATATCGGCACGGTATTCTTTGCCGTCGGCTTCAGTGTGATGATGGTGCTGGATGTTGCCCTTGGCTAAAAAATCCCCCTGTCACGGCTGTTTTTGCCGGATAGGGGGCATTTTATTTCATCAGGGTCAGCCGGTGCCGGATATCCTCCGTTACGGCAAAAAGGTGAAGATACATCGCCCGATAATCCGGCGTGTCGCTTTGCATACACCGCTCCTCGCAGGCTTGCTGTTCCTGTTCTATCGTCCGCAGCACCCCGCCTATCGCGCCGTACAGCTGGTGGTACAGCATCTCGTAGTCAAACATGTTCAAACCTCCGCCATTTCCCTTATTATGTAAAACCATTATATTTGACGAAAAGATTTGAAATATGACGAACTGTCATATTCTCCCACCGTTTTTTGTGGCGTAATTCTATTAGGTGATGAACAGAATGACAGCCGCCACATTAAAAGCGCTAAGAAAACAAAAAGGACTTTCCCAGCTTGCCGTGCAGATGCAGACCGGCATCGAGCAGGCATTGATCTCCAAATACGAAAACGGCGAGCGTGTCCCGCCCACCGAAACGCTGATGCTGCTGGCGGATTTCTACGGCGTCAGCATGGATTACATCATGGGACGCACCGACCGCAGGGAGGTAAACCGCTGATTTTCCCGCGGCAGGGGAGAACCGGCGGCATTTTTCTGTCCGGAAACAAAATAAAAAAGCCCCGCAGGGGGGCTTTTTTGTATGCTGTCAGGCTTTGCCGAAGCTGTCCGTGTAGGCGCCCAGCTTCTCGCAGATGGCTCTCGCTTCCTCCATGCTGCTCGCCGGCGCGGCAATGATGTACTCCTTGCCGCTGTTGTTTTCGTCTAGGGGACCCGTCACCAGCAGCCAGCAGCTCCGTTCCCGGTCGGTGAGCAGCCAGCCGTAGCCCTCCTCGTGCTCTTCACTATAGAAGTGGTTATAGAAGAACCCGCCGATCAGGTGATCTCCGTCGGTGCTCTCGTTCAGCAGGGTGTCTATTGGATCCATGCCGTCCCACAGGGTATAGTCCAGCGCGGCAGTCCCTACAATGCCCTTGTAGGTCATGGCGGATTTGCCCATGCGCTGCTGCCCCCAGGTGCCGTCAAGGGTCAGCGTTGTTACCTGCGTCTCGCCGCTTTCACGATCCAGCATCACGGCGGGCAGCGTTTCGTTCACCTTGGTCTTTACAGGAACAAACATCACCGCCGAAACCCCCAGCAATATCGCGCAGATCACCGCGACTAAGACCCATGTCCGCTTTTCCAGTCCGCCGCCGCTGCGGTCGGGCAGCCGCTCGCCGCTCACAGACTCGTCACCGTATCCAGCGCCAGCTCCATCATGTTGGTGAACTTGGTCTGCCGGTCCTCGGGGCTCAGCTCCTCATTCTTGCCGATGACATCACTGATGGAGAGGATCCCCAGCGCGTGCTTGCCGGCATAGGCGGCGTTGGCATACAGGGCGGGCAGCTCCATCTCCACGCACAGCACGCCCATGGGACGCCACAGGTCGGTGCGCTCGGGGTGCGCCGAATAGAAGCAGTCGCTGGAAAGGACATTGCCCACCATGTGCTTCAGGTTCCGCTCCTCTGCCAGCTTCGCCGCGGTGGAAAGCAGCTTCCAGTCTGCGATGGGCGCATAGGTGCCGGGCAGCTGGAACTGCGCCATATAGTTGCTGTCGGTGCAGGCACCCTCGGCAATGACGATATCGCCCAGGTGCAGGTCGGGGTGCAGCGCGCCGGCGCTGCCAAAGCGGATAATGTTCTCCACATCGTAGAAGTGGAATAGCTCATAGCTGTAAATGCCGATGGAGGGAATGCCCATGCCGTGCCCCATAATGGAAACGGGTACGCCGTGGTAGGTGCCGGTGTAGCCCAGCATACCGCGCACGGTGTTAAAGCAAACGGGGTTCTCCAGATAGTTTTCGGCGGTGAATTGGGCGCGCAGCGGGTCGCCCGCCATCAGTACATTGGGTGCGATCTGTCCCTTTTGGGCAGCGTTATGGGGGGTAGACATAGTATTTTCTCCTTTGTAAAGTAGTTTTTTCTCTACCCGCATTGTACCATATTCCTCCTCCGCCGTCGAGAGTTTTTTGCCGTTTCGCACAAAAAGAGGGGCGCGGGGCGTTGCGGAGACTGCCGAAATATGATAAAATAAGAAAAAATCGCGGGGAGAGGATACACTTATGAATACTATGGTGATCGGAATAGCGGGCGGCACCGGCAGCGGCAAGACCACCGTGACCGAAAAGCTGCAGGAATACTTCGGCGCCGATGTCAGCGTGCTGCATCACGATAGCTACTACAAGCGCCACGATGAGCTGCCCTTTGAAAAGCGCCGGCTGCTCAATTACGACCACCCCGATTCCTTTGATACCTCCCTGCTCATCGAGGATCTTCGTTCCCTCAAGGCGGGTCACACCGTCCACTGTCCGGTGTACGATTATTCCATTCACAACCGCACCGACCGTACCGAGGAGGTGCACCCCACCAAGGTCATCATCGTGGAGGGTATTCTCATCTTCGCCGATGAGGAGCTGGCAAGCGAAATGGATATCAAGATCTTTGTCGATACCGATGCCGATGAGCGGATCCTTCGCCGTATCCTGCGCGATGTACGGGAGCGCGGGCGCACGCTGGAATCGGTCGTGGAGCAGTACCTCACCACCGTTAAGCCCATGCATGAGCAGTATGTGGAACCCAGCAAGCGCCGTGCGGATATCATCATGCTGCAGGGCGGTCACAATCTGGTCGCTTTGGATATGCTCATCGAGCGGATCCGCAGCCACATCGGACAGGAAGAAGCGTAAATTAAGGCAATAAAGCAAGGGGCGTCCCACAGCGGGACGCCCCTTTTGATATCTTTATCAGTCTACCGATTTCATCGATTCTACCATGCTGATTTTCTTTAAGCGGTAGTGCATCACCCAGTTCACAATAAACGAGAACAGGAAGGTGAGCAGCGTCGCCATCAGGAAGCTGAAAAAGTAGATGTTCCGCCCGAACATGATGGAATCCACCTCCGCCGTCGTGATGACAAAGCGGGTCAACCCCGTGCCCAGCAGCAGCCCCAGCGCCGTGCCCAGCACCGTTAGAATGATATTCTCACGGTAGATGTAGGCGGAGACCTCGCCGTCATAGAAGCCCAGCACCTTCAGCGTGGCGATCTCACGGGTACGCTCGGTAATATTGATGTTGGAAAGATTGTACTGTACCACGAAAGCCAGCAGCCCCGCCGAAACGATCAGCACCGCTACCACATAGCCCAGGTTGTCGGTGATATTCATGTATTGTGCCAGCAGCTCGGCGTCGCTCGAGACCATCTGCACCGTGCCGCCCGCCAGCAGCTTTTCGCTGGTGGCTTGCCAGTCGTCACGGTCCACAAGGTCTACAATGACGGAGTTGTATTCGGGGGCGTTCCCAAAGACCTCCTCATAATATTCGGCGGAAATATACACAAAGTGCGAGGCGTAGTTTTCGCTCACACCGGTGACTTCCAGCCCGTACAGCCGGTTGTCGCTGTCCCGCAGCGTCAGGGTGTCGCCCGCTTTCAGCCCCATCATGGTGCCCAGCTTTTCGGTGATCACCGCTCCGCGCTTTTCGGGGGTCAGCACCTTGCCGCTCACCCGTTCCTGCAGGCTGATAAAGTCGGTCAGTCTGGCATAGTCCTCGGAAACGGTCAGGTTTACGCTCAAGCTCAGGTCATTCCCCAGCGCCGTCATGGTGCTGCGGTACTGTGGCATCCATTCGGCAATGGCGGGGTCATTGTCCAGCTGGTCAAACAGTGCCTGCTCCTCCGCCTCGTCCTCGGCGGAATACCCCGCCAGCAGATCATAGCGGAATACCCGCTGGAACTGGTTTGTCACAATATCTCCGATGGCGTCGTTCAGCCCATAGCCGGTCAGCACCAGCGCGGCGCAGCCCGCTATGCCCACGATCGTCATCAGCACCCGCTTTTTGTAGCGGAACAGGTTGCGCACCGTTACCTTGTGGCTGAAGGAAAGCCGCCGCCAGATAAACGGGATCTTTTCCAGGAACACCCGCCGTCCGGCAGGGGGCGCCTTGGGGCGCATGATGTTGGCGGGCATCTCTTTCAGCACGCTGCGGCACACCGAACAGGTCACCAGTGTTACGCACCCCAGTGCCGCCGCCACACAAACGGCGGCAACGCCCCAGTGGAACGGAGCCTTGACCGGCGGCAGATCGTACATAATGCAGTAGGCGTCGTAGATCACGGCAGGGAAGAGCTTAAAGCCGACTGCCAGCCCCGTCCCGCTGCCCACAATGGTCGCGCTCAGCGAATAGATAAGATATTTCTTCTGAATTTCACGGTCGGTGTAGCCCAGCGCCTTCAGCGTCCCGATCTCGGTGCGCTGCTCCTCCACCATGCGCGCCATGGTGGTCAGGCACACCAGCGCTGCCACGGCGAGGAAAAACACCGGGAAGATGACCGAAATATTATCGATCCGCTGGGCGTCGTCGCCGAATTCACCCACGCCCAGTGCCAGATCATCACGGCTGTAAAGGTACCACTCCGCCGGCGAGAGCTTTTCCAGCATCTCCTCGGCATTGGCAAGCTGCAGCTTGCCTCGGTTCAGCTCCGCCTTTCCGTCCGCTATTTTTTGCCTTGCCTCGGCGCTCTTTTCCTCAAATTCCTTTTCACCGTCCGCCAGCTTTACACGGGCGTCGGCAAGCTCCCTTTCACCGTCGTCCAGCCGCTTTTCGGCATTTTCCAGCGCCTCCTTGTAGGTATCCAGCTGCTTGCGGCTCTGTTCCAGCTCCCGCTTGCCGCTTTCATACTGGTAGCTCGCGTTGCTGATCTGCTGCTGCATATAGGCAAAGTAGCTGTTCACCGCTGTACGGGTCTCCGCCACCGTCTCCGGCGTCACCTCGCCATTTTCATCATACAGCTTGTCGCCCAGGTTCTGCTTTTTGCCGTTAGCGTCGGTCAGTTCGTTCAGGGTCGGTGCCAGCGTCTCGGCAAGAATCGGCAGCAGCGGGGAATTGGCGGAAAGGTTCTCCATTCGCCCCAGGATCGCATTGACCTGCGCCTTGCCTGCGGTCAGCTGTGCGCCCATCGCCTCCGCCGCCGTGATCTGCAGCTTCGCCGCCTCTAATTCCTGCTTGCCCTGCTCATATTGCTGCTCGTACTTTTCGTATTGCTTTTGTTGACTTTCCAGCGCGGCTCTGCCATCCTCCAGCTCCTTTTCGCCGTCCGCTATCTGCTGTCGGGCGTCCGCCAGTTCGTTGGCGGCGTCGGTCAGCTGCTGTTCTGCGTTGGCAAGCTGTGCTTCGGCATCGGCTATCTTCTCCCGCGCCTCTGGGATTTTCTCGTTCAGATAGTCCGCCATCTCCTGCATGCGCAGGTCGGAACGGGCATCTCCCACCGGTGTCAGCGCGTCCCGCAGCGCTTCCACCACCGCGTCGTATTCATCGGTGTAGCAGTTCAGCGCGTCGGCGCCCTCGGCGGTCACATACAGCTCGGTATAGTATTCGGCGGTAAAGTTCTCCTCCGGCACATACAGGTAGGCGTCCAGCGAACCGTCTCCCACCGTGGTGCTGCCGCGGCGGGTCATATCCACATACATCGGGGAATTCACCATGCCCACGATGAGATACTCGGTGTTCTCCAGCTCATTTTCCAGGTCGTCCAGCGGGTCGGCAGAAGCCAGCGTCAGCGTCTGCCCCACGGTAAAGCCGTATTTATCCATGATCTTCTGGTCGATGGCGCACTCGTTTGGTGCCTCGGGCAGCCGTCCCTCCAGTACCCGCAGCCGGTTCATCGTCTCGGGGGCATCGGGGTCGTCCGGCAGCGAGAATACCCGTGTCAGGAAGTTATCGTGGCACAGTGTCAGGCAGTCCACATATTTCCCCGCGTACACCTGCTTTACGCCGTCCACCGCTTCCACGGCAGCGACATCGTTCTCGCTAAATCCAAGAGTGGAGAGTATCTTCAGGTCCATCTCGTTGTACTCAGTGTAATAGGCGCTGGCGGTGTCGCGCATATCGTCGCCGGTCGCCCGTACTCCCGCAAAAAAGCCTACGCCCAGCGCCACGATCAGCAGAATGGAACAAAACCGGTTCAGCGTCTTGCGTATCGTCCGTGTCGTATCCTTGCGGAAAGCCTCCGTCATGATACTCTCCTCCTTCCTTTTTATGTAGCGGCGGTCGCCGTAAAATGAGCGATGGCTTCGTCGGCACCTTGACAGGCATCAGCCCGCCTTGCATCGGGCGCCAGCCTGCCTGCGGCGTCCTCCTTGCCCTCATCTCATTTTTCCGTGCCTGCCTTTTACCACTCTATCGTGGCAATATCGGCAGGCGTGGGATTGTAGATGTTGCTTGCCACCTTGCTGTTGCGTATCGTGATAACACGGTCAGCCATCGGTGTGATGGCGGTGTTGTGCGTCACCACGATCACCGTCATGCCGCCCTCACGGCAGGCGCTTTGCAGCAGCGCAAGAATTTGTTTTCCGGTATTGTAGTCCAAAGCACCAGTCGGTTCATCGCACAGCAGCAGCTTGGGACGCTTCGCCAACGCCCGCGCGATGGAAACACGCTGCTGCTCGCCGCCGGAAAGCTGCGCGGGGAAGTTATCCAGCCGGTGCCCCAGCCCCACCGCCTCCAGCGCCTCCTTGGCGGGCATCGGGTTGTGACAGATCTGCGCCGCCAGCTCCACATTTTCCAGCGCCGTCAGGTTCTGAACTAAGTTATAGAACTGGAACACAAACCCGATATCATGCCGCCGGTAGGTGACAAGCTGCCGCGGTGTGTACTGCACTATGTCGCTGCCGTCCACCAGCACCTGTCCCTCGTCGGCGGTGTCCATGCCGCCTAAGATGTTCAGCACCGTCGTCTTGCCCGCGCCGGAGGGCCCCACGATAATGGCAAATTCGCCCTTCTCTATGGTAAAGTTAATGCCGTCGCTTGCCGCCGTCACGATCTCACCGGTGCGGTAGCGCTTGTAAACATCTTTCATTTCCACAAATGCCATTTTCGTCGCCCTCTTTCGCGGTCACGGCGCATTTTTGGTTGCCTTTTGCGCCGGATTGAATTATACTGATTTTATCACTTTTCATCTGGATTTTTCAACTGTCCGCCGGCAGTCGGGCGGCAAAAATTCGCAATTTAACGGAAAGTTTACATTCCGTTACCCCAAGGGAGGGCTTTATCATGGCAAAAAAGGATCTGGCGGCGGAGCTGCTGCGGGAGCTGGGACAGGATCGTACCCGCTATCATTCCGGCGAGGAGCTGAGCACCCGTCTGGGCGTTTCCCGCACCGCGGTTTGGAAGGCGGCTTGCCGCCTGCGGGAGCAGGGCTACTCCCTCGAATCCGTTACCCGTCTGGGCTACCGTCTTGCCGCCCTGCCTGACGGCATGACGAAGGAGCTGCTGGAGCAGTACCTGCCGCAGGGCAGGGGAGAGACCCTCGTCTGCTACGAGGAGACCGACTCCACCAATACCCGCGGGCTTCAGCTCGCTTTGGAGGGCGCGCCCACCGGCACCGTCGTGCTGGCGGATCGCCAGACCCACGGCAACGGCAGGCTGGGGCGCAGCTTCCTTTCGGAGGGCGGCAGGGGCGTCTACCTTTCCTACCTCCTCCGCCCCGATTGCGACCCCGCCGCGCTCAGTCTGCTTACCAGCTGCGCGGGGCTTGCGGTCTGTCAGGTGCTGGAGCAGCAGGGGCTGTCTCCCGCCATCAAGTGGCCCAATGATATCATTTTGGATCGCCGCAAGGTCTGCGGTATCCTTACCAAGCTCACCAGCGATGCCGAAAGCGGCACCATCAACGGCGCTGTCATCGGCATCGGCGTCAATGTTACGCAGCAGCGGGAGGATTTCCCTGAGGAGCTGCGGGATAAAGCCATCTCGGTGCGGGAAGCGGGCGTTACCGTTCCCCGCGCCGCCATCGCCGCCGGTATCATTACCCGTCTGGACGATATGTTCCTGCGGCAGCATATCCTCTCCCAGCCCGCCGAAGCGCTCATCGGGGAGCTGACCCGCCGCAGCTGCACCGTCGGCTGCCGTGTGGCGGTCATCAGTCCCACCGGTCAGTACGAGGCACGCGCCGTCGGTATCGCCCCCGATGCCGGTCTCATCGTCGAACTGTCAGACGGCACCCGCCGCACCGTTTCCAGCGGTGAGGTCAGCGTCCGCGGTCTGCTGGGCTACACATGATAATGAAAAGGAGCTTTTTCTATGTCTCACCCTACCGAACGCTGTGAATTGACTAACCTGTGCATGATCACCGATGCCGATGGGCGTATCCTTGTGCAGGATCGCGTCGATCCGGACTGGCAAGGGATCTGCTTCCCCGGCGGTCATGTGGAACCCAATGAGCCTTTTGTTGCCTCTGTGATCCGTGAGGTGCGGGAGGAAACCGGACTTACCATTCAGGATCCCGTTCTCTGCGGCGTCAAGCAGTTCCCGCGGGAGGACGGCACCCGTTATGTGGTGCTGCTGTTCCGTGCCACCCGCTTCACCGGCACCCTTACCTCCTCTCCGGAGGGCGAAATGCTTTGGCTGACCCGCGAGGAACTGAAAACCCGCCGCCTTACTTCCGATTTTTTCGAATTGCTCCGCGTCTTTGAGGACCCCGCCCTCAGCGAGTTCTACTATTATCAGAGCGCCGGCTCCGAGGAATGGCGCCACGCCCTGCTGTGACCCACCGGCGGGCGCAGCCTTCGCTTAACTCGTGCCGCCCCGCGGCGGGCGCAGCCTCCGCTTAACGTGCGCTGACCCTCCGCGGCGCTCCGGGCAGCCCTCGCCG
>JBNMIL010000012.1:0-25285 GCA_050873265.1 Angelakisella sp. | reverse complement strand
GGGGGCGCCGCCCCGCAGGGGCGGCGGCTGCGCCGCCGCGGCGGGCGCAGCCCGCTACAGCGCGGAGCGCTGCCCTGCGGGGCGCCTGCGACCATCGGGTCACGGAAAAATCCCGCCGAATGGCGTGTGTGTTCTTGTCAAGGGCGGGCGGTTTGTGCTATACTGAACTATTAGCGGAGAAAGGGTGAAAACCATGCGGATCACGGGGCTGGAGAGCACCAAAAAGGGGCGCTACGCCCTGATGATCGACGGGGAATTTGTCTTTTCTCTCCACCGGGATACCGTGCTGCTGACCCCGTGGTTACAGCGGGGCGCCGAGCTGACCCCCGAGCGGCTGGAGGAGCTGCGGCGGGAGGACGAGGAGCGCAGCGCCCGGGAAAAGGCGATGGATCTCCTTTCGGCGGCGGAGCAGACCGGCGGTATGCTGCGGGAAAAGCTGAGCCGATATTACGGCGAGGAGGCGGTGGAAGCCGCCGTCCGCCGCATGGAGGAGCTGGGGCTTGTAAACGACCTTGACTACAGCCGGCGGTTTGCCGCCGACGCGGTGAACCTGCGGTGCTATCCCAGACGGCGCATTGCGCTGGAGCTGCAAAAAAAGGGCGTGCCGGAGGAGATCATCGAGGAGGCACTGACGGAAGTGACCGAGGAGACCGAGGTGGAGACCGCCTGCCGTCTGCTGGAAAAGCAGTACCGTGAAAAGCTGGGCGACCGCAAGGAACGCGACAAGGTAAAAGCCGCCCTGCAGCGGCGGGGCTTCGGCTACGAGACAATACGGACAGCGATGCGCCGTGTAACGGAGCATCTGCCGCAGGCGGAGCCGGAGGAACCGGAGCCTGCCGGGACGGACGATATGCAGGGAGAACTGTTTACGCTGATCCGCAAGAAATACCTGAAAAACATGACCGACCGCAAGGGAATGGAAAAGACGATAGCGGCGCTGTACCGGCGGGGCTATCCCTTGGACGAGATACGGGCGGCGATGAAAACAATACTGGAGCGGGAGGAAAACTGCTGTGACGATTAAAGTTGGAATGATCTCGCTGGGGTGCAGCAAAAATCAGGTGGACGCCGAGCGCCTTTTGGCGATGCTGGCGGGCGACGGCTTTGCCATCTGCAATGACATGACCGAGTGCGACGCCGTCATCGTCAACACCTGCGGCTTTATCGAGGACGCCAAGAAGGAATCCATCGATACGATACTGGAGTGCTGTGCCGCCAAGGGTGAGGGGAACCTGAAATGCGTGGCGGTGACCGGCTGCCTGGCGGAGCGCTACCGGGAGGAGCTGGCTCAGGAGATCCCCGAAGCCGATGTGGTGCTGGGGATCGGCAGCAACGGCAAGATCGGCGAGGCGATCAAAAAGGCGGTCATGGGCGAGCACTTTGCCGAGTACGGCGAAAAGGAAGCCCTTTCGATGGAGGGCGAGCGGGTGCTTGCCAACGAGCCGTGGTTTGCCTATGTGAAGGTGGCGGAGGGCTGCGACAACCGGTGCAGCTACTGTGCCATTCCGCTCATTCGGGGCAGGTTCCGCAGCCGCCCGATGGAGAATGTGCTGGAGGAATGCCGGACGCTTGCCGCCCGCGGCGTGACCGAGCTGAACCTGGTGGCGCAGGATACCACCCGTTACGGCGAGGATATCTATGGCGAAAGCCGTCTGCCGGAGCTGATCGACGCTGTGTGTGAAATAGAGGGCGTCCACTGGGTGCGTATCCTGTACTGCTACCCCGACCGTGTGACCGATCAGCTGATCGAGACGATAGCCCGCCAGCCCAAGGCGGTGCATTACTTCGATATTCCGGTGCAGCACGCCAGTGCCCATGTGCTGCGGGATATGAACCGCCGCGGCGATCGGGAAAGCATTACGGCGCTGTGCCGCAAGATACGGGAGAAGATCCCCGATGTGGTGCTGAGAACGACGCTGATCGCGGGGTTCCCCACCGAAAGCGAGGAGGACTTTGCCGAGCTGTGCCGGCTGGTGGAGGAGGTGCGCTTTGACCGGCTGGGCTGCTTTGCGTACAGCCAGGAGGAGGATACCCCCGCCGCCGCGCTGGAGCAGCTGCCGGAGGAGGTGCGCCGCCGCCGTGCCGAGATCATCATGGAGCTGCAGATGAGCGCCGCCTTTGACTTTGCCGACCGCTGCACCGGACGCACGCTGGAGGTGCTGGTGGAGGGCTATGAGGACGGGCAATACTACGGACGCAGCTACATGGACGCGCCGGATATTGATACCAAGGTGTACTTTACCAGTGAGGACGAAGTGGAGTTCGGCAGCTATGTGCCGGTACTCATCACCGATACCTGCGACTATGACCTCATCGGCATGGCGCAGCCCAAGGAGGAAGCGAAATGAATTTACCCAACAAGCTGACGATGCTGCGCATCATTCTTATCCCTGTTTTTCTGGTGCTGGTGCTGGTGGAGAGTATCCCGCTGCACTACCTGTGGGCGCTGGTCGTATTTTTGGCGGCGTGCATCACCGATACGCTGGACGGTCACATTGCCCGCAGCCGGAACCTTGTTACCGACTTCGGCAAGCTGATGGACCCCCTTGCCGATAAGCTGCTGGTCATGAGCGCCTTGGTCGCCTTTATCCCCGTGGCGGGGGTGCCGGTGTGGGTGGTCGTGGTCATTCTGGCACGGGAATTCATGGTGACGAGCCTCAGGCTTATCGCGGCGGGCAAGGGCGTGGTCATTGCCGCCGACAAATGGGGCAAGATCAAGACCATCAGCCAGATGATCTGGCTCAATTACACCCTGCTGATGCTGTGGCTGTTCCCCGAAGCGGGCTGGGCACACACCGTCTTTGTGGTGCTGATGGGCATTGTGGTGGCGACGACGGTACTTTCCGGCGCTAACTACATGCTGAAGAACAAAGAGCTTTACAGCGACCGATAACGGTCGATTTGTGATACAAGGAGTAATATTATGCAGCTTTATAACAGTTTGAGCCACAAAAAAGAGGAATTTGTGCCCAACCACCCCGATATTGTGAAGATGTACACCTGCGGACCCACCGTGTACCACTTTGCCCATATCGGCAACCTGCGCACCTACATCATGGAAGATGTGCTGGAAAAATACCTGCGCTACTGCGGGTACAATGTCAAGCGCGTCATGAACATCACCGATGTGGGACACCTCTCCAGCGACGCCGATACCGGCGAGGACAAGATGCTGAAGGGCGCGAAGCGGGAGCACAAGACGGTGATGGAGATCGCCAAATACTACACCGACGCCTTTTTTGAGGACTGCCGCAAGCTGAACATCAAGACCCCCGATGTGGTGGAGCCGGCGACCCACTGTATCCCCGAATTTATCAAGCTGGTGGAGGGGCTGCTGGAAAAGGGCTATGCCTATGTGGCGGGCGGCAATGTTTACTTTGATACCTCCAAGCTGGAGAAGTACTATGTCTTTAATGACCACAACGAGGAGGACCTCGCCGTCGGCGTCCGGGAGGGCGTGGAGCAGGACGAGAACAAGCGCAACAAGGCGGACTTTGTGCTGTGGTTTACCAAGAGCAAGTTTGAGGATCAGGAGCTGAAATGGGACTCCCCGTGGGGCGTCGGCTACCCCGGCTGGCACATCGAGTGCAGCGGCATTTCGATGAAGCATCTGGGCGAGGATCTGGATATCCACTGCGGCGGCATTGATAACGCTTTTCCGCACCACACCAATGAAATTGCCCAGAGCGAAGCGTACCTGGGGCACAAATGGTGCAACTACTGGTTCCATGTGCTGCACCTCAATACCAACTCCGGCAAGATGAGCAAGAGCAAGGGCGAATTTCTGACCGTTTCGCTGTTGGAGGAAAAGGGCTACCGCCCGCTGGCGTACCGCTATTTCTGTCTGCAGAGCCATTACCGCAAGGCGTTGGTCTTCAGCTACGAGAACCTGGATAACGCCGAGCAGGCGTATGAAAAGCTGGTGGCAAGGGTAGCGGCGCTGAAGCCGGTGGAGAGCGACGCCATCGATGAGGAGACGGCAGCCGCGCTGCGGAAGGAATTTACCGATGCGCTGGATAACGACCTGAATACCTCGCTGGCGGTGACCGCCGTGTACGATGTGCTGAAAGCCAAGACCAACGATAAGACCAAGGCGGCGCTGCTGCGGGAATTTGAGACGGTGCTGGGACTGGGGCTTTTTGAGGAGGCGGCAAAGCACGAGGAAAAGAAGCAGGCGCCGGCAGCCGAGGAGAGCGACCCCGAGATCGACGCCATGATCGCCGAGCGGCAGGCGGCGCGCAAGAACCGTGACTTTGCCGCCGCCGACCGGATCCGCGACGAGCTGACCGCCCGCGGCATCGTACTGACCGATACCCCCGAGGGGGTAAAATGGCACCGTGCCTGATGAAAACGGAGGAAGATATGGACTGGCAGAAAACCGCTGAGAATATGAAAGCCCGCGGCTTTACGGTGCGGCACTACGCCGCCGGCGCCGAAGCCGCCGAAGCGCTGTGCGCGGAGCTGGCGGGGCGGGAGATCGGCATGGGCGGCAGCATGACCGCCGCCCAGATGGGGCTGCCCGAAAAGCTGGAGGCGGCGGGCTGCACCGTTTACGCGCGGGGCAGAAGCTGGGACAGAAGCGACACCGATAAAGGCGTGACGGCTCCGGTATATATCAGCAGCGCCAACGGCGTGGCGGAGACCGGCGAGCTGGTGAATATAGACGGCACCGGCAACCGCGTGGCGGCAACGCTGTACGGTCCCGAGAAGGTGTACTTCATTGTGGGGCTGAACAAGCTGGCACCGGATCTGGAGGGCGCTATCTGGCGGGCAAGGAATATAGCAAGTCCCCTGAACGCCAAGCGGCTGAACCGCAAGACCCCCTGCGCCATGGCGGAGGAAATGAAGTGCTATGACTGCCGCAGTCCCGAACGCATCTGCCGGGGAATGACCATCCACATGGGCCCCATGAAGGGCGTGGGGGAGACGGTAGTGGTGCTGATAGACGAAACACTGGGATATTGAGCCGGAAAACGGCAAAGAAGAATAAACGAGGTGGAACATGAAACACGAGACGGTTTTGGTGCTGGATTTCGGCGGACAGTATAACGAGCTGATCGCCCGACGGGTACGCGATCTGGGCGTTTACTGCGAGGTGCACCCCTACAAGAAGGCGATGGAGAAGATAGCGGAGCTTGCGCCCATCGGGATCATCTTTACCGGCGGTCCCAACAGCGTGTATGAAGAAGGCGCACCGAAGGTGGATCCCGCCGTATTCGGGCAGGGGCTGCCCATTCTGGGGCTGTGCTACGGCTTGCAGATGATGAGCCAGGTGCTGGGCGGCGAGGTAAAAAGCGCGCCGACCCGTGAATTCGGCAAGACGCCGGTACACTACGATACCGCCTGTCCGCTCTTTAAGGGCATGCCGGAGGAAGCCATCTGCTGGATGAGCCATGTGGACTATGTGAGCCGTCTGCCGGAGGGCTTTACTGCCATCTGCCACACGGCGGCGACCGCCAACGCGGGCGTTCAGTGTAAAGAAAAAAACCTGTACGGCGTGCAGTTCCACCCCGAGGTGGAGCACACCCAGTTCGGCAATGATATACTGAAGAATTTCCTGTATGAGATCTGCCATGCCAAGGGCGACTGGAGCATGAAGGACTATGCCCGCAGCACGGTAGAGGCGCTGCGCGAGAAGATCGGCGACGGCAAGGTGCTGCTGGCGCTTTCCGGCGGTGTGGACAGCAGCGTGGCGGCTGCCCTGCTGGACCGCGCGGTGGGTGACAAGCTGACCTGCATCTTTGTGGATCACGGTCTGATGCGCAAAAACGAGGGCGACGAGGTAGAGGCGGCATTCGCGGGGCGCGGCATGAGGTTTATCCGTGTCAATGCCGAGGAGCGGTTCCTGAACCGCCTTGCCGGTGTGACCGAGCCGGAGAGAAAGCGCAAGATCATCGGCGAGGAGTTTATCCGCGTCTTTGAGGAGGAAGCGAAGAAGATCGGCAAGGTGGACTTCCTGGCACAGGGCACCATTTACCCCGATGTGATCGAATCCGGCGCAGGCGATGCCGCGGTCATCAAGAGCCACCACAATGTGGGCGGTCTGCCGGACTATGTGGACTTTAAGGAGATTGTAGAGCCGCTGCGGCTGCTCTTTAAGGACGAGGTGCGCCGGCTGGGGCTGGAGCTGGGTCTGCCGGAGTATCTGGTATGGCGGCAGCCGTTCCCGGGCCCGGGACTGGCGATCCGGGTCATCGGCGAGGTGACGAAGGACAAGCTGGAGATCCTGCGGGACGCGGACGCCATTTTCCGCGAGGAGCTGGCGGAGGCGGGGCTTTCCCGCAAAGTACACCAGTACTTTGCCGTGCTGACCAACAACCGCTCCGTCGGCGTGATGGGGGACTTCCGCACCTATGACTACACACTGGCGCTGCGCGGCGTGACGACCACCGATTTTATGACGGCGGACTGGGCGCGTATCCCCTACGAGGTGCTGGAGAAGGTCTCGAGCCGGATCATCAACGAGGTGGATCACATCAACCGGATCGTGTATGATATCACGAGCAAGCCGCCGGCAACGATTGAGTGGGAATAATACCAGAAAGGCCAAAAAGTCTTGAAAATGCTGGACTTTTGCGCCCGGGAATTGCCTCGTGACAACAAAATGACAACATTTTAGATTATCCAAGAATAAAGAGCTATCTGATTTCTGTTAGAGAAGTCAGATAGCTCTTTTTGTTTTGTCTGAATTTAATCGTTCTTCAGCCTGTCTTTGAAAGCCTCCACCATTGCATCGCTAAGCTGCTGGGACGGCACTTTCACATAGCCGGAGGCTTCGTCATATTTCGGGTAGTTATAACGCCACTTGTCGTAGTCCTCCCGGTTGATTTCTCCGCTACGATACTTTTCCGCTTGCTGCGCCCAAGCAACAAGCATTTCGGAAAGCTCAGCGGCGTCCTTCCCCTTCCGGGGATCAACACGCAGGGAAACGCCGGTTTCGCCGGTTTCCATCGTCAGGCCGTAGCGATCCTCCAAGGTAAACAGGGTGTGCATCAGGCCGAGATAGCTGTCAATGTCCGGCACGGACAGCGCCAGCGGTGATACGCCCAGCGCACTGGCAAGGCTCTCCGTCAGCTCCGCCTTGGGCGTTCTGCTGCCGGATTCATACTGCGCCATACGGATGTCGGCGGTCTTTTCCGGAAAGCCGACCACCTGCCCCAAGTATTTTTGTGTCATTCCCCGCAGATTACGGAAAAAGCGAATTCTCTCACCGATTGCCATAGCACAACACTCCTTTATGTATTGTGCAATTAGTATAGCATATAGATTTAAGTTATGTCAATATAGCAAAAGCAAAAAAGTTAAATATTTTCCTGCAAGCCTCTTGACAATAGCAAATTCGCTTAGTATAATAGCTATAGCAAATAGCGTTAAGCTGTTTGCGAACAGCAGAATATCCGTCGTACGTCACGGTAATGGCGTACCCGCTCGGGCAAATCGGAATGCGGCCAGAAAGTTCTCCGACACTAAATAAGAGAACTATAACCATACGAAAGGGGTGATGAAATGGAAAACACAAGCTTTATGAGAGTGGAGGAAGTAGCGCAGGAATTGGGCATTTCCAAATCCTACGCCTACAAGATCGTCCAGAAGCTGAATGAGGAACTGAAAAGCAAAGGCTTCCTCACGATTTCGGGACGAGTCAACAAGCAATATTTTATGGAACGCACCTGTTACGGTGCCGTTCAGAAAGAGAGGTAAAAATGTCAGTTTACAAAGATACCAAGAACAACACTTGGAAGGTCTACTACCGTTTTACGGATTGGCAGGGCAAAGTCCATCAGTCTACGAAGCGAGGCTTTCCAACCAAACGAGAAGCTCTTGCTTGGGAGCGGGAACAGCTCCACAAGGTGGAAGCCGATCTGGATATGACCTTTGAGAGCTTTATGGACACCTACACAGCCGATATGAAGAACCGGCTGAAAGAGAACACTTGGCACACCAAGGAGCATATCATCCGCACCAAACTGCTTCCCTACTTCGCCAAGCGGAAAATGAACTCGATCCAGCCCAAAGACATTATCGCTTGGCAAAATGAGATGATCAAATGTCGGGATAAGAGCGGCGAGGCGTATTCGCCGGTGTATCTCAAAACCCTGCACAATCAGCTCAGTGCCATTTTCAATCACGCTGTGAAATTCTACGGGCTGAAAGACAATCCTGCCGCTAAGGTCGGCAATATGGGAAAGGCCAAAGCAAGAGAGATGCTTTTCTGGACGCAGGAGGAATACAAGAAATTTTCCGAAGAAATGATGGACAAGCCTGTTTCTTTCTATGCCTTTGAAATGCTGTATTGGTGCGGCATCCGGGAGGGTGAACTGCTGGCGCTGACCCCGGCGGATTTCGATTTTGACCGGGAGACGGTCACGATCAGCAAATCCTATCAGCGTATCGGTGGCCGGGACATCATCACTGACCCGAAAACGCCGAAAAGCAACCGGACGATCAAAATGCCGGAGTTCCTCTGTGAAGAAATGCAGGACTATATGAAACAGCTCTACCGAATCAGCAAAAACGACCGGCTGTTTGAAGTCACGAAAAGCTATCTTCATCACGAAATGGATAGAGGTGCCAAGGCCGCAGGAGTCAAGAGGATCAGAATCCACGATTTGAGACACAGCCATATTTCACTTCTGATTGAAATGGGATATTCGGCGGTAGCGATCGCTGACCGGGTAGGACACGAAAGTATCAATATCACTTATAACTACGCTCACTTGTTCCCCTCTACACAAAGCGATATGGCAGACAAGCTCAATCAATTCAGAAAGGAAGGTGCGAACGATGTCATTGAAGAACAGAGACGAGCATAATCGCTGGCGCAGCAAAACGGTTGCTTTCCGGGTATCGCCGGAGGAAGATGCTAAAATTGAACGCTACGTGCAGCTCTCCGGGCTGACAAAGCAGGACTATATCACCCGGCGGCTCACCCACAAGGATGTGATGGTGCAGGGCAATCCCAGAGTTTTCAAGGCGCTGCGGAATCAGCTTGCCGAAGTGCTTTTGGAATTGCAGCGCATTGAGACTGGCGGCGCAGTCAATGATGAGCTGCTTGACCTAATTGAAATGATAGCCGATATTCTCGGCGGAATGAAGGAGGAATCTGAATGAACAAAGAAAAAGAAATGACCGCTCCCGTTGTATCTGTTGGCGCAGATACGGAGCAGTCATCCCAGAACCTTACTGACAATAGTTTAACCGATTTTGACCCGAATTTCAAGGGGTTTGATGAAATGCAGAGAGAAATTCTGCGAATGATGGACCCGTCCTACTTGAAAACCGTGTCAATGTCTGAACTGTTGGACAATGTGTACCAGAGCAAGCCGCCCCTTGTGGATGGTCTGCTCTACCGGGGTACTTACCTTTTTGTCGGCGCTCCGAAGCTGGGCAAGAGCTTCCTGATGACCCAGCTTGCCTATCATATCAGCACCGGCACACCGCTTTGGAATTATCCCGTCCGTAAAGGAACGGTGCTGTATCTTGCGCTTGAGGACGATTACCGCCGCTTGCAGGAGCGTTCCTATCGGATGTTCGGCACGGCAGAAAATGAGAGCCTGTTCTTCTCTGTTTCGGCCGGTCAGCTTGGCAGCGGCCTCGACGAGCAGCTCACTAATTTTCTGCGGGAGCATCCGGACACTTCCCTTATCATCATTGACACGCTCCAGAAGGTGCGTGAGGTCGGCGGGGACAACTACAGCTACGCCAACGATTATCAGATCATCACACGGTTGAAGGCGCTGGCGGATAGCTATGGCATCTGTCTGCTTCTTGTCCATCACACCCGAAAACAGCAGTCAGACGATAAGTTTGATATGATCTCCGGCACCAACGGACTGCTGGGTGCGGCGGATGGAGCATTTCTGCTTACCAAGGAAAAGCGCACCGGCAACGCCGCTTGCCTTGATGTATCCGGCAGAGATCAGCCGGATCAGCGGCTGCACCTTTTCCGCAACGAGGAAACCCTTGCGTGGGAGCTGGAGCGTGTGGAAACGGAACTTTGGAAAGCGCCGCCGGAGCCGCTGCTGGAACAGGTTTCGGCTTTTCTTTCTTCGGGTGGTAAGGAGTGGGCAGGAACGCCCACGGAACTTGCGTCGATTCTCGGCGTGGATATGAAGCCAAATGCTCTGACAAGGCGACTTAATGTCAACGCCGGACGGCTACTGAATGAATATGGCATCCGATATGAAAGCAGACGCAATCGGAACGAGCGCACTATAAAACTTGCAGTGGCAGAGCGGTCGTGACGATATGTGACGGTGTGACGATATTTCTATGAGTGGGTGCGGTATCAAAAATACCGTCACTATCGTCACACACCGTCACAGAAGTTTCGGCGGGGTGCAGGGTGACCTTTTCAAAGGGCAGCCCTGCTGGGGAGGCAACCGCAGTTGCCGGGGCAACGCCCCACAGTCCCCTCGGAGAGCGCAATAGCATCTTTTGATGGCCGCAGGCTGTCAAAAGTGCTTTTGCGTTACTCTTGACAAGAGTAACAGAACCCCGGCTGCGGCCGGAAGAAGAAAGGAAGTGAGATTTTATGAAGAGAACGATCAGTGCCGAGGTCGGCAAAGGATCTGTCAACCACAACAGCCGCAAATTTCGGGCGGAGAATGTAGACGGAAGCCGAACTCATCTGAACATCGACTACTGCAACGAGCGCATCCAGACTGTGTACCACCAACTTTTCGATGAAGCCCTGAAACGCTACAACGAGAAGCAGACCCGTGCAGACCGGCGCATTCCGAACTACTATGAGAAAATTCGCTCCGGCAATCAGGAGAAGCCATTCCACGAGATCATCCTGCAAATCGGGAACAAGGACGATATGAGTTCTACCGGCGAATACGCAGAATTGGCACAAACCATATTGGATGAATACTATCGAGGATTTCAGGAGCGAAATCCCAACCTCCGGGTATTCTCAGCGCACCTCCATATGGACGAAGCCACACCACATATTCATATCGACTTTGTGCCATTTACCACCGGGAGCAAGCGTGGACTTGACACCCGTGTGTCCCTGAAGCAGGCGCTGGCGGCGCAAGGCTTCAAGGGCGGCACACGAGGCGCTACCGAGTGGGCGCAGTGGGTACAGTCCGAAAAAGAACAGCTTGCCGCCGTGATGGAGCGGTATGACATTCAGTGGGAGCAGAAAGGCACCCACGAAAAACACCTCTCCGTTCTGGACTACAAAAAACAGGAACGAGAGAAAGAAATCGCTACACTGGACAGCACGCTTGCCGAAAAGCAGGACGAGCTGGAAACTGTGCAGAATCGGATCGACAACTTCGATCAGGGGGCACATTCCATTGAGCGGTTGGAGCAGCGAATTGAGTCGGATGCAGAGTTTCAACTCTCCGATCCGCCCACTCTGATGACCGCCAAGACCTACAAACAGCGATTCGTTGACCCATTGATTAAAAAGCTGAAAGAGGTCATCCGAGAGGTATTCTACCACTATTATAAAGCACTGGACAGCTACCACCGGCTGAACAACAGCAACGGGCGGCTCTACCGGGAAAACGAGCATCTGAGCGCCACCAACGACCGGCTCAAAGGAGAAAACGAAGTCCTACGCTCCGAACTGAAAGATTTCCGCTTCCTGCGGAAGGTTCTTGGCAGTCAGCAGATTGATAATCTGATTGCACAGGCGAAAGATATGGAGCAGCAGCGAAAGCAAACCCAGCGCACAAGGCGCAGAAATACAAATTATGAAAGGTAGGAACAGACAATGGCAAAAACAATTTTTGAGGAAATGGGCGGTACTTACACACAGGTTGGGGATTACCTTCTCCCCAATTTGGAACTGCCCGAAGAAGAGCAGCAGCCCATCGGCGTGTGGGGACAACGCCACCGGCGTTACCTGAAGGAGCATCGGCGAGCAAACTATGCGGCGCTGCTCGCCAGCGGTAAGTTGAACAGCTACCTTGCCGACATCGACCGACAGGCAGAGGAAATGTTCTCTCGGCTGGTAAAGCAGATGGCTGAGGTGGAAGGTGTCACAGAGCAACTCAAGGCAGACAACCAAATGGAGTGGGTCGGCAGGATGAATAATATCCGAAATAAGGCTATGGAGATTGTGAATAGCGAACTAATTTATAGGGCATAAGCGCAACGGCGGCAGGGGGGAATACCTGCCGCTATTTTTATTAATAACTATAGTTTTTTGCAAACGCCCCTTGCAATTATTCGCATTTCGGTATATAATAAAAATGCTATTGGAGGTGTATTATGAATTATATTAGCGTTAGAGAGGCTGCGGAAAGATGGGAAATGACCCCCCGCAGGGTTCAGGTTCTTTGCAATGAAGGAAGAATTGATGGTGCTCAGCGTGTTGGGAATGTGTGGACTATACCTGAAAACGCAGATAAGCCAATCGATGCGAGAAAGAAAATAATAGCTCCAAAAGCAAAAGTAAATTCAAATATTTCCATAGAACGTATATGGGCTATGCCCAACAAGAACACATTTGAAATCAAGCCCATTCACGATTTGATCGTTGATGAAATAACAGACGGAATATGGATTGATCCGTTTGCTAACAGAAACAAACTTGCGTCCATTACAAACGATTTAAGCACAGAATTCGACACGGACTATCACTTGGATGCGCTTGATTTCTTAAAGATGTTTGATACCGATTCTGTTGATGGTGTCTTGTACGATCCACCCTATTCGCCTCGCCAAGTAAGTGAATGTTATAACAATGTGGGTTATAGCGTAACTTGGGATACTACAAAAGCGTCCTTTTGGGGAAATCATAAGAGAGAGATCTCACGAATTGTTAAAATCGGAGGCAAGGTAATTACTTTCGGATGGAATAGCGGAGGAATAGGGTATAAATATGGCTTTGAAATACAAAAAGTTCTTTTAGTACCCCACGGCGGCTGGCACAACGACACAATTTGTACCGTTGAAATTAAAACACACGAAGGCGAAATATCCCCCGTAAAGGACAGTGAAAAAATGGGTGCGCAAAAATCCGAAAAGATGACGGACACTGACAAAAAACTAATATCTTTGCTCCAACAACTCCCGGAAAACTATTGGGACTTTAAAGAAGATGATACCAGAGAATATACTCACGGAATACATAGTTATCCCGCAATGATGGTCTGCCCAATCAGCCGAAATATTATCAAAATTATGAAAGGCATTATGCCGATTTCATCGTTATTTGATCCCTTTTCCGGATCTGGTACTGTCCTTGTCGAGGGATTGCTTTCAGGAATTCCAAATGTGGTAGGCAACGATATCAATCCGCTGGCACTGTTTTTAGCGAAAGTAAAAACAACTCAACTGGACATTAGTATGTTGCAGTCGGCTGCAAATAAGCTGTTGGATTCTATCAGAAGCAGATATGAACAGTACATACTGCAAATAGATTCCGTCGATGATGTGCTGACAAATGCTTATGAGCTTGATTTGACGGCCAAACACGGCTGGGGTGATAATGCACCACACTATCTTACAGAGTATTGCGAAAAGAACAATGTTGACATTAACATTCCATCATTCAAGAACATTGGATATTGGTTTAAGCCAAGAGTAATCCTCCTTTTGCAAATCATCAAAGATGAAATCAATAAAATAGAAGATAAAAATATGCGGAATTTCGCTTTCGTTGCATTTAGTGAATCAATCCGCCTTGTTTCTAATCGCCGGAACGGAGAGTTCAAAATGTTCCGAATGCCTCCTGTGAAAGTGGCAAAATTCGTTCCTGATGTCATCAAAGAGTTTTCTACGATTTTGCAGCGAAACATAGAAAAAATGAACGCTTTTGTTGAAGCTTGTTCGGACACCGGAACGAACAGTAAAGTGACGATTTTCCAAAACAATGCTACCGTATTGCAGGATGTGCCAAATGAATCGATTGATTTGGTTGTTACCTCTCCTCCATATGGAGACAGTAGAACAACAGTAGCCTATGGCGAATATAGCAGATTATCATTACAGTGGCTTGGAATAGACAATTTGTCCGAAAAGGAAATAATGGGCATTGATAAATCCTTGATGGGTGGTGCCAAATTCAGAAACGGCTTTGAATATACCATACCGAGCCAATCTTTGCGAGAATCATTATTCAGAATCAAAGACAAAGATCTCGAAAGAGCTGGAGATGTTTATAGCTTCTATAATGACCTCAAAAATTCAATTAAAGCCGTTTCTGAAAAAACAAAGATAGGTGGTTATCACTTCTGGGTCGTAGGAAATCGAACCGTAAAGGGCGAATTATTGAAAACCGATGTCATCATCACGGAAATTGCTGACAGCTACGGCCTTGAGCACGTTTATACGATTGATAGAAATATCATCAACAAAGTTATGCCTTCGCTTAACTCTCCAACAAACGAGAGCGGAGTTAAAGCAGAAACAATGACAAACGAACATATTGTTGTATTGCGAAAGAGATGATGAAATAGCGGAGAGCAAGTACTCTCCGCTATACAATCAAACTATTCTTAGGTTGTTTGTAAATAAAAATGGCTGGTCATATTCACGAATTCTAAAACCGGTTCCGTGATCGTGCGTTTTTCCCGCATTTCTACCGCTATGATATTGCCCAATTCGCAAGTCAACATATATTTTTCCGGCTTCTAATAAAGCGATAAAGGAATCATAATTGAATCCGGAAACCTCGTATGCATCTCGGAATTTAAATTCTTCAGATGCACCTTCACCACGAGAATCTGCCTTTGCGTAAACAAACTTGTTCTTGTACTTTTTCTCAAAGCAGCGCTTTAGCGCAGTGCGGGACCAATAAATGTTTTCTATTCCTTCTTCGGATTCGATGTATATGCCATCATCCAAGCAAGTAATTTTCAAGCGATGACCAGTGTCTGAAATAGGGGTAAATCGGTCGGCTGAAAGTGTGGCGTGCAATACCTTCTCGTCATTATCATAAGCACCACTTGAATAGCCATACTTCAATCTTAGGTATGTATTTGCACCGCCCGGCTCTGGAGCTCTTGTAAACATTGTAAGCATACTATTGGAATTGATGCGGCAGGACTTCAGCTCATAGTCGCCGAAATCAGGACCATCAATGTTGTTTTCCTGTATGCCAAGAAGATCTTCTAATGTTTTTCCAATTCCGGTTGGACCAGCTCGATGAGTTTTTACCCATCCCATATTAACAATGTTTGAGTATTCCCGAATAAAATCTTCAAGTGTATAAATCATTTTTGTTCCTCGCTTTCGATAAATAATTTATATGCTTCGATCCCAAGAGCATCGGCAATACGTTGAACATTTTCAAGAGCAATGCTCCGGCGATAACATTCAATAGCGCTAATATATGTTCTGTGCAGACCGCATTTGTCAGCAAATGCCTCTTGAGATAGACCAAGCTCATTGCGATATTTTCGCAGGTTGTTTCCGAACACTTTTACTATATCCATATTTACAATCCTCCAATTATATAGTATAATATGGATGAACACAAAAAGTCTACACACAATGAGTATCAAAAGTTGAAGGAAAAAAAGCATATGGCAAGAAGAGTATTTTTTAGTTTCCATTATGATAATGATATAAATCGCTCTATGACTGTACGTAACAGTTGGGTTACGCAAGGAAAAGAGGCTGCTGGTTTTGTTGATAAAGCAGAATTCGAGCAAACAAAACGTAAAGGTAATCAGGCTGTTTATAATTGGATTGATAAGCAACTTAAAGGAACATCCGTCACTGTTGTATTATTAGGTAGCGAAACCCTTAATAGACCATTTGTTCAATACGAAATATGCAAAAGCATAGAGAGAGGAAATGGTCTGATAGGAGTTTATATACACGGTATACAGGATATGCGTACGCTTAAACATTCATCTAAAGCAAACCCACATACAATTATAGGGCATTATCAGGATGGTTCACCTGCATTCTTTGACAATGTTTGTGATGGAATTTACGATTATGTTTCACAGAAAGGTTATTTAAATATGGCCAATTGGGTTGAAAAAGCAGCAAAGGCTCATAATAAATAATGGGAGTTGACTTATATGGAAAACAACAATAAAATAAAACATTTAGAGATGGTTCAAGGCGTTATCAATCGTATGGCTAGCAATTCATTTATGTTAAAGGGCTGGGCTGTAACCCTCGTTGCTGGTATTTTTGCATTAGCGTCAAAAGGCACAGATAAACTATATTTTTTAATTGCGTATATACCAATAGTGGTTTTTTGGGGGTTAGACTCGTACTATTTACTTCAAGAACGCCTATATCGAGATTTATACAATAAAGTAAGATTGCTCAATGAAAAAGATGTTGACTTTTCAATGAAAGCAACTAAAGAGGAGTTCTGCAGTGAAAAAAACTGTTTTTTCAGTTGTTTATTGTCAAAAACAGAAATATTGTTCTATTTACCGTTAGCGCTGGTTTGTGCTGGCATTATATTTATTACCCATATAATTTGAAAACAAGGAGAAACAAATGCCAGGTGTTACTAAGCATATTTTTGATTCGGATATCAGAGAAATACTATCAATGTGGAACAATCAATTAAAGGAAATATATCCGACCTTACCTCGAGATTATTCAAAAGCAGATATTATAAAAGCACTTAAGTTATATTATCCACACGAGTGGAATTCTGTACAAGCTAAATATAATTATTATTCTCAAAAAGATAAATTTTTAAAGAAAAAGATTGGAAAAGAAAGATATGATATGAAGACAGCGGAACTTCTGCTGGAAGATGCCAAACAATACCAGATTATTCTTTCCACAAAGAGCAAGTCGACATATTATAATAAATTTTCTGAAAAAGAGGCATGTTTTGCACGAAAAAAGCTATTAACTGAACGAAAGCCTAAAATTGAAAAAATCGATCGCAAAATCGAAAAAGCAATGTCAAAAGTTCAGCAGGTAACCCCTAAATATTTAGATCAATTAATCGGATTATATGAAAGAAAAAACACAAGTCAGAAAGACAAGCTTTACATACTAACCGAGTTAAAGAAATACTACAGTCCTAAAATCGTTCAATTCTTCTTCAAGCTCAATGATATAGAATTAAACAAGCAACTTCGTCAAGAAGCATTTACATATCTGCAAAGCTTCAACTATCATCCGAGAGCCCGAAAACAAAAATATATGCAAATACATTCGAATAACAAAAAACGGAGGAATTATTTAAAAAATATTTACCCAAACGAAATTTCTCATATTGAGAAAACACCTGCTGAACTTGAGTACAGAATCAACAATTCAAAAGAGCAAAAAATCAAAAGTTATGATTTCTTTATATCTCACAGTTATAAGGACAGCAGAGTTGTTCAAAAACTTATTGAATTTGAAAATAATCAGGGAAACAATATATTTTGTGATTGGATAAATGATTCGGATTATTTAAAACGAAATTTATTATGTGAAGCGACGCTCAATGTAATTGAAAAGCGACTCGAACAATCTTCTGCTCTTATTTTCGTTAAATCAGATTACTCGATATCTTCAGTATGGTGTAAATATGAATTGAATTATTTTTATGAATTAAACAAGCCCATTTACTATATAGATACTGCTGATATATGCAAAGGTCATTTTTCTATTTTACTCGAAAAAAGCAAATGGTTTATTGACGACAATTATAAAGATGTCGCGTTGCTTGAAGGCTCAAATGTGATAGCTAATTAAGAATTATGAAGGGAGAAATTATGGGAAGAAAAATATTTGTTTCTTATAAATACAAAGATAATGATGTAAAAGAAATACCGAATGTTCTTCAACCGACTTGGCCTTGTGATTATGTTAATTATATAAAGGACAACATTTTATCAGACGATGACATATATAAAGGGGAAAAAAGCGACGAAGATATATCTTCGTGGTCAGAGGATGCTATTTGGGCACATTTAAAGGATAAAATTTATGACAGCACTGTTACGATAGTGCTTATATCTCCAAATATGAAAGAAGCCGGAAGATGGCAGAGATCGCAATGGATTCCTTGGGAAATTAGCTACTCATTAAGAGAAACTACTCGAAGCGATAGAACAAGTCATAATAATGCAATTCTTGCAGTAATTCTTCCGAACAAAAATGGTACATATGATTATTACAAGAAAGACAACCTTTTTCCAATATTAAAAGAAAATATTGATAATGGGTACATATATGTTGTTGACTGGGATGACTTTGTTAAATACCCAAACTTAGATATAAAAGAAGCAATTGATCATAAAGATAGTACGCCGACATGTAAAATAAAAAAATCGTTATAACTGACAACACAATGACAACAGGAATTATGATATACCGTAATTTTTGGATAATCTAAGTAATCCTAATAATCGGAGCTAAACCACATATACAAAATCGTTTAGGTCACGGTTTTAGGGAGCGAGTGGGAATGATTGTGGAGGTTCAAAAACCCCCGTAAACACTGGACTTTTTAAGCCTTGATGCCCCTCGTGGCAACGATTTGGCAACGGAATTTCATTATTCAGAAGAAAAGAGCTATCTGATTTCAAATGAAGTCAGGTAGCTCTTTTGGCTTTGGAATCATATTCGGAAACGGGCAAGCAAAGTATTGGCAGGAATAACGATCCCCTGCTTTGACAAAATATTCTTGTATATGATTGCTATTTTTGCTGCAATATGATAAAATTTATTGTACAAGATCGCAATGCGGCGACGCGCAGAAAGATGCAAGAGAGGAGGATATAATCTGCAAATAAAAAAGGCCCCCGAAAAGAGGTCCTTTCTTGCACACGCTGTGCTGCCGGTGCGACCCGACGCGTTGAAAAGATTTTTATTTGAACTCGTAGTGTAATTTCGTGGATGAATTAACATCCACCAATATTATAAACAACATGAGGAGGTTTGTCAACATGGAGAGAGAAAATATCTATTATCTTGGGTTGGACATCGGAACGGATTCGGTGGGCTACGCGGTCACCGATGAAAACTATACCCTGAAAAAGTTTAGGGGGGAGCCGATGTGGGGAGCTACGCTGTTTGAGGCGGCAAACACGGCGGCAGACCGCAGGGCGCACCGGACTGCCCGCAGAAGGCTGGACAGGACACAGCAGCGTGTAAACCTGCTCAATGAGCTTTTTGCGGCGGAGATCGGCAAAACAGACCCGCATTTCTTTATTCGCCGCAAGGAGAGCGCCCTTTACGAGGAGGACGCCCAGCATGGCGTGAAGATCTTTGCGGGCGAGGGCATTACTGATAAGGAGTACCACGAAAAGTACCCAACGATCCATCACCTGATACTGGAGCTGATGAACAGTACCCAGCCGCATGATGTACGGCTGGTTTACCTGGCGTGCGCGTGGCTGGTCGCCAACCGCGGACATTTTTTGTTTGACGTACCGGCAGACCATGTGGCGGAGGTTCTGGACTTTAATAAGGTGTACCGTGATTTTTGCGAATACCTGAACGAGCAGGGGTACACGCTCCCATGGAACGCGGAGATCAAAGCGGAAACGATCCTTACGATCCTGCAGCAGGAAACAGGCATAAAGAAGAAAGAGGAAGCGTTCCGTGCGGAGCTGTTCGGTGGAAGCAAGCCCGGCAAGGAGATCTCGGAGGACATGCCGTTCCGACCGGACAAACTGGTGAGCCTGCTGGCAGGCGGCAAGGTAAAACCGGCGGAGATATTTGGCAATGAGGCGTATGAGGAAGTGGATTCGGTCTCTTTGGCAATGAACGATGAGGATTTTGCCCGCATTGCGGCGGAGCTGGAGGAGGACGGTGTGCTGCTGCAGAAGCTGCGTGCCATGAAGGACTGCGCACAGCTGAAAAAGGCGATGAAGGACGCCTCCTGTATTTCGGCAGGCAAAGTTGCGGTATATGAGCAGCATAAAAAAGATTTGAAAACACTGAAATACCTTGTGATGAAATACTGTCCGCAGAAGTATAACGGACTTTTCCGCGACGCGGTAGCTGGGAACTATGTTTTCTATACGCGCAATGTGAAGTCCCTCCCCGAAGAAAAGCGGAAAGATGTAAAATCCACGGCGGGCAAGGACGCTTTCTGCGATTTTGTGACAAAACAGATGAGGGGCATACCGGTGGAGGAACAGGATAAACGCCTGTACGACGATATGATGGAGCGGCTGGAGGCAAGGACATTCCTGCCGAAACAGAAGGACGGGGATAACCGCGTGATCCCGCAGCAGCTTTACCGTTATGAGTTGGCGGAGATCCTGTGCCGCGCGAAGGAATACTGCGCGTTCCTGAACGAGACTGACGAGGACGGAATTTCCGTGGAGCGTAAGATCCTTTCGATTTTTGAGTTCAGGATCCCGTACTTTGTGGGTCCACTGAAAAAGACCGATGGCAGGGAAAATGCGTGGATCGTACGCAAGGCGGAGGGAAAGCTCCTGCCGTGGAACTTTGAAAACTTGGTTGATTTTGATGCGAGTGAAAAGGGCTTCATCGCCAGAATGACGAACCGCTGTACCTATCTCCCTGCCGAGGAGGTACTGCCGGTCAATTCGCTGCTGTACAGCCGCTTTATGGTGCTGAACGAGCTGAATAACCTGAAGATCAATGACCGCAGGATATCCGTAGAGGGGAAGCAGGGAATATTCCATGATCTGTTTGAGAACTATCCGCGCGTAACACCGAAGAAGATCAAGGACTATTTGGTGCAGCGCGGATACATGGAGAAAACAGATACGATATCCGGTCTGGACGAGACGGTGAAAGCCAATCTGAAGCCGTATCACATCTTTAAAAAGCTGCTGAACAGCGGCGTGCTGACTGAAGCCGATGCCGAGGAGATCATCCGGCACGCAGCGTATTCCGAGGACAAGCCCAGAATGCGCAGGTGGCTGGGAGAGAGCTATCCGCAGCTGAGCAAGGAGGACGCCGACTATCTCCTGCGGCAGAACCTGAAGGAATTCGGGAGGCTTTCCGGTAGGTTCCTGACAGGTGTTTACGGGACAGAGAAAAGTTCTGACGGAGAGGCTTACAGCATTATGGAGATGCTGTGGAACACCAATGAAAACCTGATGCAGCTGCTTTCGGATCGATACAGCTTTGCCGAGCAGATCACGCAGATGAGCGAGGAGTATTACGCAGAGCATCCGCAGTCACTGAACGACCGGCTTTCCGAGCTGTATGTTTCCAATGCCGTAAAGAGACCCATTTTCCGCACGGTGGATATTGTGCAGGACGTGGTAAAGGCAATGGGGGCACCGCCTGCCAAGATCTTTGTGGAAATGGCGCGGGGCGGGGCGCCGGAGCAGAAGGGAAAACGCACCAAAACGCGAAAAGTCCAGCTGCTGGAGCTTTACAAGCAGATCAAGAATGATGAAACACGCCGCCTGACGGAAAAGCTGGAGGAACTGGGCGACATGGCGGATAACCGGCTGCAGAGCGACCGGCTGTTCCTGTACTTTTTGCAGTTGGGTAAGTGTGCTTATACGGGACAGTCGATTGATCTGGAGCACCTGACGGACGGCACCTATAATCTGGACCATATCTACCCGCAGTGCTATGTCAAGGACGACAGCATAATGAATAACCTTGTGCTGGTCAAATCCGAGCTGAACGGCAGAAAGAGCGACAGCTATCCGCTGCCGGAGGATATCCGCGGGGCGATGGGCGGCTTTTGGAAGCACCTGAAGGAGGTCGGCTTGATGACCGACGAGAAGTACCGCAGGCTGACGCGGCTGACCCCCTTTACCAATGATGAAAAGCAGGGCTTTATTAACCGGCAGCTGGTGGAGACCCGCCAATCCACCAAGGCGGTCACGACCCTGCTGCGGGAGAGGTACCCCCAGACCGAGATCATCTATGTTAAAGCCGGCATGGTTTCGGAATTCCGGCAGGAATTTGACCTGCTGAAGAGCCGAGCCGTCAATGACCTGCACCACGCAAAAGACGCCTACCTTAATATTGTTGTGGGCAATGTGTACCACGAGCGCTTTACAAGGAACTGGTTTTCCCTTGACAGTGCCTATAATGTGCAGGTGAAAAAGATCTTCCAGAAGCCGCAGAAGCACGGCGAGACCTGCTACTGGAACGGGGAGACGGATATTGCGCGCGTAAAAAAGACAATGGGCAAAAACGCTGTGCACCTGACCCGATATGCCTTCTGCCGCAAGGGCGGACTGTTTGACCAGCAGCCGGTAAAGAAAGGCGAAAACCTGATCCCATTGAAGAAGGGTTTGCCGACGGAAAAGTACGGCGGGTACAATAAGCCGACGGCATCGTTCTTTGTGCTGGCGCGGTTTGAGGTGAAGGGCAAGCGGGAGGTCATGATCGTCCCTGTGAACCTGATAGACGCCGACCGCTATTTGCGGGACGCAGAGTTTGCCTATGCCTATACAGCGGAAATGATCGAGAGGATCACGGGCAAGGCACCGCAGAATATGGAGCTGCTGCTGAACGGCAGACCGCTGAAGGTCAATACGGTGTTTTCGCTGGACGGGACGCTGGTGACGCTGTCGGGGAAAGATAGTGGGGGAAGTAGAGTTTTGCTTTCCGCACTTTGTGCCCTCGTGCTTGGAAAAGAAAAGGAAACTTATGTTAAAACAATGGAATCTTTTATGAGAAAGCGCGAGACTAACTCGACGCTCTTGCCGGATCAGAAGCACGATAAGCTCTCGAAAGAGGACAATCTTGCGGTATATGACCTGCTTATTGAAAAACTGGGAAAACGCCCCTATTGCAATCTGCCGGGGAACCAGATAGAGACCCTTGTGAAAGGCAGAGAAATGTTTACGCAGGCAGAAATAACAGATCAGATCTGTTGCCTTTTGGGATTGATGGGATTGTTGAATGCCAAACAGAGCAATTGTGATCTTACTGTCGTAGGCGGGGCAAAAATGGCAGGCTCCATTAGAATAAGCAGCAGCCTTTCCAATTGGAAGAAGAAATACCGCGATGTCCGCATGATTGACCGGTCGGCTGCCGGATTGTTTGAAAGTACCAGCGAGAACCTGCTGGAGCTGTTATGAGCTGGCGGACGGTGGTGATCTCCAGCCGCTGCAAGCTGGACCTGAAAATGGGCTACATGGTCGTGCGCGGCGAGGAGGTCAGCCGTATCTATCTGGACGAGATCGCGATCCTGCTGATCGAAAATCCCGCCGTCGCCATGACCGGCTGCCTGCTTTCCGAGCTGGTGGAGCGCAAGATCAAGGTCATCTTCTGCGACAGTAAGCGTACCCCGCAGGCGGAGCTGGTGCCCTATTACGGCTGTCACGATACCTCCCGCAAGATCCGGATGCAGATGGCATGGACCGAGCCGGTGATGGGCGCCGTGTGGGGCGCGGTCGTAGCGGAGAAGATCCGCAACCAGTCTATTTTTCTGCGGGAGCTTTCCCACATAAAAGAGGCGGAGCTGCTGGAAAGCTATTTGGGGCAGATCGAGTTCCAGGACGCGACGAACCGCGAGGGGCACGCAGCGAAGGTCTACTTTAACGCCCTGTTCGGCATGGAGTTTACCAGACCGGCGGAAAACCCCATCAACGCGGCGCTGGACTATGGGTATGCGATCCTGCTTTCCGCCTTCAACCGCGAGGTGGCGTCCAACGGCTACCTGACGCAGCTGGGGCTGCACCATGGAAATGTCTTTAACCGCTTTAACCTGAGCAGCGATTTGATGGAGCCGTTCCGCATTCTGATAGACCGCACGGTTTACAAAGCTATGCCAAAGGAATTTGAGAAAGAGACAAAGCGCAGTCTGTTCAATGTGATGAACGACCGGGTGCAGATCGGTGAAAGCGAGCAGACCGTGCTGAATGCCATTTCCATTTACACCAAAAGCGTGCTGGAAGCACTGAACAGCGGCGACCTGACCGCGATAAAGTTTTGGCGCTATGAGCTATAGATTTATGAGAATGATGGTGTTTTTTGACCTGCCGACAGAGACCTCTACGGACCGGCGGAATTACCGCCGGTTCCGGAGGTTCCTTGTCAAAAACGGCTTTTTGATGATGCAGGAATCGGTGTACTGCAAGCTGCTGGTGAACAGCACGGCGCAGGGCACCATGGCGGAGAATATCCGTAAAAACAAGCCGCCCAAGGGCATGGTGCAGATGCTGACGGTGACGGAAAAGCAGTTTGCCAAGATGGAGTATGTGGTGGGTGAGTGGTCCTGCGATGTAGTGGACAGCGATGAAAGGTTGATTGAGCTATGATACTGTGTCATCCCCAAATGGAAACAATCATTGACTTTGCGGGAAGGGAAGTCCCCGCGCTGGTGATCGAGAACCCAGCATTTTTCCGCACGCTGATGATGGATCTGTATGCCCAGAAAAACGGGGAGGAGGGGCAATTCGTTTTATCGGAAAACGGAAAGACCCTATCGATAAGCAGCATGGTAGAGCTGCTGGATAACTGTCTGCAATTCAACCTGAACACAAAGCCGCTGCTGAACAAAATAGCCGCGGCGATGGAGCAGATGGCAGCCGGCGAGGATTTCTTTTTGAAAACCGCGGATATCCTGCAGCGGCTGGAGCAGTACATGAATGAACTGGCGTTTGCCTTCGACTGCGACATTGTGTGCGAGCGATGCACGACAGCCGGTGTGATAAAGGCAATGGGGATCGCCCTGCGTGATGAGTATGAAGATCCTCTGGAGCGGCTGGTGGATTACATGGAGCTGATCCGGGAGTTTGACCGCGATAAGCTGTTTGTACTGGTGAACCTGCGCTGTTTTTTTGATGACTCCGCGGTGGAGCACTTTCTGCAAACAACATTGGAGCATGGCTACCGTGTACTGCTGCTGGACAGTGTGGAGCGTAAAAAATTGTCAATTGAACGGCGTTTAACTATTGACATTGATCTGTGCGAATTCTAAAATAGAAGTAGAAATTACACTGTCAAATTCGCTTCCGGCGGCTCGTAACCGCTTTTTCCGCGTATTGACGCGGATATGGAAGCCGAAATTGAGGTTTGAGAGTAGTGTAATTTCGTAGAGGTACAAAACTTATGATTTATTCCTTTAGCTTTATGTGTTGTTTGAGAGTAGTGTAATTTCGTAGAGGTACAAAACTCTTGTTATAATCTTATTGGCGATGGTTATGTTTGAGAGTAGTGTAATTTCGTAGAGGTACAAAACTATGACGTTTTTGGCGGCTCAATGGGGAATGTTTGAGAGTAGTGTAATTTCGTAGAGGTACAAAACGTAAATGCTGGAATTAAACCTGTTGCGGAGGTTTGAGAGTAGTGTAATTTCGTAGAGGTACAAAACCGACCATAGCGGGCACAAGGCGGGACGCAGGTTTGAGAGTAGTGTAATTTCGTAGAGGTACAAAACCACAACAACCGATGACCCCACAACAGCCGCGTTTGAGAGTAGTGTAATTTCGTAGAGGTACAAAACCCG
>JBNMIL010000011.1:0-25963 GCA_050873265.1 Angelakisella sp. | reverse complement strand
GTGTAGTTCACATACAGCCCGTACTCGCTGATGGTCTCATAGGGCATCTCCTCGCAGGTGGCTTCGCCCTTCAGCACCTTTGCCGCCATCTTGCCGGTCTGCCGTCCCAGCTCGTAGTAGTCAATGCCGATGGAGGCGACGCAGCCCTTTTTCACCTGCTCTATCTCGCTGCCGTAAACCGGCACATTTTTGGCGTTGGTCTTTTCCAGAATGGCGGGCAGCACGCCTACCACATTGTTATCGGTCAGGTTGCTCATGCAGTCCACGCCGCGGGCAAGCAGGGTATCGCACGCCTGCACCACCTCGGATTGGGCGGTCACACCCACCGCCTCGATGGTAAAGCCGTAGGCAGGGGCTTTCTCCTTGTACTCGGCAATGGCGGAAACGGAGTTCGGTTCGCTGGTGGTGTACAGGATCCCGATGGTCTTGGCTTCCGGCTGCAGGGCACGGATCAGCTCCAGCTGACCCTCCACCGCCAGCTTATCGCTGGTGCCGGTCACATTGCCGGTGTCCAGCTTCGCCTCCACAGGGTCGGTAATGGCGGTAAAGATGACGGGGATATTTTTATTCTCGGCGGCGGCATAGCAGGCGGTGGCGCTGGGGGTGGCAATGCCGCACATCAGGGCGACATTGTTGGCACTGAAGCTCTCCGCGATCTGCTTGGTGATGTTGTCATCAAAGCCGGCGTTCTGGTAGTCGATGGTGTAGTCGGTGCCCTCGGTCAGTCCGGCGTCCTTCAGCCCCTGCAGGAAGCCCTCACGGCAGTTATCCAGGCTTTCGTGCTCCCCGTACTGGCTGATGCCGATAACGGGAACCTTTGTGGTTTCGCCGCAGGCGGCAAACAATGCGACAAACAGGGCGGCGAACAGGAATGCGAACAGTTTTTTCAGGTTGGTTTTCATGGGGTTTTCTCCTTTTCTCGGTGGTTTAGTCGGTTATTTTTCGGTCGGTTTTTTCAGTCAGCGGGCGCCATCGCCGCCCCACCGCAAATTTTCTTTTCACAGCTCCCGCTCCTTTCCGGTAAAATAAAAAATCCCGTCCCAAGTCATTGCTTGGGACAGGGCTTAAAATCAAAAGCTCTGCGGTACCACCCGCGCTTGACGCCATCGGCGTCCGCTCTGTTCTTACACACATGATGTAAGCCGGGAAGGGTAACGGGTCCGGTCTCCCGTCGGTTACTACTGCCGCCTTGCAGCGGGTTCGTCCGCCCTCACGAGTCCATTCGCCGCTCTTTCCGCTGCCGCGCTTGCACCCTCCGCGGCTCGCTGGGAACGAAAACTGACCGGTTACTCTTCTCGATCACAGGTTTTTGTTTGTGGCTATTATATGCCACGGTGTCCCATTTGTCAATGACTTTTTTCCTGCATTTTTCTTTATTTTCTTCCGTCGAGGGGTGCGGATACGCGCATCGACAGTGAAAATCAATTCCGGCGGCGTCAAATCCAGTTCCCGCACCTGCGCGCCGCGACCTGAATTCGGCTCCCCTGTGTAAGGGGAGCTGTCAGCCGCATGGCTGACTGAGGGGTTGCCGGCAGAGACTAAGGTAATAGTTCCATCTCGCCTAACAGCGTCGCAAAGCCATACAAAAGGTTTCAATTTGTACGCCTATCCGGCGGGGACTTCCTTTTGCTCGTGCAAAAGGAAGCAAAACACGCTCGGGGACACCCCGAGACCCCACGCACCGGAACGCCCGCTCGGAACGGCTATGCCGTCCCGAAGCGTGGGCTAAACGGTGCTTATAAGGGGCTGCGGGCACATCTGCCCCCTTCCCCTCCCCTCCCCCGAAGCGGGGGAGGGGGTTCCTGTCCCAATCACTGCTTGCCTTACTTTTTGTGCTCGGCAAGTGCTTCCTGCGTTTCTGCTCTTGTTGATAGCTCCTGCTTACCGAACACCTCGAAAATGTGTGCCGGCAGCGGCTGGCTGCCGCCTGCCGCTTTCCACCCCGCCAAAAAGGCATTGCGGGTCGCCGCAAACATTGTGTCGGCTATTTCTTCATATTCGGTGCTGTCAAGATATTCCCCAAACGCCTGCTCAAACTTGTTGTCCATCATAGTCTTTTCCTCCCATTTTTTCTCATTTTAGCGCATGGGATAATAAAGTACAACCTAATTTGAATTTTTTATTATATTGGGTTGGATAAATCAGCACCGAAACCCTCTAAAATAAGAGATGAAGAAAAGAGGTGGCGGCGTATGGATAAACACTACAACGAATATGTGCAGATAGGGCTGAACATTATGCGCTGCCGCAAGGAAGCCGGCTATACCCAAATGGAGCTTGCCGAAATGACCGGTTACAGTCATCAGCATATCCAGCGGGTGGAAACCGCCAACAGCAAACCGACCGTCGGCTTGCTGCTGGAGGTCTCCAAGGCGCTCAATGTTCCGCTGGAACGCCTTTTGGAACTAAGATAAACCCCGTTTTTCCGAGAACCCCAAAAGGGTTCTCTTTTTTACTCCTCGTGGCGGTATTCGGCGGGTTGGGCGGTGGTGGTCGCGGCGTCATAGACGCCGTTTGCCGCCAGCGCCACCATCACGGCATTGATCAGGCACAGCGTCACCCCCTGCACTGTCACCCGCTGCCCGCCAAAGGCTTCCGCCCCCAAAAGCAGCAGCACGGCGATGCCGTAGGCGACCAGCTGGGCATTGCATCTGCCCAGCGGCGTGCTTTTCAAAAACTGCGTGATCAGCGTCACCATCATCACGGCACCGGCATAGTTGCCCAGCACCTGCCATGTCACAAATTCATTCATTGTCATGCTCCTCTCTCCAGTTCCTCTATGCGGCGGCAGACAGCGGCATAGTCCCGCTCATGCTCCGCAAATTTCTTTTCCAGCTCGTACTGCCGCTCTATGACGGAATTGTGCTTGTTCACCTTTTTCTCCAGCTGCTCCAGCCGGTAGGCGATCAGCGCCGATGCCCGGCGGTTCGCCCAGTAGGTGCCGCACAGACTGCCAAAAAGCGCCAGCGCAGCCACTGCGATCTCCGGTTCCATTTTGTTTTCCTCCTCTCTGCTTTGGGCATTTTCCCGTGGAATTCGGCGGCTCCCCCTACCCTGCCCTGTTCCAAAAGCTCATTATTCATGTGTTTTTGCTCTTGACAAATCCGCTGTCCCGGTGTACGATAGACTTGTAAGAACAGGCGAATTTCCGCAGAAAACAAGAGAATATGAGCTTACGGGAAATGCTCCCAATCTCTATTGTAACTCATGTTTTATGTGTTTTCAAGTGTTTTCACGCATTTCGTGAGTTTTTATGGTTTTCGCCAAAACAAGGAGGTCAAATATGGATATCATGCTGCAAAGAATTCTGTCGCTGATCCCCGAGCGGCACGGCGCCGACGCCGAATTTGCCCGCTCCCTCGGCTACAAAAACGGTAACATCATTGCCGATTGGCGGGCGGGGCGCAGTACCTCCTACCGCGGCAGACTGCCGCAGATCGCCGAGCGGTACGGCGTTTCGGTGGATTGGCTGTGCGGCACCTCCCCGCTGGTGGAGCCGCCTGTCCTTTCCCCTGCCGCCTCCCCCGATTTGGAGGGGCTGCTGCGGCAGCTCACCCCCGCCGAGCGGCAGCGGGTCCGCGATTTTATTGCCGGTCTTTTGGCGGCGCGCGGCGACCGGTGAGGGAAAAAGTATTCTCCCGCGGGCACAGGCGCACGCGCGGGGAAGAAAAATATAGAGGCTTCCTTGGCTCTTTTCCCGGCTTTTTCATTTACAGAAAAAGTAAGCCGTGCTCCGCACCAAATAAAAAAGAATCCTGACGGCTTTCGGTTTTCCCCTCCCGCAAGGAGGGGATTGTGTGAAAGGGGAAGCTTTGCAGGTTCCCCTTTCGCGTAAAATAAGCGCAGTTGCTGTTGGTTTAAGAAAAGGCTTGTGTTCCCCTCATCTTCCGCACCAAATAAAAAAGGAGCCATTCGGCTCCTTTTTTATTTGGTGCGGAAGATGGGACTTGAACCCACACGTCATGGACACACGCACCTCAAACGTGCCTGTCTGCCTATTCCAGCACTTCCGCATAACGCTTTATTATTATACCATCTGCTATGGTTTTGTCAATACCGTTTCTCGTCAAATACTATCAAAAAATTATATTAAATTTAGGCACCGCAGGGGGTTGACACGGTGGAATGATTACGAGGTGTTTTATCCCCTTGCCCCGTTGCGGGGCGGTTTTCCACACCCATTTAATGGGTTTTCCCCATAAAAAAGCCCGGTTTGACACATTCTTAACACGAAAAGCCGGCATTTTGCCCCTTCCAATGTGGAAAACTCGGTGGAAAGTGTGAAATACTTTGCGTATAGCCGCCTTTCCCTTCGGCGCGCCGGTGTTGCATTTTTGGCATAAAGCCGCTATACTAAAAGGCGTAAATTCACCCCGCAAGGAGGTCGCCATGCCCACCCTTACCGATCCTGCCGTTATCAAGGAGCTGCTGCAGCGCCACGGATTTTCCTTTTCCCGCGCGCTGGGACAGAATTTTATCATCAACCCCGGTGTCTGCCCCCGCATGGCGGAGCTGGGCGGCGCCGCGCCGGAGGTCGGCGTGCTGGAGATCAGTCCCGGCTTTGGCGTGCTGACGGCGGAGCTGTGCCGCCGTGCCGAAAAGGTGGTGGCGGTAGAGCTGGACGACCGGCTGCCGCCCATTCTGGCGGAGACGCTGGCGGAGTTCCGCAATGTGACGATCGTATCGGGCGACGCGATGACGCTGGACCTGCCCGCGCTGCTGAAGGAGCATTTTGCCGGTATGCCGGTGGTGGTATGCGCCAACCTGCCCTATTACATCACCTCGCCCCTCATCATGCGGCTGCTGGAGGAGCCGCTGCCCATTCGCTCGCTGACGGTGATGGTGCAAAAGGAGGCGGCGCAGCGCATCACGGCGGCGCCGGGGACACGGGAGTGCGGCGCGATCAGCGCGGCGGTGTGGTATTACAGTACGCCCCGCCTGCTGTTCCCTGTTTCACGGGGTTCCTTTCTGCCCGCACCAGCAGTGGACAGTGCGGTGATCCGACTGGATCTTCCGCAGGAGCTGCCGCCCGACACGCCGCCCAAGGAGGACTTTTTTGCGGTGGTGCGCGCGGGGTTCGGGCAGCGCCGCAAGACGATACTGAATTCCCTTTCGGCGGGACTGCGGTGGGAGAAGGACGATACCCGTGCGCTGCTGGCAGCGGCAGGCATTGCCGAAAACGCCCGTGCCGAGCAGATCACGCTGGAGCAGTGGAAGACGCTGGCGCGGTGCTATGGCGAGATGAAATAAGAAATGACCGGAGTAAAGCGCTCCGGTCTTTTTATGTAAATGTAAAAGTTTTCGGTCAAGCCTTTTTCAAAAGGCTTGCGGTTTCCAAAGGCAGCGCCTTTGGTCGCCCGTCGCAACGGGCGAAACACTCTTTCCCACAAACATCAAAAGCATCGGCAGATGATTTTGATGAAAGATGCCTGCACTATCTTGCGCCTTAATGTTCCGGAGGGCGCTCCGCAGGGGGTGAATGGCGAAAATGACCCTGTGTGGTCGTTTTCGTCAAAGGGGGCGACCTGCAAGAGAGGGCGCCCCCTTACCTGTGCCTTATACAAGCTTTCCTTTCACCGAGTAGGTGAAAAAGCTTTATTTAGGCTTAGTTTGTTCGCGCCTAACAGCGGCGCTCCAATTCCTTGTCCCTTTGAGGAGGGGAACTATGCGGGAAGTAAGTAAATATTTTGTTATATAACTGCATAGCAAAAAGCCCCCTTGCGGGGGCTTTCTTATGTAGCCTTATTCCTCCTGCGGGTCGCCCTTGGGGTGGTTCACCAGATAGGAGAGGGTGAGGAGACTGTCGCCCAGATGGACATTGACCGAGGGAAGATCCTCATGCTTTAAGCGGAAATCGTAGCTGGAGAAGTTCCAGAAGGAACGGATCCCCGCTTCCACCAGCGTATCCGCCATCTGCTCGGCGGCATCGCGGGGGATACACACCACCGCCATGTACGGCTGGTGCCGGCGGCAGAATTCCGGCAGCTCCGCGATATCCAGCACCGTAAGACCGTTGGGCAGCACCTGCCCGATCTTCTCCGGCGATTTATCAAAGGCGCCAACCAGCTCGAAGCCGCGGTCGCGGAACAGGTCGTCCTCACGGATCAGGCTGTGACCGCGGGTGCCGCAGCCGATCAAAATGGCGGGGATCTTCTTTTCCACGCCCAAAATGTTGCCGATCTCTTTATACAGCAGCTCCACATTGTAGCCGTAGCCCTGCTGCCCAAAACCGCCGAAGCAGTTTAAGTCCTGACGGATCTGACTGGCGGTGACCTTCATCTGCGCTGCCAGCTCCTTGGAGGAAATGCGGGTGACGCCGCTGTGCAGCAGCATTCCCAGGTAGCGGTAATACCGCGGCAGACGCCGGATCACCGAAATGGAAACCGTTTTCTCGTTCATGCTCGCTCACCTCATCATACTCTCGGCGCAGGCAGATATCCGCTTTACGCCGCTTTTATCTATGATACCCCTTTTTGCGGCTTTCGTCAACTTTTTATCGAAATTTAACACCGCTATACAAACTTTGCATATAACCATAATAAGGAGAAGATGTGATGCTGGGAATTTGCAAACATTTCGTGAAGATTTCGCACTTTCGTTTCTTTTTGCGGCGGGATTTGTTATAATGAAAACAGAAATAAAAAGCACTTTTGCCCGCTGGCGAAGGTGCGCAGAAAAGGAGCGTTGACGCCGTTGATGACTTCCCGCAAGCCGCAAAAGCTGCACCCCACCGTGCTGGTGCTGGTGACAGACCAGCTGAGCTGTGACCGTTTGATCGTAGCAGGACGCCGCCTTGCCGATACCTACGGCTGCGTGCTGGAGGTACAGAACATCGCGCGGTTCGGCAGTGTGCCGGACCCCGCCGCCATAGAGCACCTGTATCAGACCAGCCGCGACGCGGGCGCCCGTATGGCGGTGCATTACAGCGAGGACCCCGAGCGCAGTTTGGTACAGACCTTAGCCGAGGGACTGCCCCGCTATGTTGTAACCGGCATGCCCGGCGGAGGCAGCGACTTGCTGCCCCGTTTGTGGACACGCTTTGAGTACCTGACCTTTTACACGGTGGACGCCGCCGGCGATATGCAGGAGGTCACCGCCGTGGACCGCGCGCTGGCATAAGCGCCGTATAAAAACGAAAAGGAGCATTTAAGGTATGAGAAAGGAAACCTTTACCCTGAATTCCAGTGACGGCAGCAGCCGGCTTTCGGGCTTTCTGTTCCTGCCGGAGGGCGAGCCGCGCGCCGTGGTGCAGATCTGCCATGGTATGTGCGAGTATATCCTGCGGTACGAGGAGCTGGCGCAGCACCTGACCGACGCAGGCTATGCCGTCTGCGGCATCGATCACCTCGGGCACGGCTCCACCGCCGAGCTGAACGGCGAGATGCTGGGCTACTTTGGCAAAAAGGGCGCATGGAACAACCTGGTGGAGGATCAGGAGCTGGAACGCCGCGCGATGCATGAGCGCTTCCCCACCCTGCCCTACTTCCTGCTAGGACACAGTATGGGTTCCTTTGTGGCACGGCTGTACGCCGCTCGCTACGGCAGGAATTTGCAAGCACTGCTCATCAGCGGTACGGCGGGCAAAAATCCCGCCGCGGGTCCCGGCAAGGCGCTGGTGGCGCTGGTCTCGCTGTTCGGCGGCAAAAAAGGCACCTCCAAGCTGCTGTATATGCTGACCACCGGCAATAACAATAAGCAGACCGAGCAGAAAACGCCGGTGGACTGGATCTGCCGCGATGAAGCGGTCTGCCGTAAATACATCAAGGACCCGTGGTGCAGCTTCATCTTTACCAACAGCGGCTATGGCGAGCTGCTGGAGCTGGTCGACCGCTGCAACCGCCCCGACTGGTACGCCGCGATCCCCAAGGAGATTCCCATCTGGCTGTATGCCGGCGATGAGGACGCCGTGGGCAGCAACGGCAAGGGCGTTACCGAGGTATACGAGGGGCTGAAGGCGCAGGGGCTGCGCGATGTTACCATCACCCTGTACCACGGCGCCCGCCATGAAGTCCATAACGAGGCACTGAAGGAGGAGCTGTTCCTCGATATCATCGACTATCTGGACAGCCACATGCCCAAGGCGGAATGATCTCTCCCCCGATAACGACCAAACCCCACCCATAGCGGCGGGGTTCCTTTTTTCGCAAACAAAAAAGACAGCACCTTTGGTTCAGTGCCGTCTTTTACGGAGTTCTTATCGGAGCGTTCTCAGCCGACCGCTACCTTGTTCTTTTCGGCGCGCATGATGGGCAGCCACTCGGTAAACGCGATGATGAGAGAAACAAAGATGCAGATGGGGCTGAGTACGATGCAGTTGATGAATTCCTTGCGGGCTTCGATGTATTCCTTGGTGTGCATGGTCAAATTCCTCCTGTCCCTTACACGGGGTTTTACTTTGGTATCATTATACGGTGACGCCCCGCTAATTTTTCGGAAAGGTTCCTGTATGCAGCCGAAAAAGAGGAATATTTCCGCTTTCTTAACAGAAGAAAAATGCTATAATGTAGCCTGTAGTATTATAAGCGTAAAGCGGAGAGGGGGAAACCTGTATGGAGCCGAAAAGAGCCTTCTGGCACGATCTGCTGCGTACCGTGCTGATCCTCGGCGCCGCCGTGGCAGTGTGCAGCGTGCTTTCGCAGATGCATGATGACAACAATCCCTTTGCCGTGCTCATCTTTGTGCTGGCGGTCGCCATTGTGGCGCTGGTCACCACCGGCTACCTGTGGGGCGCGGCGGCTTCGGTCATCGGGGTATTCTGCGTCAACTACATGTTCACCTACCCCTTTTGGAGCTTCGATATGAGCATCACCGGCTATCCCCTTACCTTTATGGTCATGCTGGTGGTTTCGGTGGTCATCAGCACCCTTACCACACGGGTAAAGCAGTCCGAGCGCCTACGCTACGAGATAGAAAGCGAAAAGCTGCGCGCCGACCTTTTGCGGGCACTCTCGCACGATCTGCGCACACCGCTCGCCTCCATCGAGGGCGCCGACAGCCTGCTGCTGGAGCAGCCGGAGCTTTCCGAGGAGGAGCGCCGCACCCTGCTGGAGCAGATCCGGCGGGAGACCCGCTGGCTGACACGCATTACCGAAAATATGCTTTCCGTCACCCGCATGGCGGGAGATAAGGTGAACCTGCACCGTACCGATGAGGTGGTAGAGGAGATCGTAGACAGCGCCGTGCAGAAGCTGCGGCGCAGCTCGACCGCCCTGCCGGTCTCGGTAAGCCGACCGCAGGAGATCATCACCGCCCCAATGGACGCCACGCTGATGGAGCAGGTGATCCTGAACCTTTTGGAAAATGCCGTCAACCATGCCGAGGGCGCCACCCGCATATGGGTGCGGATCACCCGTGAGGGGGAGACGGTCATGATCGCCGTGGAAGATGACGGCGCGGGCTTCCCGCCCGAAATGCTCCCGCGGATCTTTGACCGCAAGGCGCTGCCGCAGCCCAGCTCCTGCGCCGATGGACGGCGTGGACTGGGACTGGGGCTGACACTTTGCAGCGCCATTGTAAAAGCACACGGCGGCAATATGACCGCCGAAAACCGCCCCGAGGGCGGCGCGCGGGTAACGCTATGGCTGCCCGCCGGCACAGATGAGGAGGAAACCGACTGTGAAGCACTGTGATAAAATTATGATCGTCGAGGACGATGCCGGTATCTGCCGGTACCTGCAAAGCACGCTGACCGCCGCAGGGTACGATATCGTCACCGTGGGGGACGGTCGCTCGGCGCTGGCGCTTATCGCCTCCCACTGCCCCGACTGCCTGCTGCTGGATCTGGGTCTGCCGGATATGGACGGCATCAATATTATCCAAAGCGTGCGCAAATGGAGCAGCGTGCCCATCATCGTCATCTCCGCCCGCATGACCGAGGACGACAAGGCAGGCGCCCTCGACCTTGGCGCGGACGATTACCTTACCAAGCCCTTTGGCACTGTGGAGCTGCTGGCGCGTATCCGCACCGCGCTGCGCCACACCCGCAAGGCATGCGGCGGCGAGGAGCTGCGGGAGGGGCAGTATGTGGTGGGCGACCTTGTCATTGACTACAACCGCCACCGTGCCTACCTTGCCGGTCAGGACGCCGGTCTGACCCCCAGCGAGTTCAAGATTCTGGCGCTGCTGGGGCGCTACGCCGGTCGGGTGCTTACCTACCAGCAGATGCTGCGGGAGCTGTGGGGACCCGCCGCCAACCCGTGGGATAACAAGCTGCTGCGGGTACATATGGCAAACCTCCGCCGCAAGCTGGAGCCGAATCCCGAAGAACCCCGTTACCTCTTTACCGAGGTGGGCGTCGGCTACCGTCTGGCAGAGGGCGACGCCACCGATACTGCCGATGATGAATAAACCCATACCAGAAAAGTTTTACCCCCGCTGACCGATGAGGTCGGCGGGGGCAGTTTATTCGCTGTTCCTGCTCTTATTTCTGCGGCGGGTAAAACTCATTCTCCCGCCTTCCGATATAATTCTCCTCCAGCATGGCACGGTGGGCAAGGAACGCCGCGTCGTCAAAGTATTTGGCACCGGCGGGGCAGGCCCTGATGCACACCTGACACTTGATGCAGATGCCGGTACAGGCGGTCGGCTCCTCCTCCGGGATCGACCCCATCGGGCACATGGCGGCGCACAGTCCGCAGTGGGCACAGGCAGCGGGATCGGTCACAGGCTTCGCCTTCAGGAAGCGCGCCGGTTCTCCATTCGGCATCAGCGGCGTGTAATACGCCCCGATCGGCTCCCTGCCGGGGACTTTCACCGGCTGGGGGCTTTCCTCTTTTCGTAGTCTCTCCGCCGTCCGGCGGGCAAAGTCCTCCGCCGCGGCAATATCCGCGGCGTCGGGGCGTCCGTGCGCCAGCAGCGGCGCAAAGGCATGCTCCCCCACCAGTGCCGCCGCAGCCGTCGGCAAAAAGTCGTTTGCCGCCAGCACTTCACACAGCTCCTTCAGGGCGTCATCATAGCTGCGGTTGCCGTACAGCACCACCGCCGCGGCAGCCGCTCCCCCGCCGGTAAAGTGTCCCCGCAAAAAGGGCAGCAACACATTGGGCAGCCGTCCCGCATAGGTCGGGCTGCCCCAGAATATCAGGTCTTTCTCATGGAAGGAATAGCTCCGCTCCCGCGCCGCGGGCAGGGTGTAGTCCAGCTCCCGCACCGGAACGCCCAGTGCTTCACCGGCAGCTTTCGCCATCGCGCGCAGCACCCGTCGGGTGGTAGCGGTACCGCTATAGTACACCGCCCATACCGTCTCAAAGGTCATCGGGTCACCCCCTATTCCGCAAAAAGCGCCTGATCCATCTCCCGCAGGTCACGGGCGATCAGCGGCTCAAACTCCATTTTCTCCAGAATGTCCCGTTCCAGCTCCACGCCTGGGGCGATCTCGGTCAGCAGCAGTCCCTCCGGCGTCAGGCGGAAGACCGCCCGCTCGGTGATATACAGCACCTGCTGGTCGCCCTTCTGGTTGGAGTATTCTCCCGAAAAGGTGATATGCTCCACCGCGCGGCGGAATTTACATATCCCGCCGTCCTTTATGATATTCAGCCGCCCGTTTTCCAGCCGGATCTCGCTTTCCCCCGCCGTAAAGCTGCCCATAAAGCACACCTTTTTGGCGCACTGGGTAATATTGATAAACCCGCCGGGACCGGGGATCTTCTCCCCGAAGCGGCTCACATTCACATTGCCCTCGCAGTCAAATTCCGCCCCGCCCAGGCACGCCACATCTATTCCGCCGCCATCATACAGGTCAAAGATATCCGGCTGCTTTATCATGGCGTCGGAGTTGTAGGCGGCGCCGGTCAGCAGCCCGCCCTGCGGTGCGCCGCCGATGGTGCCGGATTCGATGCTCAGCATCACCCGCTCCAGCCGCTTTTCCTCGGTCAGTACATTGGTGATCAGCGTCGGCACCCCAATGCCGAAATTGACAAAATCCCCGTCGGTGATCTCCGCCGCCGCGCGGCGCGCCATCACCTTCTTGATATTCAGCGGGATCGGCGGCAGCTCCTCCGGCGGAATCCGCACCCGCCCGGTAAAGGCGTCCACCCATCGCTCCTCGGTCACGAACTGTTGGCGAGAGTTCTCCTCCCGTCCCACTACAATATAATCCACCAGGCAGGCGGGCACCACCACATCTTTGGCATTCATGGTGTGGGCAGGGACTAATCCATCTACCTGCGCCAGCACAATGCCGCCGCTGTTGTGGGTCGCAGCAGCCATCTCATATTGCTCCAACAGGAACGCCTCGTTTTCCATGCTGATGTTGCCGTCCGCATCGGCGGTGCTGCCCTTGATGATACAGGCATCAAGGGGGAAAGCCGGAAAGAACAGCTGCTCTTTTCCGCCCAGCTTCACCAGCTCCACCACTTCTTCCCCGCTTTCCCATGCCCTGCGGTTCATGCGGCAGCCGTCACGGCGCGGATCTACAAAGGTACGCAATCCCACCTCGGTCAGCACCCCCGCCTTTTTGCCGGCAATGGCGCGCATCATGTGGGACATGACCCCCTGCGGCGCCATAAACAGGGCAAAATCATTATGATGGATATAGGGATAAATGGCGTTCGCAAGGCTTAAATTGCTGCACAAAAGGCGCGCGAGCATTCCCTCGTGCGCAAAATGGTTGATGCCGCGGCGCTTGCCGTCGCCGCCCAGCCCCGCTACATTCACCAGCCGCAGGTCACGGGGGTGCCCCTCCCGCAGGAAGCGCTCCTCCAGCTCGCACAGGATATCCTCCGCCAGCGAAAAGCCGATAAAGCCATCTACCGCTACCGTCATACCGTCACGGATCAGGGCGGCGGCTTCGGCGGCTGTCAACTGCTTTGCCATTTTTGTATCCCCTCTCATTCTCCGGTAAATACCCGAGGTCGTTTTTCCAAAAAGGCGGTCATACCCTCCCGACGGTCACGGCTGTCGCCGCATTCGCCAAAGAGCCCCCGCTCCCATTCCAGCGCTTCCTCCATCAGCATTTCCCGCCCGCCGTTCACACCGCGCTTGGCACGGGTCACAGCATAGGGGCTGTTCTGCGCAATCTCCCGCGCCAGCTCCAGCGTCTCCTCCAGCAGCGCGCCGGCGGTGAATACACTGTTCACCATGCCCCACTCACGGGCTGTCTCGGCGGTAATGCGCCGTCCGGTAAAGATCATTTCCTTGGCGCGGGTCTCCCCGATGATCCGGGGCAGCCTTTGGGTGCCGCCCGCTCCGCAGATGGTGCCCAGCGTTACCTCCGGCACCGCAAAGCCCGCCGCCATGGAGGCGCACCGCAGGTCGCACGCCAGCGCCAGCTCACAGCCGCCGCCCAGCGCCAGGCCGTTCACCGCGGCCAGTACCGGCATCGGCAGCTCCTCCAGGTGGGTATTCAGGCGGCTGCCCAGCAGCGCCCACTCATACAGCTCCCGTCCGTTCAGCGGCACCATTTCCTTGATGTCCGCGCCGGCACAGAAGAATTTTCCCGCGCCGGTCAGCACCAGCACCCGTGGGGCACGGCGCTCCACCTCGTCCAGCAGGGTATTCATCTCCGCCATGGTACGGCGGTTCAGGATAAAGGGGACACCCTCTCCCTCCATCGTCAGCAGGGCAATCTCGGTATCGGGCATGGTCAGTATCGTTTTCATGGGTCATCTCCTTTTATCAGCCCAGCCAGATGCAGATGGGCAGCGCAATGAGGAAGGTACACAGCACCGGTATCACCGCGCAGGTCACAAAGTTGTACTTGTAGCTTGCCTTATGGGTGGTGTGGCAGATGCCGAACACCGAAACAATGGAGCCGTTCCACGGCATCGAATCCAGACCGCCGGAGCCGAGCGAGCACAGCCGGTGGATAAATTCCAGGCTGTACCCCTGCCCCGCATAGGAAAGAAAGATATCCTTCAGCGAGGTGTACATCAGCGTCAGACCGCCGGAGGAAGAACCGAGGATACAGGCGAAGATATTGCTGCCCACCGCCGCCACCAGATAGGGGTTCGCGGTAGAAGCCTCCAGCGTCTGCACTGCCCACGCATAAAACGGGGTGATTTTCGCCACCGCGCCAAAGCCCACGATGGTGGCGGTATTGATGATGACCGTTACAGAGGTCGTCGCCGCCTGGTTGACGGTCGGCAGCATCTCTTTCCACGGAATACTGCGGCAGAAAAGCAGCAGCGACAGTACGATGCCGATCAGCAGGCACGCCACAATGCCGATATCCGTCACATTGAACAGCACTATAACGGCTGTCAGCGGGATAAAGCTGATGACCGCGTTCGGGGTCGCGCCCTCATGCCGGCGCACGCCGCCCTCCGGCGGGGTAAAATGCTCTCCGCGCAGCTTTGCCTTCTTCGCCTGTCGGTTCATGTACCACACAATGAGCACCGCCATTGCTGCCGAAGCCGCCAGACCGGGGATCAGCCCCGCGTAGGAGGGGGTACCAAGGCTCTGCATCGAAACGATGTTGCAGATCTGCGGTGAAAAGGGACCGGTCATCGCAAAGGTCCACATACCGCCGCACACAATGCCCGGCAGCAGGTAGGTGGGCAGGTCAGCCTCCTCAAACAGCTTGAGCGCGATGGGATAAATGGCAAATATGATGACAAAGCTGTTGATGCCGCCGTAGCTCAGCAGCGCCGCCGAGATCAGACACGCCACCATGCAGTTTTTGGCGCCGAACCAGCGCACCACCGTCTCGCCGATCTTTGCCGCCGCTCCGCTGATCTGGTACAGACTGCCCAGCAGGTTCCCCAGCAGGAAGATCATAAAGTAGGAGACAAAGAACGAACCGACGCCCTCTACATACACACCCGTCACCGATCGCAGCACCGGCAGCCCGCTCATTACCGTTACCAGCAGCGCCGCTAAGGGTCCCACAATAATGGGGGACACCCGCCGGAAAATCAGCAGCGTCATGCCGCACAGCGCCAGCAGAATTCCTATCCCGCTCAGCCAGACCTCATTCATCGTGTTCGTTCTCCTCTCTTTTTGCTTTTCCGCCCCGCTGGGGGGGCGCCCCTCCGCTCCAACTCGGGCTGACCCTCCGCTTGCGCTGTTGGGCAGCCCTCGCCGCTGCGGAACGCCCCCCTTTCCCGCTCCCCGGCGGGATAGTGGAAGAGAGGACAATGGGGCTGGCATTGTCCTCTCTTCACGGGGGGAAATAAGAAATGAAAATGAGAAAATCAATTCATCAGAACTTGCAGTGGAAGCGCTCCTCGTACACCTTGATGAGCCCCTCGCGGAAATCGGGGTGCGCAATGCCGATCAGCTCTCTGGCGCGCTCCTTCAGCGTCTTGCCCTTCAGCTGCGCGATGCCGTACTCGGTCACCACATAGTTTACATCATAGCGGCTGGTCGTCACGGCAGCGCCCTCGTCGATCAGCGGAACGATCTTGGAAATGGTCCCCTTGGCGGCGGTGCTGGGCATTGCCATAATGGTGCGTCCGCCGCGGCTCATGTTCGCGCCGCGTACAAAGTCTACCTGTCCGCCCACGCCGCTGATCTGGCGCAGACCCACGCAGGTGGAGACTACCTGACCCATCAGATCCACCTGCACGCAGGAGTTGATGGAAACCAGGTTATCGTTCTGGCAGATGACACGGGGATCGTTGACATAGTCCACCGGCATCATCGCTACTTCGGGGTTGTTATCCACATAGTCATACAGGCGGCGGGTGCCCATCAGGAAGGTCGCCACGCTCTTGCCCTTGTGAATGTTCTTCTTCGCGTTGGTGATAACGCCGGCTTCCACCAGCTCCACCACGCCGTCGCTGAACATCTCGGAGTGGATACCAAGGTCTTTCTTATCCTTGAGAAACAGCAGCACCGCGTCGGGAATGGCGCCGATGCCCAGCTGCAGGCAGTCGCCGTCCTTAACCAGGGAGGCAATGTTCTCGCCGATGGCGCGCTCCACATCGCCGATGTGGGGCGGAGCCAGCTCGATGAGGTCGGTCTCCTGCTCTACAATGTAATCCAGCTTGCTGACATGGATAAAGCTGTCGCCCATGGTGCGGGGCATCTTGGGGTTGATCTGCGCGATCAGCAGATCGGCACACTCGGCAGCGGGCTTGGTATAATCGCAGGAAACACCAAAGCTGCAATAGCCGTGCTCATCGGGGGTGCTCAGGTGCAGCAGTACCACATTGGGGTGCAGCGTGGTGCGGAACAGGTCGGGGATCTCGCTGAAGAATACGGGGGTAAAGTCGCCGCGTCCCTCCTCGATCGCCTTGCGGGTGCTGCCGCCCAGGAACAGGCTGTTGTGGCGGAAGTGCTTGGAATTCTCCGGCAGGCAGTATTCCGCCTTGCCCATTGCCACCATGTGTACTACTTCCACATTCTCATACTGCTCGGCATTGGCTACCATCGCGTCGGTCAGCAGGATCGGCTCGCCGGTCGCGTGGGTCACTACCACACGGTCGCCGGATTTGATATGCTTGACAGCCTCCTCGGCGGTCGTCAGCTTCTGCTGGTAAAGAGTTCTCCAGTCTTCCATTTTTGTTACACCTCGTTTTCTTTTTTTATCGCTTCGCAGGCAGCGTCAAACTGCTCCCTGCTGTTAATGACAAATTTGTGTCGGGTGGCTTGCAGATGGGTATGTCCCGCGCACACGGCGGTACAGCCGCATACCACCAGGATATAGTCCTGCCCGCCCTCGCCGGCAGGCTGTATGTTCCATTCGGGATGCTGTTTTTCCAGCTCCCGCACCGCGGCTACGCGGTCAAAGCGTGGGTTGCAGCCCCCACAGTATTTTATGCCTACCCTCACGCTTTCCCTGCGTGGCGGCGGCGCAGCAGCTCCATGGCGTCGTTCCACAGCTCGTCGCTCACCGTGGTATCCAGCACCACCTGCCGTATTTCGGGGATCGCCTCCAGAATGGGGGGAGCCACCAGCTCCTCCGCGGTGACCACCGCCGAGGGGCAGTTGCTGCATTGCCCCAGCATACGGAAGTACAGCACGCCGTCCTCCACCCGCACCACCTGGATATCTCCCTCGTGGGTGCGCAGGGCGGGGCGTACCTTTTCATTCAGTACCTGTTCTATCCGTTCCATCATGGCTGCATCTCTCCTTGGGTTTGGGGTGTTCTCCCCTGCCCCCGCAAAGGGGGCGGGGCAGGGTGGGGGCGCAGTGCCCTACGCCCTGCCCCGCGGGGAGATAAGGGGTATTGTAATTGAGGAGGTCTTATTCTTCGATGTGCGCGATCGCCTTCGCCAGTTCCTTCTTGGCGTTCAGGTTGCCCTGACGGCTGATCATGATGCGCTGAGCCTGCGGAGAACCGGCGCCGTGCATGGACTCGGTACGGTAGCCGACAGCGGCGGTACCCAGTGCCAGGTTTTCGATAAGGCGCAGGATCTTCATGCGGTTCTCGGTGCTGACGGTGGCAACACCGCGCAGGTACTTGTCGATGTACGGACCGATCTTCTCGTCACGCAGATCCTTCTCGGAGGGCGCAGTGACCATCAGACCGCCGGCAATATCCTCGGCGAGACGGACGATCTCATAGGGGAAGCGGGTCACGTTCTGCTTGCAGACATTCGCCAGCAGCAGGTCGATGATGTAGTTGCCGCTCTCGGTCTTATGACCCTCGGCGGAGCAGGCAATACCGCAGCAGTACAGGGTCTCGTTCAGGTGGGTCATCTCAATGAGCTTATCCTTGATGTGGCTCGCCTTGGCAGCGCCGTTGTAGTCGGCGGCAACAGCGGCAGCACCGATCAGGACATCGCCTACGCCGACCTTGCAGCCGCCGTAGCTCTGGCGGTGATAACCGGCAAAGCGCTCTACCAGCATACCGGCAAACTCGTTCTCGCCGCACAGGAAGATACGGTCATTGGGTACGAATACATCGTCAAAGATGGTCAGGGCTTCCACGCCGCCGAACTCGGAGTTGCCGACGTCCAGGGTGGTGCCTTCCAGCTTACGGGTGTCGCAGCTCTGGCGGCCGATGATCATGAACAGACCGGGGGTATCCAGCGGAACGGCAAAGGATACGGCATAGTCCTTATCATCGGGACCCATGGACTGGGTGGGCATTACAATGACCTCGTGGGAGTTGCAGATACCGGTCTGGTGCGCCTTGGCGCCGCGGACCACGATACCGTCGGGACGGCGCTCCACGATATGCAGGAACATATCGGGGTCTACCTGCGCGTGAGGAGCCAGGGAGCGGTCGCCCTTGGGGTCGGTCATAGCGCCGTCAACGGTCAGGTCGTTCTCGGCGGCATACTTCATAAACTTCACAAAGTTCTCGTGATAGTTGGTGCCGTGCGCCTTGTCGCACTCATAGGTGGTGGAGAACAGGGCGTTAAAGGCGTCCATACCAACGCAGCGCTGGAAGCAGGCGGCGGTCTTCTGTCCGCACAGACGCTGCATCTTTACCTTCTTGATGAGGTCTTCGGTGCTCTGGTGGATATGGGTAAAGCGGTTCACGCGGGTGCCGGTGTAGGGGGATACCACAGTCATCAGGTCCTCGTACTCGGGCATCTGCGCCAGGTCATAGGTCATGCGCACAGAGTTAAGGGAGGGACGCAGAATGGGGCTTTCGGTGGGGTTGCTATACTTCTCACCGAACATATAGATCTCCATTTTGATCTTTTTAATGCTTTCGATATACTGTTCGCCGGTCATCAGTGCCATTTTGTTTACTTCCTTTCTTTATTCGGGTTTGGTTGGCTCTGTTGCTTGCTTTTTAGTACAGCTCGGTATAGATCTTGATCAGACGGTCGCGATCCAGCTCCACAAAGTTGTTTGCCATCAGACGGCCCTGGTTGGCAATTACGCTGTCGGCAAATTCCTCAATCTGCTCACGGGTCATGCCGTACTCGTGCAGGGCTTTCTTCTGGATCAGGTTATTCAGCAGCTTCTCCAGCTCCTCATAAACGTCCTCTACCTTGCAGCCCAGTATCTCGGCAATAAACCGGTTCAGCTTCTCTATCTCGCCGTCCTGACGGATCTCCATGTAGTTCTTCATTACGCCGGTGAACATGGCATAGTTGCTCTCACCGTGCGCTACATGGAAGGTCGCGCCCAGAGGATAGCTCATGGCGTGAACGGCGGCGCAGCCCGCGTTGCCAAAGGCGATGCCGGCATACAGCGAAGCCATCAGGAAGTCCTCCAGCAGCGGCATACGCGCCTCGGGACCCTCTGCGGCGATCTTCTTGTAGCCGTGCAGGATCATATCAATGGCTTTGTAGCCGAACATACGGGTCATCTCGTTGCCCTTGGGGGAAAGGCTGGATTCCACCGCGTGGATCAGGGCGTCGATGGAGCTGGTGGCAAAGAAGCGGAAGGGCAGCCCATTCAGCAGCTCGGGAACCAGCACGGCGCTGTCGGCATACATCTCGTCTACCGCCAGACCCTTCTTGGTGCCGCGGCTGTTCAGTGCCAGAATGGCGATGTTGGTCACTTCGCTGCCGGTGCCGCAGGTGGTGGGTACCAGTACCAGCTCTTTATCCTTTACGATCTCGGTCTTGCCGTCGTAGAGGTCCAGAATGGGGGAAACGGTTTTCAGTGCAAACAGCTTGGAAATATCAATGACGGTACCGCCGCCGATGGCGATAACACGCTTATGGTCGCCTTTAATGTCCTTGTACATGGCTTCTGCCATATCGTCGGAGGGCTCGCCCACGCCGTATTTTTCCTGATACAGCACGTCGCAGCCAAGGTTCAGCTTGCCGAAGAAGGGCTGATAGATATATTCATTGGTGATCACCAGGTCACCCTCGCCGATCTTGAATTCCTTTGCGAATTCCTCGGCGGTCTTAAATTTATAGATAGTCGGTTTGATGGAAAGCATTTTCATGGCGGTTTACCTCCCTTTTCTTTTTCTCTTTTGGGGCGTTTCTCGGGGATTTGGGGGCGGAGCGCTTTCGCGGGAAAAGATGGAACTGACCTTGGGATCATCAGCTCCATCTTTCCCTTTCCCATCGGGAGATGAGCGCGCGCCGCTGTGGGGTTACTCATCTCCCGTGGGTGGGGCATTTCCCCTTTTACGGGGGTCGTTTCAGTTATCAGCAGCAGCCTTTTTTGTCCTCAGGCTTAAAAACCAGTTCTTCCGGAGAAGGCTCGCCGGGGGTCTTCTTACGGTTCTTCAGGTTGATGATCGCCTCGGAGCCGTCAACAACAGCCCAGACGATGATGCCGACCAGCAGAGCCCAGCCGGGGGTGAAGTAGGTCAAAGCGCCGGCGATAACGCAGGCAACGCCGCGGTCATTGGCGGTCTGGCACATACGGATACCGATGTTGCCGCAGGCGAAAGCCTGAACGCCCATGGTGATGCCGAAGAAAATGGCAAACGCGGGCTTGATGAGGGTGACCAGCGGCAGAATGAGAACCGCGATGACTGTGGCGGCACGGAAGGTACATACGCCGTCCCAGTAGGTATGCATGGTCTTGTAGCCTCTCTTATAGCGCTCGGTGATGGTCAGCAGACCGGAAGCCCACAGCGGACCGCACATGGGAACCCAGGGAGCAAAGAGGGACATGATGGCGTTACGCAGGAAGCTGACCAGGTTGGAGCGGCTGGCATCGAAGATGACCTTCTCATCAGGACGATAAGCGGTAGCCTCGGCAACGACCTCCTTCGCCAGTACGAAGTCGGAGAAGGCGATGATGTAGGTTGCCAGTGCGGAGGGGATCGCCGCCAGGAAGAAGCTCCAGGCAGGGAAGCCCAGACCAAAGATGGTGAAGTGCTCCAGAACATAGCCGAAGCTAAGAGGAGTGAAGCCCCACTGGATCTGAGGCAGAGGAATCTCATGCAGCAGGATCGGAGCCAGAATGATGGCGAACAGCTGGGCGGGAACTACACCCTGGTTACGCACTACATTCCAGAAGCGGCTCTTGGAGGCCTTGCGGGCAAAGCTGGGGTTGAACAGGAAGAAGTAGGACATCAGTACAGCGATGGCAACGGTCCAGGGAGCCTTGGGCATACGGGCGGAGAATACGTTTACCGCAGCCGTTACGCCGGCGCCCAGTACAATACCGGCCTTGATGCCCATTGGTACGGCATCGACCAGCTTGCGTCCGATACCCGTGGCGCCCATGATAAGGAAGCACAAGGCAACCAGCATCTGCAGGGCGATCATCGCGTAAATACGGTCTACTTGTCCGGTGGCGTAGTTGGGCAGATCCCACTGAGACAGATATTTCAGTGTCAGGGGCAGTGCGGGGGTGATCCAGCCGGGAACTACGGGGTCGCCCAGCAGAGAGGGCAGGTAGTAGCAGATGGCGTTCAGAACACCGAAGGTCAGGGCCATCAGGAAGACGCCGTTCTCATCAAAGCCCAGGGCAGCGATGTTGGCGGGATCATCCAGACCAAAGGTGGACATGGTGGTGGTAACACCGGCGCCCAGGCAGGCAACGCCCAGGAACAGCGCGGCAGCCATCTCGGTCCAGGACCACTCGTGGTGGATCAGGGGGAGACGGATCTTGAAGGGGCCGACTTTGATACCGGGCTGCTCTTCACCGTAAGCACGCTTTTTCAGCGGGAACTTACCGGTCATAAAACCTTCCGGTACCGCAACTTTTTTCTCGGTTTCGGTCATGTGAAGTTTCCTCCTCGTTACAGTATTTCTTGTGGTAACTCCTCGTGCGGCGCGAGCGCCTCCTGTCCCAATCAGGCGGCTGCCCTTCCGCAGCTTTCACAGTTAAGCGGGTATCTCCTCGGAACTGACAGCATACGCCGCCCCCGCTTACATTTTCGATTATATCGACCTATTTTCGGCTTGTAAACCGTCCGCGGGAAAGTTTGGCAGGGGTGTAATTTTGATGGAATTTTCTTTGTTCACTTTTCCTTTTGGCACTTTCGCGGTTTGCGGCGTTTTGCGGGCATTTCAAGCATAAAATGTCAAAAAATCGGAAGCGCCCGTTGCAATATTGCAACAAGCGCTCCCTCTTTTGAATTTTTTTACCTTCGTTTTTCCGCTTGAAACAGGCACTTTTTCGTCCATTCGTTAAATTTTTTTGAACAAAATCGGTTTGTTGCAGTTTTGCGCATTGTTGCGTTTTTGCAACTTACTCCCGTTCCTGATCCAGCCTTTTGCGCGTCCGCACAAAGGTGGAAGCGTCCATGCCCAGACTGCGGGCGGCGTCCCGCACATTGCCGTAGCGGCTGTACGCCCGCCGGATATAGCTGATCTCCAGCTGCTCCACCAGCTTGTGCAGATTCACCTGCTCAAAGTACTCCTCGCTCTCCTTCCGACCGATGGTGATGTCGGTGGTGATGGGCAGCTCCTCCGGCTGAATGACATTGTTCTTGGAAAGGATCATCAGCCGCTCCACCACATTGTGCAGCTCACGGATATTGCCGGGCCAGTTATAGCTCTGCATGCAGATGATGGTCTCCGGCGCAAAGCGCTTTTTCTGGTGGTATTTTTTGTTCATTTCCGCCACATGCGCCGTCACGATGTAGGGGATATCCTCGCGGCGCTCCCGCAGCGGCGGCACATTGATGGGCAGTACGCTCAGGGCATAGTACAGGTCCTCGCGGAACTTCTTTTCCCGCACCAGTGCCATCAGGTCGGCGCTGGTGGAGGCGATGATGCGCAGGTCGCAGGGCTTATCGGCGCCGTAGCCCAGCGGCTTTAAGCGCCGCCGCTTGATGACCGAGAACAGACGGGTCTGGCACTCGTGGTTCAGCTGCTCCACCTCGTCCAGAAAAACAACGCCGTGGTTCGCCTGCTCCAGCACACCGGTCTTGCCCTGGGGGTATTCCGGCGAAACGCCCGGACCCAAGCCGAACAGGTCGGCGACCATGCTGTCATCGGTCAGCGAGGCGCACGGCACCATGATATAGCTTTCCTTGCGCCGCTTGCTTCTGGCATGAATGTACTCCGAAAGGGCGCCCTTGCCCACGCCCACCTCGCCCTGCAGCAGCACCGGCACCTCCATCTGGGCGGCGCGGTTCAGCAGGTTGATGACATTCTGCATGCTCTTGTCGTGGAAAATCAGGCTGGAGGGACTGCGGTCCTGCCGGTTGCGCGCCGCCTCCAGCTCGGCGGAATACAGCCGGTTGCGCTCCTCGCTCTGCTCCAGCTGTTCCTTCAGCGAATACATTTCGGTCACATCTCGCACATTGGTGACCACCATGACGATGTTGCTTTCGGCATCAAAGACCGGCGTGCTGGTGATGATGGCGCGCTTTCCGGTCTTGAAAAGCTGCTCCATCGTCACCGATTCGCGGCGCTCCAGTGCCAGCAGCGTGCCGGAAGCCGAAACCACGCGGCTGTCCACCAGCTCCGCCATGCTGCGCCCCACCATCTCCTCCTTGTGCAGACCGCTGATGGTCTCGTAGCTTTTGTTCAGTGTCAGGGTGATCGCGTTGCCGTCGGTGATATAAATGCCGTCGTAGGACGACTCAAAGATCACCTCGAACCAGTTGCCCTGCCGCCCGAAAAAGGGGTCTCCCGCCCCGTTTTCCGGCATTCGCAGCACGGTCGGCTGTCGTTTTGCCATATCCTTTCCCCCTATCTGTTTTTCCGTCATCCGGCGGAACCTCCGTTTTTCTCTGGTTTTGCCCCCGCCGGTCTTCTCCCCTCCGGCAGAGTTTTATTTGGGGTCTTGCTCCTCGTGCGCGCCATGGCGCGCCCCCGCGAGGTTAATTTTTGCCGCTTTGCGTTACGGCGCGGCGCCCTCCGCTCCCTTTCGGGACTGCCGCCCCGCAGGGGCGGTCAGCCCTCCCCCGCTGCGGTCGCCGCGCCGGTCTCTCCCCCCCTGCTGCGGCGATGGTTTTTATTTCTCCGTCTCCTGCTTTTCGGCAGCCTTGGCAGACTGGGCGGTCTCGGCGCCCTTGGCAGCGGACTTCGCCGCCTTTGCCGCCGCTTTTTCCGCCTTGCGGCGTGCCGCGGCTTCCTTTTCGGTCTTGCGGCGGTTGCGGCGTGCCTCCAGCTCCATCTTCTCCACCGTCGCCAGATCATAGTCGGCGTTCAGGTCCAGGAACTGCTCGGAATTTTCACCGGCAATGCGCTTTAACAGCGCCGCACGGTGCTTCAGCTGGTCGGTGTAGAAGCTCTCGAAGGCATTGATGCGGTTCTGGTCGCTGATGGTCTTGGGGTCGGCACACCCCTCCAAAAACACATTGGTCACATAGCAGATCTGCCGGATCGGGTCGGCATACAGCTCCTTGTTGCGGCGGTGGCGGCGGCAGCGGTAGCACAGCTCGGCGCTTGCCTCCTCCATTTCACCGTACAGCTCCGCCAGATGACGGGCAGTACCCCGCTTCATCAGCTTTTGCAGCTCCTCGGGCTGCTCCGCCGCGGGCAGCGCCTGCATCACCCCGTCCTTTTTGCGGGTGACAAGGACCGCCTTTGGCGCGCGCCCGCCCGGAAGCACATAATTGGACAGTTTACAGAATGCCTGCGCGAACCGGTCGATCATGTGGCGCATTTCCTTTTCGCCGCGCTTGCTGAAAATAAAGCACATGATGATGGCGAAGATCATCACCGCGTAGCCGATACGAATACCCCATTGCATAAGAAAGCCTCCTTAAACTCTGCGGGCGGAAAGCCTTTTCCGACCCTGATTTATTTGCCGCCGGAGGGACTGCCGCCCCGCCGGAGAATAGCCGATTTGATGAAAAAACTTGCCAAGGAAAAAACCGTGTGTTACACTAATGTCGAATTTGAGGTCAGAAGCGGCAAAGCTGTCGGGAGAAAAGCCCTCCCCACTAATACGCCGAAATCGACCCGAATTTGCAGTAAAAGTGTTGAATTCGCACAAACTTTTACAAAAAGTTTACAAGCTGTGCCCCAAATTCATCTGCGAATGCGAAAAGAGGTAAAACGCTATGGAGAAAAACACCGCCCCCCGTGCCCGATTTGTCGCCGCCATTATCCTGTTTGTCGCGGTCATTGCCGGTGACCTGGTGCTGAGCCGTGACTACCTGACGCAGGGACTTTACGCCATTCCCACCTTCCTCATTGTGGAGCTGGTGATGCTGTTCCTGCTGCTGATCGGCATTTTTCTGTTCTGCAACCGCCGCGGGCTGGACAGCAACAAAAAGCTGATCCTCGGCTTTGGGTTTTTCCTTATCTGGTGCGCCCTGACGGTCATATGGTTTGCCGACTACAAGGCGCTGTACCTTTCCACCCTGAACACCGAATACCCCAGCTACGGCGCGGCGATCACCTGCCTGAAGCTGGTGATGGTGCTGTGCGGTCTGACGGCTTTGATCCCCGTCGCGCCCGCGCCCACGGGACGCGAGTACGCACAGGGGCTGACGCGCGCGTACGAGAAACAAAACATTGAGCAGGCGAAGAACGCTGCCGAGGAAGCCCAGAAGGACCTGGAGCGGCGGGTGGAGACCCTGCGCAAGAGCCTTTCGCCGGAGGAGCTGGAGGCGCTGATGGCGAAGCTGCAGACCGAAAAGCCTGCCGAGACTGCTACCAAACAAGCCAAGACCACGGAGGAAAAGTGATATGTACCTGATCCGCACGCTGCTTTCCCAAGGGACGATCCTGTGCATCGTACTGCTGCTGGTAACGCTGGACGTGGGGCTTTCCACCGCGAAGCCGACCACCAAGCCCCATGTGATCCCGCTGATCCTGCTGGGGTGTCTGCTGCTGTTCGGCGGCATGGAGCTGGTGAGCCGCGGGAATGACCCTGCCGGCGAGATCACGGCATTCATGTTTTTGGGGTGGCTGGGGCTGCTGGGCGCCATCGGCGCGCTGGCGGCGCTGTTCTCCCGCGCCATGAAGCTGCGCTATCTGAAGCGGCAGGAGCAGGAGGAGAAGATCCGGCTGTAAGCAAAGCGATAAAATGACGACCCGAAGCGGCTCCCGATGGGGCGCGGCGACGGGTCGTTTTTTGTTCCCGTCGGATAGTGGTGCTATGCGGGGGAGTGATAACGAAAAAAGAATGGTATAACGGCAATCCCTCCGTCACGGCTTCGCCGTGCCACCTCCCTTTGCACAAGGGAGGCGTGGGACCTCGTGGGTCGCGGTGAGAGGGTGCGGGAGCGAGATTTGCCGAGGACGGGGGAAGAAAACCGAAAAGTGTTTACTTGCTTCCCCCATAGTTCCCCTCCTTT
>JBNMIL010000010.1:0-26635 GCA_050873265.1 Angelakisella sp. | reverse complement strand
GGATAGGGCGCCCGCAGGGCGCCCGCCGCAGGCGGGCTGGGCGGCTTTGCCGCCAAAACCGTCCGCAGGACGGTTTGCCCTGCGGGCGCCTGACACAAGGTTCTACCCCATATTATACTATATCTGCTGCAAAAATGCAGCACTCACTTTGCGTTATTTGTGGCTGCGGCGCAGAAAGCCGTAAAGGGAAAGCAGCAGGAACGCGGCAAGATCGACCAGCACCACGCTGGCGCCGGTGGGGGTGGAAAGCAGGAAGGAGGCAAGCACCCCCACCCAGAAGCAGACCACCGAAAGCACCGCCGCCCCGACCGTCACGCCCAAAAAGCTGCGGCTGACCCGCATGGCGCCCAGTGCCGGGAAGATGATGAGACTGGAAATAAGCAGCGTACCCATCAGCCGCATGCCGATAACGATGGTAACGGCGGTAAGCAGCGCCAGTACCATATTGTAAAGGTTGGCGCGGATACCGGTGGTGCGGGCAAAGGTCTCATCAAAGGTGACGGCAAAGATGCGGTGGTACAGCAGCACAAACAGCAGCAGCACGGCAAGCGAAAGCACCGCGGCAAGCCGCACATCGGCGGCGGTCATGGTAAGAATGCTGCCGAACAGATAATTCATCACATCGACATTGCTGCCGCTGGAAAGGGAGGTGGCGACAACACCGATGGCAAGCGCCCCGCTGGAGACCAGCGCAATGGCGCTATCGCCCGCCAGACGGCTGCCGCGGCTGCTGAGCCGCAGCAGAAAAAACGCTGCCAGAATGACGACCGGCATGGCGACCGCCAAAGGCGCCGCGCCCAGCGCCATAGCGACTGCCATGGCGCCGAAGCCCACATGGGAAAGCCCGTCGCCGATCATGGAATAGCGCTTGAGCACAAGGCTGACCCCCAGCAGCGCCGAGCAGAGCGCCACCAGCGTGCCGGCGATGAGCGCCCGCTGAATAAAGGGGTAAGAAAACAACCCCGCAAGCAGCTCACGCATGGCTGTCACCTCCCATCAGGCGGCGGTACAGGGGGCTTTGGCGGTATTCCTCTGCCGTGCCGTCAAAATGCTCCGCGCCAAGGTGCAGGATACGGCTGGCGTGGCGCAGCGCCTCCGGTACATCGTGTGTGACCATAATAACGGTGATGCCTTCCTCGTGGTTCAGGCGGTCGATGACCTCGTACAGCTCACCGGTCACGGTGGGATCAAGACCGGTAAACGGCTCGTCCATCAGCAGCAGGCGACCGGCGGCGCACAGCGCCCGTGCCAGCAGCACCCGCTGCTGCTGCCCGCCGGAAAGCTCCCGATAGCAGCGGTTCGCCAGCTCCTCCGCGCCCAGCAGCCGCAGCTTGGCAAGCGCGGTCTCACGGTCGGCACGGGTGTAAAAGGGGGCAAAGCCCTTTGCCGCCAGCAGCCCGCTTTGCACGACCTCCATGACCGAGGCGGGGAAATCCCGCTGAATGGGGGTCTGCTGGGGCAGGTAGCCGATCTCCCGGGGCGGCAGGTGAAAATGAATGTGCCCGCCGGTGGGGCGGATCAGCCCCAATATCCCCCGCAGCAGGGTGGATTTGCCCGCCCCGTTTTCGCCCACGATGGCAAGGTAATCCCCCTCCTGCACCGAAAGCTCCAGATGGGAGAGGACGCATTTGCCCTCGTACCCCAGCGAAAGGTCGCAGCACTGGATCAGCGTCATGCTTTCGCCTCCTTTTCGGCGCAGACGGCGCATACGCCGTACAGAATGGTATTTTTATAATCCAGCAAAAAGCCGTGGTGCTCCCGAATGTGCTCCGAAAGCGCCTCCAGCTGGCTGCAATCCAGATGGAACAGCCGACCGCAGCGCTCGCACACCATGTGCGGGTGCAGGTGGCAGTCGTGGTGGTCGCCGACATACTGGTAGCAGGCGGCAGCGCCCTCCGCGGGGGTAAAGCGGCGCACCTTTCCGGCTTCGGTCAGCCGCTCCAGATGGCGGTAAACGGTGGCTTTGCTGACCCGCTGCTCCCGCAGAACGGCGCAGAGCGCTTCGGCGGTGACGGGACCGGCAAGCTGCTGCACCGTTTGCAGGATCAGCGCGCCCTGTCGGGTCTGATAGCTTTCTTTCATGGGGGGTTCCTCCCGGTCAAAATCCGAATTTGAAACTTGTTCTCAATTTTAAACCATTGTACCGCCGCGGGCAGGTATTTGTCAAGCGTCAAAAAAAGGGGAGCCGGCAGGCTCCCCTTTTGAATATATTTCGTCTTAGAACAGGATCGGGAAGATCTCCGAAAGTGCCAGCCCCGCCAGGAACGACAGCACATTGGCGGCGATGGCATAGATAGCGGCATTGTGGCGCACCGCCTCCTCCTTGTGGTCGATGTGCGGCAGCAGGAACGCGTAGACACCCGCCTCGATGCCGGTGACGGCAAGCTCCAGCAGCACATACCAGAAGATGATAGATCCGCGGCTGCCCTCCTGCGCACCCCAGTACAGCAGGGCGACATTCAGCAGGCACTGGGTGATGAGATTGACGATGCCGATGAATAAAAGCTGGCTACCCTTGCGGTATTTCCAGCCCCACGCCAGGGCAAGCTCGATGACGAGGGTGATGCCCAGCCGCCCGAGGAAGCCGATGATCTGCTGGCGGGTGCCGTCGCTTTTACTCAGCACGATCTCACCGCCGGCAGTCTCGCCGTCCCCGCCCGAGGGGATCGGGTCGCCGTTGGGATCGGTCAGGGTCAGCGCGGCGATCTCGGCGGGCGATCTGCCGCCCAGATCCAGCGCGTACAGGCTATCAAAGGCGTACCGCTCGGTGACGGTGCTGCAAAGGAAGGTGTCGCTCTCCGGGAAATACAGCAGCAGCTTAAAGCGCTGCGGCGGGAAATAGCCCCAGCCGGCAGTGTCATCGCCGTGGCACTGTTCAAAAAGGTCATCGAGGAAGTAGTAGCCGTCGGCGTCCTTGTAATCCACGAACTTTTGCCACGCGGGGTAGGCGGGATCGTCCTTGCCCGCCTCCAGCACATAGGGCAGGTCGTCGCCCTCTTGATAGACACGGTGGGGACCGTAGCAGTCCACCTCGGCAAGCATGGTGACATAGTAGTCCTCATCGGGCATGCCGGTAAAGGTAAAGCTGGCGCTGGGCTTGGGTCCGGTATCGGCAAAAGCCGTGCAGCACAGCAGCAGAACTGCAATGAGCAGCGCCGATAGGGAACGCAGGAGCTTCTTCATTCTGGTTTCCTCCTTTGAGTGTGAAATTTTCTTTTTTCAGCGGCTTCCCCCTGCAAGAGGAAGTCGTTGTCATCATGATAGTGAGCGGCGGAAACGGCTTGCTATATGGTGCTGTAAATAAAGTGCGGCATCTCGGTGAATTTCTTGCACGGACTGCGAGAAAAAACCAAAAATGCCGTAAATTATTTTCTTTTAGCCGGTCACAAGACCGTTGATGCCGTATTTGGCGTTGACTGCCTTGGCTTTTTCGATATTCGCCAGATGCTCCTGATAAGTTCTGCCGTAATAGTGGGTGTACTCCACATCGGTGACAAAGAAGTAATAGGGGGTATCATTGGGGTGAAGGGAGGCATCAAAGGCATCGGCGCCCGCATTGGCAATGGCGCCGATGGGCAGACCGCTGCGGTCGTAGGTATCGTAGGCGTCCAGCACCGCCTGAGGCACATTATCATTGTAGTACGGCTCCACATAGTCCCAGATAAAGTTGTTGGTGGTGCAGCTTTCCAGCCGGGGGTATTCGCCCGCGTTGTCCAGCCGGTTATGGAACACCGAGGAAACATTGTACATCTCCTCCACGCTGGCGCTTTCCTTCTGCACGATGGAGGCGAAGACGACCCATTCCTCCAGCGTAAAGCCGCTGTCCTTCAGGGCTGCTTTGTTTTCCTCGGTCAGCACCTTTTTTTCAAACTCCCGCAGTTGGGTGGCGACGATATCCCGCGCGGTAGCATCGGTGTAGAAGGAATAGGTCTCGGGGTACAGGAAGCCCTCCAGCACCGTCAGCTTGCGCTCGTCGGTGCTTACCTCACTCAGCCAGTCAAAGTCATAATCGGTGGCGTTTGCCGCCGCCAGATATTCCTCCTCGGTGCACAAGCCCGCCGCCGCTGCCGCCTTTGCCATCTGGAAGGAGTTCCAGCCCTCCGGCAGGGTGAGGGTCACGGTCTCGCGGTAGCTTACGGTGGAGCACAGCGCCGCGATCAACTCCTCGTAGCTGCTGCCCCTTTCCAGCACAAAGTCGCCGTACTGGTAGCTGCCGTCGGCGCCGTGGGCGCGGCTGTACAGCTTAAAGAGAGTGGTATTGCCGATCAGCCCCGCTTCCTTCAGCTCGCGGGCGATGGCAGAGGTGCCGCTGCCCTGCGCGATGGAAACGGTAACGGTCTCGCCGGTTTTTTTGCCGCCGCCGATCTCGCCCTTTACCACAAAAATGCCGATGACGACCAGCAGAACCAGCACCAGCAGGACGAGAAGCCCGCCCTTGCCCTTTTTACGGTTTTTATTTGCCATAATATAAAAACTCCTGTCTTTTCTATCAAAAATCGGTGGATTTCTGTCCCTTATTATACCCCATGGCGGGGCATAAATCAACCGGCGGCATAGAATAGGGGGAGGTGATAGCGCATGCTGAGATGGTTTTTGTGGCTTTTGGCGGGGTATCTCGCGGTCATCGGGCTGGTGCGGGTGGTGGCGGTGCTGGTGGATCTGATCGCCCCACCCAAAGCGCCGCGGGACTGCCGCCTGTACCTGCGGGTGCCGGAGGACGCCGACTACACCGAGAGCGGGCTGATGGGCTGCCACCGCCTGCTGCGCCGCGGAGAGACGGGCGGGCTGCCCTGCACCGTGCTGCTGCCGCGGCAGCCGGAGGCTCGGGAGATCTGCCGAAGGTACTGCAAGGACTGGGATATTGATACATTGGATTTGCCCAATGACGAAAAAAGGTGTATGATAGAGGACGGAACATAAAAGGAAAGGACGGTGAGCCGCAAAGCAATGGAGCAGGAGCTGGAAAAGATCTCCGGAACGGTGGAGGACGTGACCTACCACAGCGCGGAAAGCGGCTTTACCGTGCTGCTGGTCGATGTGGGCGGTGAGCCGGTCACGGTGGTGGGTGAAACGGCGGAGATCGCCGAGGGTGAGGAGATCACCGCCACCGGCTGCTACAAGGTGCACGGCACCTACGGGGTGCAGTTCCGCGCGGAGCTGATCGAGCGCACGCTGCCCGCCACGGCGGGGGCGATCCGCCGATACCTTTCCTCCGGTGCGGTGAAGGGCATCGGTCCCGCGCTGGCGGGGCGCATTGTGGCGCGCTTCGGCGATGATACCCTTACCGTTATAGAAAAAGAACCGGAGCGCCTGACCGAGGTGAGGGGCATCTCCGAGGAAAAGGCGCGTAAAATAGGGGAGGAGTACCTGCGGCAGTTCGGGATCCGTACCGTGATGAGCCTGCTGGCTTCGCTGGGGCTGCCCGCCGCGACGGCGATAAAGGCATGGCGGCGCTGGGGTGCCAATACCGCCGAGGTGCTGAAAAATGACCCCTACGCCCTGTGCTGCGAGGAGATCGGCGTGGAATTTGAGGACGCCGACCGCATCGCGGCACACTTCGGCGTGGCGGGGGAGGATCCCTGCCGGCTGGGGGCGGGGCTGCGGTATATCCTGCGGGTAAACAGCCGCAGCGGGCATACCTGCCTGCCGCGCCAAAAGCTCCTTTCCCTTGCCGCCGAGTTTTTACAGGCGGCGCCGGAAAGCGTGGAAAACGCCTTAGCGGCGCTCATTGAGGAAAACACGCTGGCGGCATATGCCGTCGGGGAAAAGGAATACATCTATCTGCTGCCGCTTTACCGGGCGGAAAGCTACATCGCCAGCCGGGTGTGCATCGCGCTGCAATTACAGCCGCCCCAGCTGGAGCCGATGGAGGACGAGCTGGACGAGCTGGAGCGGGTGCAGGGCATCACCTACGACCCCGTGCAGCGCCGTGCCATTGCCGAAGCGGTGCAAAGCCGTATGTTTATCCTGACCGGCGGTCCCGGCACCGGCAAGACCACCACCCTGCGGGGGATACTGGCGCTGCTGGAACGGCGGGGCGAAAAGGTCTCGCTTGCCGCGCCGACCGGTCGCGCCGCCAAGCGCATGGCGGAGATCACCGGACGGGACGCCAGCACCATTCACCGCCTGCTGGAGGTGGAGCCGAAAACCGAGGTGCTGACCTTTAAGCGCGGGGAAAAGAACCCCCTGCCCGCCGATGCCGTCATTGTCGATGAGATGTCGATGGTGGATACCCTGCTGATGGAGCACCTGCTGCGCGGCATGCGGCTGGGCGCACGGCTCATCATGGTGGGGGACAGCGACCAGCTGCCCTCGGTCTCCGCGGGCAATGTCCTGCGGGATCTGATCCAGAGCGAGCTGGTGCCCTGCGTCCATCTGGAACGGGTATTCCGTCAGGCGGCGGAAAGCCTGATCGTCACCAACGCCCATGCCATCGTAAGGGGCGAGATGCCGGAGCTTGGCTGCCGTACCGGTGATTTTTTCTTCCTGGAAAACGAGGACGCGCTGGCACAGCAGCGGCTGGTGGTGGATCTGGTGAGCCGCCGCCTGCCCAAAAGCTACGGCTACGACCCGCTGCGGGACATTCAGGTCATCACGCCGGCAAAGCAGGGACCTTTAGGCACCCGCGAGCTGAACCGCTGCCTGCAATATAAATTAAATCCGCCCGCGCGCGGCAAGGGGGAAGCCACCCTGATGGGGCGCACCCTGCGCGAGGGGGACAAGGTCATGCAGATCCGCAATAATTACGATATCATCTGGCAGCAGCCGGACGGCACCGCCGGAACCGGTATTTTTAACGGGGATATGGGCATTATTGAGATGCTGGATAACGGCAGCAAGACCATTCAGGTGCGGTTTGAGGATAAGCTCGCTACCTATTCCTTTGAAAACCAGGACCAGCTGGAGCACGCCTACGCCGTAACGGTGCATAAAAGTCAGGGCAGCGAATTCGAGGCGGTGGTGATGCCGCTGGAGCGCCGCCACCCCAAGCTGCACTACCGCAACCTGCTGTACACCGCCGTTACCCGTGCCCGCCGCCTGCTTATCATGACCGGACAAAAGGAGACGGTGTACGCCATGGTGCAGAATAACCGCCGCACCCTGCGCTACACCAACCAGAAGGAAATGCTGCGGGAGATGTGCGATGAATGACCGTGTGACGCTGAGAAGCCTTGTGACCGACCTGCTGTACCCGCCCCGCTGCCTGCTGTGCGGGGCACTGCGCGGCTGGCAGGAAACGCTGTGTCCCGCCTGCCGGGAAAGACTTTCCGAAACGGGCTGCTTTACCGAGAGGGATCTGTTCGGCTGCGAAAAGCTGCTGTGGTGCGCCCCGTATGAGGGGGTGTTCCGCCGCGGCATGGAGCAGTTCAAGTTTGAGGGCGTGCGGGAGTGTCTGCCGCTGTTCGGCGGGCTGCTGGCAGCGGCGGTAAGGGAGAGCGGTATCCTGCCGCGGCTGACCGCCGTGACCTATGTACCCATGCCGCCGGAGCGGGAGCGCCACCGGGGATACAACCAGTCGGCGCTGCTGGCGGAGTATCTGGCAAAGGAGCTGGGACTGCCGCTGCGGGAGGGTGTCCTCCGGCGGGACGGCAGGGCGACCGCCCACGCCGCCGCGGGACGAGCCGAAAGGGTGGCGCTGGCGCGGGAAAGCTACCGTGCGGGGAAAGCGTCTCTGCCGCAGGGCGAGCGGATTTTGCTGGTCGATGACATCATCACCACCGGCGCTACGGTGGAAAACTGCGCCGCCCTTTTGCGGGAACGGGGCGCCGAGACGGTATTTGCCGCGGCGGTGCTGCGCACCCCAAGACCGACCGAACGGGAGAAACCGGCGAAATTGTGAATTTACTGCGAAATGTGCGGTGGCGGCTTTGACAATGCCCTGCCAAAATGGTATGATGAATGAAAGAATTTGCGGGATTTTTCCGCAGATCATCACAGCCGAAATAACGCACTGGGAAATGAGGGAATAACAAGGTGTTTGCAAACGATATCGGAATTGACCTGGGTACCGCCACGACCCTGATCTATATAGCCGGCAAGGGCATCGTCCTGCGGGAACCGTCCATTGTGGCGATGGACGAGCGCAACGGGCAGGTGCTTGCCGTCGGCGATGAAGCCTATACCATGCTGGGCAAGACCGCCTCTGATGTTCGGGTGGTGCGCCCGCTGGAGGACGGCGTTATCAGCGATTACGAAGTGACGGAGCAGATGCTCAAGCACTTCTTTGCCAAGGTGAACCCCAGCCGGGTCTTTAAGCCCCGCGTCTGTGTCTGCGTGCCCAGCGCCATCACCGAGGTGGAGTCCCGTTCCGTCATTGATACCGTGATGTCCAGCGGTGCGCGCAATGTTTACCTCATCGAGGAGCCGGTCGCGGCAGCCATCGGCGCGGGCATGGATATCACCCGTCCCGGCGGTATCGTGGTGCTGGATATCGGCGGCGGCACCAGCGATATCGCGGTGCTTTCCCTCAACGGCATCGTGTGCAAAAGCTCGGTAAAAATGGCGGGCAACAAGATGAACGCCGCCATCGTGCGGTATGTCCGCAGCACCTATAATGTCCTCATCGGTGATTCCACCGCCGACCGTGTCAAGCGGGAGATCGGCACCGTGTGGACCGAGGGTCAGCCCGAAAAGACCGTCGAGGTCAAGGGGCGCAACCTCGTGACCGGTCTGCCGCAGAAGATCACCCTTTCCAGCTACGAGCTGGAGATGCCCCTGCGCATCGAGGTGGAGCGCATCATTTCCGCCTTGCAGTCGGTAATGGAGCAGACCCCGCCCGAGCTGGTCGCGGATATCGAGAAAAACGGTCTGCTGATGACCGGCGGCGGCGCCATGCTGGACGGGCTGGATAAGCTCATCACCAGCCGTGTGCGTATCCGTGCCCACCTTGCCGAAAACCCCATCGAGGCGGTCGCCATCGGCACCGGTAAGAGCTTCGAGTATCTGGGTAAGCTGTACGATGGTTTTGTCAGCTATACCAACTATTCCAGCCGGTAAGTTTTAGCGATGATCAGGGCGCTCCCTATACAGGGAGCGCCCTTTTGCGCCCTCTGCCCCTATGAAAGCATCGGGGAAGCCGCAGGTGTGATCGGGCGCCCCGCCGGAGGGCAAAGCCCTCCGTCCCGCCCCGCAGGGGCGGCCGCCCGCCGCAGGCGGGCGCGGGGCGCCCGAAAGCCTCCGCCTCCCCGCAAAGTCCCGCAAAAAAGCAAACCGGACAGCGCCCCCGCCGTCCGGTTTTTCTGCTTTGGCTTTATTTTTGCACCCGCCGCTTCCAGATGATCGCCAGCGCGATCCCGCCGATGATAAGAACACCGCCGATGATGCAGATGATGTCGGCAAAGATGATCGGGAACCGGAACGCGGCGGACATGCCGCCCATGCCGCCCACAGATCCTGCCATGCTCCATGTGCTGTCCCTTATGGAAAGAATACTGCCGAAGCCGAAGCGCGCCAGCAGCCCCACGAGCAGGACGCCCAGCCCCTGCGCCGCCACGATGTAGCCGGCAATATAGCCCTTTTCACGGAACAGCCGCCCGATATGCCGCGGCAGGTGATCCAGCCATTCCGGTGTGGGGGCGGGCTGCCGTACCGTTTCCGCTTCCGTGTAGGGGCGTTCCGGCTCCTCCTTGCCCAGCAGCAGGGTATCGGTGGAAATGCCCAGCGCCGCCGCCAGCGCGATGATCCGCTCCGCGTCGGGGGTGGCTTCGCCGGTCTCCCATTTGCTGATCGCCTGCCGGCTCACGCCCAGCCGCTCCGCCAGTGCCTCCTGCGAATAGCCCGCCTGCTTGCGGTAGTAGGAAATGCGTTCTCCCAGTGTCATATCATTTTCTCCTTTCGGGTCGGTAGACTGATCTTGTGTGACCATCATAGCCGAAAAGCCGGTGGCAGACCACCGCTTTTCGTTGGTTTTTCCGCAACCGGCAGTTGCAAAAGGGCATTATACCTCAAAATCAAAGCCCGCGCGCTCGGTCATCACCTCATGCACAAAGTCGGAAGCCGCCACATGCAGCGGGTGGGTCTTGTAGTATTTCAGTGCCGCCAGGTCGTCAAAATCCGCCGTCAGGCATACATCATACTGGCGGGCGTTGCAGTCACGGTCGATGCGCAGCCCGTGCAGTCCCTCTATTTTGCCGTTCAGCGCCTCCAGCTTTTCTTTCATCAGGCGGGCATTCTCCTCTTTGTTTTCCTCCCGCAGCCGGTATAGTACGATATGCCTTACCATAATAGATAACACTTCCTTTCTTCCCACAGTATAGCCGCCGCGCGGTGATACCGTCAAGTGCCACCGCATACAAATAGCAGAGAAAATCCATAATGAAAGGGAGAGCGTGGGAATGACAGGGTGGAAGCGGCTTTTGGTAATGGCACTGGCGGCGGTACTGCTGCTGGGCGCGGTATGGTGGGGCAGCGGGCGTATCCTGCCCGCGATGCGCAGTCTGTCCGTTTCGCAGGAGGTGCATCTGCCGGTGCTCATGTATCACGGTGTCCATTCCGACCCCAAAAAGGCGGGGGACTATGTCATTACCCCGCAGGCGCTGGAGCAGGATCTCCTGTATTTGCAGCGGCAGGGCTGCACCGCCGTGACCATGAGCGATATCCTTGCCTATGTGCGGGAGGGCACGCCCCTGCCGGAAAAGCCGGTGATGATCACCTTTGATGACGGCTACTACAATAATTACCTGAACGCCTACCCGCTGCTGCAAAAATACAATATGAAAGCCGTCATCTCCATCATCGTAGGGGAGACCGATAAATACAGCGAGCTGGAGGAAAACAAGGAAAACCATTCCCACATCACATGGGATATGATCAATGAAATGACGGCAAGCGGTCTGGTGGAGATCCAGAACCACACCTATGATCTGCACAAGACCGGCAAGCCCCGCCGCGGCGCCGCCCAGCGCAAAGATGAGACCACCGAGCAGTATTTTGCCGCCGTGGGCGCCGACCTGCAAAAGGCGCAGGACCGCATTGAGGAGATGACCGGCAGGCGACCCGACACCTTTACCTATCCCTTCGGCTCCTACAGCCGCCACAGCGAGGAGCTTTTGGCGCAGCTTGGCTTTTCCGCTTCCCTCGGCGTGGAGGGCAAGCCGTTCTGTCTCACCCGCGATCCCGCCTGCCTTGTCCGGATTCCCCGCTACACCCGCACCAGTCAGAAGTCCGCCGAGGAGCTGCTTTGCCATTTTTGGGACTGAGCAGGGGGCAGGGTGGGGGCGGCGCAGCCGCGCGCCCTGCGGGCGCGCTCCCCGCGGCTTCGCCGCGGGTGCCGGACTTCGTCCGGCGGCTGCGCCGCCCCCTGTCGCGCCCTCGCCCCTGCACCGTCCCATCACCCATTCCTTTTTTCGCCCAGCCTCTCACTCCCATAAAACCGCCCCTTGAAAAAACCTCCCTTTGGTGTATAATATAGGGCAGTAAATCCAAAGGAGGATACCGCCTTGTCAAAAGAGATCATCGGTATCGGCGCCGCCAATGTGGATATCATGGGTGAAAGCGCCAACAGGCTGGTCATGGAGGACAGCAACCCGGGCACCCTTTCGGTCTCGGTGGGGGGCGTCACCCGCAATGTCTGTGAGAATACCGCCCGACTGGGACTGCCCACCCGCCTCATCACCACGGTGGGTGAGGATATGTACGGCGAAAAGATCCGCGGCTGGTGCAGGGAATGCGGCATCGCCACCGATAGCTTCATCACCGTTTCGGGGAAGAACAGCTCTTCCTATGTTTCCATTCACCGCAGCGACGGCGAAATGGCTGTCGCCCTCAGCGATATGCGTATCCTGCAGGAGCTGACCCCCGCCCGCCTGGAGCCGATGCGGGACAAGCTCTCCGCTGCCGCCGCCATTGTGGTAGACGGCTGCCTGCCGCAGGAAACGCTGCGCTATATCATTCGCACCTACGGCGAAAAGGTGCCGGTCTTTGCCGACCCCGTTTCCACCGCCTACGCCCGCCGCATGCGTCCCGTGCTGCGCGGTATCGATACCTTAAAGCCCAATCGTCTGGAGGCGGAGATCCTCTCCGGACGCACCATTCGCTGCGAGGCGGATTACTTCCGCGCGGCGGAGGGGATCCTGGCACAGGGCGTGCGCCGTGTCGTCATCAGCGCCGGCTCCCGCGGCTGCTATTACGCCGATGCCATGGGGCAGCGCCTCTGGAGCCGCACCCGTCCGCTGCAGCAGGTGGAAAACGCCACCGGCGCGGGCGACAGCTTCATGGCGGGGCTGCTTTACAGCGCGGCGCAGCGTTACTGGCTGGGTGATACCATCGACTTTGCCATGGGCGCGGCGCTGGCGGCGCTGCAGGCACGCACCACCATCAATCCCGCCATCAGCCCCGAGCTGGTCTGGCGGCTGGTACAGGAGCAGAAGCGCCCCCGCACCCCCATCACGCCCATCAATAAATGAAAATATCCCCTCGGATACCTCTTTTGTAATGCTTCGCGGGGAACTCTGTCCGGCTTTTTCGGCGGTATGCGTAAAAACATGCCGCCGGTCTTTTTTTATTTCGTCAAATTGCCGCTTGCATTAACTATACTAAAATGGTATAGTATAATTGATCGGAAATAAGAATAGCACTAATTTGAATAAACTCTTGTTAAACTATTGACAAGTTGTGAGAAGTAGAATACAATAGTGACGACAAAAAAGGTTCAGCCTGTGCAGTGTTCACAAGCCTTGTGAAAATTATGACTAAAACTGGGCACCCTGCACAAGCCCGACCCGAAAGTATATGAGAAAATGAATTGGGAGGTAACAAACATGCGTAACGAATGGAAAGAATTTAAGGGCGGACGCTGGGAGACCGAGGTAGATGTGCGTGATTTTATCATGCAGAACTACACTCCCTATGATGGCGATGACAGCTTCCTGAAGGGTCCCACCGCCGATACCACCGCGCTGTGGAAAGAAGTGCTGGAGCTCTCCAAGAAGGAGCGCGAGGCAGGCGGCGTGCTGGATATGGATACCAAGGTCGTCTCCACCATTCTCAGCCACGGTCCCGGCTATCTGGATAAGGATAAGGAGACCATCGTCGGCTTCCAGACCGATAAGCCCTTCAAGCGCGCCCTCATGCCCTACGGCGGTATCCGTATGGCAAAGCAGGCTTGCGAGGATAACGGCTATCACCTCGATCCCGAGGTAGAGGAGTTCTTCACCACCCACCGCAAGACCCACAATGCCGGTGTCTTTGATGCCTATACCCCCGAGATGCGTGCCTGCCGCAGCAGCCATGTCATCACCGGTCTGCCCGATGCCTACGGTCGTGGCCGTATCATCGGCGACTATCGCCGTGTTGCGCTGTACGGCGTTGACCGCCTCATCGAGGACAAGGAATTCCAGAAATCGACTACCCCCAGCGTTATGCTGGCAGATGTGATCCGTGACCGTGAGGAGCTCTCCGAGCAGATCCGTGCCCTTAAGGAGCTGAAAGCCATGGCGGGCATCTACGGCTGCGATATCTCCAAGCCCGCCTCCAATGTTCAGGAAGCGATCCAGGCTGTTTACTTTGCCTATCTCGCCGCTGTCAAGCAGCAGAACGGCGCCGCCATGAGCCTTGGCCGTACCTCCACCTTCCTCGATATCTATGCCGAGCGTGACCTGCGCAACGGCGTGTTCACCGAGGAGCAGATCCAGGAGTTCGTTGACCACTTCGTGATGAAGCTGCGTCTCGTTAAGTTTGCCCGTACCCCCGATTACAACAACATCTTCGCCGGCGATCCCACCTGGGTCACCGAGAGCCTGGGCGGTATGAGCACCGACGGTCGCCACATGGTCACCAAGATGAGCTACCGTTATCTGCATACCCTGGATAACCTCGGCGCTTCTCCCGAGCCCAACCTCACCGTTCTGTGGAGCCACAACCTGCCCGAAAACTGGAAGAAATATTGTGCCGAGATCTCCATCAAGCACTCCGCGATCCAGTACGAGAACGATGATGTCATGCGTCCTCTGCACGGCGATGACTACGGTATCGCCTGCTGCGTATCCTCCATGCGTATCGGCAAGGAGATGCAGTTCTTCGGCGCCCGTGCCAACCTCGCCAAGTGCCTGCTGTACGCCATCAACGGCGGTGTCGATGAGATGACCGGCAAGCAGATCGGACCCAAGTACCGTCCCATCACCTCCGAGTACCTCGATTACGATGAGGTCATGGAGAAGTATATGGATATGATGAAGTGGCTGGCTGGCGTTTATGTCAATGCCCTCAATATTATCCACTATATGCACGATAAGTATTGCTACGAGTCCCTCGAGATGGCGCTGCACGATAAGGAAGTCACCCGCTGGTTCGCTACCGGCATCGCCGGCTTCTCCGTTGTCATCGACTCCCTCTCCGCCATCAAGTACGCCAAGGTCAAGGTGATCCGCAACGAGCAGGGTCTGGCTGTTGACTACGAGGTAGAGGGCGATTATCCCAAGTACGGCAACGATGATGACCGTGCCGATGAGATCGGTAAGGATATCCTGCACCGCTTCATCAACTATATCCGCGAGTATCCCACCTACCGCAACGGTATCCACACCACCTCTATCCTTACCATCACCTCCAATGTCAGCTATGGTAAGAATACCGGTTCTACCCCCGATGGCCGTAAGGGCGGCGAGCCCTTCGCCCCCGGCGCCAACCCCATGCACGGTCGTGACAGCCACGGCGCTGTTGCCTCCCTCGCTTCTGTCGCCAAGATCCCCTTCCTGGATTCTCAGGACGGTATCTCCAATACCTTCTCCATCGTTCCCGATGCTTTGGGCAAGAACGATGACCAGCGCGTGACCAACCTCGTCGGTCTGATGGACGGTTACTTCGGCAAGCACGCGCATCACCTCAATGTCAATGTGCTGAACCGCGAGACCCTGCTGGATGCGCAGGCTCACCCCGAGCTGTATCCGCAGCTGACCATTCGTGTCCGGCTATGCCGTCAACTTCATCAAGCTGACCCGCGCCCAGCAGGATGAGGTCATCTCCCGTACCTTCCACGAGAGAATGTGATCACCATGTCGGAACTTACCGGTCGTATCCATTCTCTTGAGAGCTTTGGCACCGTGGACGGTCCCGGAATTCGCTATGTTGTGTTCTTTCAGGGCTGTCCCATGCGGTGCCTGTACTGCCACAATCCCGATACCTGGGAGATGGCGGGCGGCACCGAGATGACCACCGATGAGATCATCGAAAAGATCACCCGCAACCGGGAGTTCTACACCTCCGGCGGCATCACCGCCACCGGAGGGGAGCCGATGCTCCAGATCGATTTTCTCACCGAGCTGTTTACCAAAGCCAAGCAGAACGGGATCCACACGGCGCTGGATACCTGTGGGATCCTGTTCGACCCCGACCATACCGAAAAAGCCGATAAGCTGCTGGCAGTCACTGATCTTGTGCTCCTCGATATCAAGCATATGTTTGAGGAGGAACACAAAAAGCTGACCGGTCACAGCAACGCGCGGGTCTTCGCCTTTGCGGAGTATCTTAAAAAGATCGGTAAACCGGTGTGGATTCGCCATGTCGTCGTGCCCGGCATTACCTTCCAAAGGGAGGAGCTGCTGGCGCTCGGACGCTACCTGAAGACGCTGACCAATATGGAAAAGCTGGAGGTACTGCCTTACCATTCCATGGGCAAGGTCAAGTATGATAGTTTGGGCATCGAATACCCGCTGCTCGGCACCCCTCAGCTTTCCAAGGCGGAAGCCGCCGAAGCGGAAGCGATCATCAGGGAGGGCATGCGCGGCGAATGATTTAGCCTTCCTCTTTATTCTTCTTTCATTTTCTCTCTAAGGGAAAGACCCTCTGCATGGCGCAGAGGGTCTTTTCCTTTTCCGCTTACTGTAAAAGTAAAAGCCCGCCTGCCGGCGGGCTTTTGTAAATCTATCCTATTATGTATTCACGCGAAAATCGTAAACAGACCGTAGGCAATGCCGCCGGTGATAAAGCCGCTGACCAGTACGCCCGCCGCGATCACAAGGAATGCCGTCAGGATCCGCATTCGCAGCACCGCCGCCACCAGCGAGCCGGTCCATGCGCCGGTGCCGGGCAGGGGAATGGCAACAAAGAGGAACAGCCCCCACTTTTCGTACTGCCCTATCTTTGCCGCCTTTTCGTCCGCCCGTCGAATGATCTTCCCGAAAAAGCCGCCGATGCGGGGCAGAGTAGAAAGGTACTCCAGTATCTTCTTGGCGAATAAGATGAGGAACGGCACCGGCAGCAGGTTGCCCAGCACGCAGATAAGGTACACCGACCAGAAGGGCAGCCCCATCGCCGCCCCCGTCGGAATGCCGCCCCGCAGCTCCACTACAGGCAGCATCGAAATGCAGAACAGGTAAAACCATTTATTTTGCAGTAAACTCCGGAGCACTTGTCATTCGTCCCTTTCTTGCCAAACTATCACAAGCGGTTTGCATCGCCCCGCAGGGCGCCGCTCCGCGGTGTCACGGGCGTTCCGCCCGTGCCGGCGGCTGCGCCGCCGCCCCTGCGGGGCTTCCCGCACCCCGTTACTCTTATAAAGTACGCGCGCGTGCGCGCGTACATAGGGGCGCCACCCGCGCACGCGGGACTTTTGCGGCGCTTTTTCCCATTATAGCACGGGGCTGGCACTCCGCAACGATGACTGCGAAAAAATAGTTGTAAATTATTTGTGAACCCTATTGACAACTGCGAAAAAGTGAGTACAATAATAATCGTTAGCACTCGAAGCAAGTGAGTGCTAAAAAGGAGGGAGCAATATGGAGCTTGACCCAAGGAAAAGCAGGATCCTGACCTGCGTGGTCGAAAGCTACATTCGCACCGGCGAGCCCATCGGCTCCAAGCTGATCGCCGCCATGCTGGAGGATACCGTGTCCTCCGCTACCGTCCGCAATGATCTTGCCTATCTCGGCGAGCAGGGCTACATCGAGCAGCCCCACACCTCCGCCGGCAGGGTCCCCACCCACCGCGGTTTGCGCTACTACCTCGATCACCTCATGAAGCCGCAGCCGCTGGAGGAGACCGCCCGCAGCGAGATCGACGCTCTGTTCAACTACTGCGACCCCGACCCCGACAGGGTGCTGGAGGGCGCCGCCAGAATGCTGGCAAAGGAGACCGGCTGCTTCGCCATCTCCACCACCATCTCACGGCAAAGCCTGTTTGTCAAGCGCATCGAGATCATTCCCGCCACGGCGCACACCGTCGTCATTCTGCTGCTGTGCTCCAACGGCATGGTGAAAAACAAGGTGTGCCGGGTCAACTTTGAGCTGACCCCCAATGTAGTGGATTTCTTCCAGAGTTTTGCCAACGGTCGGCTTGCCGGACGCAGCCTCAATGAGATCACCGCCCAGTACATCAATTCGATGGCGTTCACGCTGGGTGAGCACACCGATATCTTTGCCCCGCTGCTCGCCGCCATTTACGAGCTGTGCCGGGAAGCCTGCGAGGGTGCTTTGTACCGCAGCGGTACAGGTAATCTGCTGCAGGATCCGCAGCTGAGAACGGTGGCGGACCGGCTGTACCGGCTCTTGGATTCCCGTGAGGAAATGCTGCGGCTCATCGGCAGCAGGCAGGGCGAGCTGTTCGTCAGCGTGGGACGGGAAAACGCCCGTTCCGAAATGGAGAATTCCTCCATGATCGTTGCCCGCTACCGCATCGGGGAAGATTCCATCGGTGCCTTGGGACTGGTCGGTCCCGTCCGAATGGATTACGCACGGCTCATTCCCCATGTGGAATATTTTGCGGGAATGCTCAGCCGAATGCTCAGCGATACACTGAATAACGGTCTGTAAGCCGCGAAAGGAGAGAGACCCTGTGGAACAGGAAAACAAAAATACCACCCCGGAGGAAGAGCTGATGACCGAGGAAACGGTGGAAACCGCTGCCGAAGAAACAGCCGCCCCGGAGCAGAAAAAGGGCAAAAAGAAAAAGAGCAAGGAAGCGGAGGCGCTGGAGGCGTGCGAAGCCGAAAAAAAGGAGCTGGAGGACAGATACCTCCGCCTGATGGCAGAGTACGATAACTACCGCCGCCGCACCCAGAAGGAGCGGGAAAATGTTTATCCCGACGCGGTGGCAAATACCCTCAAGGAGCTGCTGCCCCTCCTGGATAACCTGCAAAGGGCGCTGGATACCCCCTGTGCCGACGAGAATTACCTCACCGGCATCAAGATGATCCAGACGGGCTTTGAGGAATACCTCAAGAAAATGGGCGTCGAGACTTTCGGCAAAGCCGGAGACCCCTTTGATCCCAACCTGCACAATGCCGTCATGCACATCGAGGACGAAAGCCTCGGCAAGAATGTGGTGGCGCAGGTCTTCCAGAGCGGCTACCGCCGCGGAGACCGTATCCTGCGGCACGCCATGGTGCAGCAGGCGAATTAAATTTCAGTTTCAGTCAGTCAGCAATTCAAATTCACATAAATCAGTTCAATTCACAGTAGAGTTTAGGAGGAATAGATTATGAGCAAAATCATCGGCATCGACCTTGGTACTACCAATTCCTGCGTAGCAGTTATGGAGGGCGGCGAAGCCGTCGTTATCCCCAACAGCGAGGGCGCGCGCACGACCCCCTCTGTTGTCGCATTCAAAGACAATGAGCGTCTGGTGGGTCAGGTTGCCAAGCGTCAGGCGATCACCAACCCCGAAAAGACCATCTCTTCCATCAAGCGTCACATGGGCACCGACTACAAGGTGAACATCGACGGCAAGCAGTACACGCCGCAGGAGATCTCCGCGATGATCCTGCAGAAGCTGAAGACCGACGCCGAGAGCTATCTGGGCGAAAAGGTCACCGAAGCGGTCATCACCGTTCCCGCCTACTTCACCGATGCTCAGCGTCAGGCGACCAAGGACGCCGGCCGTATCGCCGGTCTGGAGGTCAAGCGTATCATCAACGAGCCGACCGCGGCAGCCCTTGCCTACGGCATCGATAAGGAAAACGAGCAGAAGATCATGGTGTACGACCTGGGCGGCGGCACCTTCGATGTTTCCATCATCGAGATGGGCGACGGTGTACAGGAGGTCCTTGCCACCGCAGGCAACAACCATCTGGGCGGCGATGACTTTGATGAGCGTCTGCTCAACTACATGGCGGACGACTTCCAGAAGACCAACGGCATCGACCTGCGCAAGGATAAGATGGCGCACCAGCGTCTGAAGGAGGCTGCCGAGAAGGCGAAATGCGACCTTTCCGGCATGACCCAGACCAATGTGAACCTGCCCTTCATTACGGCAGACGCCACCGGTCCCAAGCACTTCGATATGACCATCACCCGTGCCAAGTTCAATGAGCTGACCGCCGATCTGGTGGAAGCCACCATGGGACCGGTACGCAATGCCCTTTCCGACGCGGGTCTCAAGCCCTCCGATATCGGCAAGGTACTGCTGGTGGGCGGTTCCACCCGTATCCCCGCCGTTCAGGAAGCGGTCAAGAACTTCATGGGCAAAGAGCCGTTCAAGGGCATCAACCCCGATGAGTGCGTTGCGCTGGGCGCCGCGCTGCAGGGCGGTGTTCTTACCGGCGATGTCAAGGGTCTGCTGCTGCTGGACGTTACTCCTCTGTCCCTCGGCGTAGAGACACTGGGCGGCGTTATGACCAAGGTCATCGAGCGCAACACCACTATCCCCACCAAGAAGACCCAGATCTTCACCACCCCCGCCGACGGTCAGACCACTGTTGAGGTCCATGTTCTGCAGGGCGAGCGTGAAATGGCTGCCGATAACAAGACGCTGGGCAACTTCCAGCTCACCGGTATCCCCGCCGCTCCCCGCGGCGTTCCGCAGATTGAAGTGACCTTCGATATCGATGCCAACGGCATCGTGCATGTTTCCGCCAAGGATCTTGGCTCCGGCAAGGAGACCGGCATCACCATCACCTCCTCCACCAACATGAACAAGGACGATGTGGAGCGTGCCGTGAAGGAAGCCGAGCAGTATGCCGCCGAGGATAAGAAGCGCCGTGAGGCGATTGATACCCGCAACAACGCCGACCAGATCGTGTACCAGACAGAAAAGACCGTAAAGGATCTGGGCGACAAGATCTCCGCCGAGGATAAGGCGACCATCGAGCAGAAGACCGCCGCCGTAAAGGAAGCCCTGAAGGGCACCGATGACGGCATGATCAAGGCTGCCACCGATGATCTGGCAAAGGTCTCCATGGAGATCTTCGGCAAGGTGTACCAGTCCAATGCCGGCGCAGCCGGTGCCGCCGGTCCCGATATGGGCGGCGCAGCCGGTGCGGGCGCTGCCCCCGATGACGGCGTAGTAGATGCCGACTACCGTGAGGTGGACGATAACTAACCGGAAAAACAGCTTGTAATGGGGCGCGCAGAGGCAGTAAAATGCCGCTGCGCTGTCCTGCTTGCAGAGGATAAAAAGGCTTTCTCTGCAAAGATCCTGCGGTAAAGGGTGATTAGATTGGCAGAGAAAAGAGATTACTACGAGGTGCTGGGCTTGCAAAAGGGCGCCAGCGAAGATGAGATAAAAAAGGCGTTCCGACAGCTGGCGAAGAAGTACCACCCCGACCTGAACCCCGGCGATAAGGAAGCCGAGGCGAAGTTCAAGGAGGTCAACGAGGCGTACGAGGTGCTCTCCGATAAGGAGAAGCGCCAGCGCTACGACCAGTTCGGCTTTGCCGGTGTAGACCCCAGCTACGGCGCCGGCGGCGCAGGAGCGGGAGCGGGAGCGGGCGGCTTCGGCGGCTTTGGCGGCGGCTTCGGTGATCTGGGCGACCTGTTCGGAGATATCTTCGGCGGGGGCGGCTTCGGCGGCTTTGGCGGCGGTCGTGTACGGGATCCCAACGGTCCTATCCGCGGCGAACACCGTGAGGCGCAGGTCACGGTCTCCTTTATGGAGGCGGTGAAGGGTTGCACCCGTGATATCAAGGTCTCCCGCCTGGAAAGCTGCAGCGAATGCGGCGGCAGCGGCGCCAAAAAGGGCACCAGCCCCGAGACCTGCCCCGACTGCCACGGCACCGGTCAGGTCACGGTACGGCGTCAGACCGCCATCGGCGTGATGCAGATGCAGCAGCCCTGCGCCCGCTGCGGCGGAAGGGGACGCATCATCAAGGAGCCTTGTCCCAAGTGCGGCGGCAAGGGTCGTGTAAAGGTGAACAAGACCGTAACGGTCAATATCCCCGCCGGCATTGATGACGGTCAGACTGTCGCGGTGCGCGGACAGGGCGACAGCGGACGCAACGGCGGTCCCGCCGGCGACCTGCGGGTAACGGTCAGCGTCCGTCCCGACCCGCTGTTTGAGCGTGACGGCTATGACATCTGGTGCGAGATCCCGATCACCTTTGCGCAGGCGGCAATGGGCGACGATATTGTGGTGCCCACCGTGGACGGCAAGGTAAGCTACCATGTGCCGGAGGGTACCCAGAGCGGCACCGTTTTCCGCCTGCGGGATAAGGGCGTGCCTGCCCTGAACGGTCGCGGCAGAGGCGACCAGTATGTCCGCGTGGTGGTGGAGGTGCCTAAGAGCCTGACCAAGGCGCAGAAGGATAAGCTGCGCGAGTTTGACGCGGCACTGGGGGATAAGAACTACCAGAAGCGCAAGAGCTTCGCGGAGCGGCTGAAGGACTGCTTCAGCGACAAATAAAGCGAAAAAAGGGAGAACCTGCGTGTGCGGGTTCTCCCTTTTGGTCTGTGGGGGAATTTTGCAAGGGGCAGACTTTGCGGTAAGGCGCCCGCAGGGCGCTCCGGCGCAGCCGGAGCCGGCGGCTGTGCCACCGAAGCCACCGCAGGCGGCTTGCCCTGCGGGCGCCCTAAAAGGGAAAAGCCTTCACCCTTTACATCTCCGCCGCCAGCCTTGCCAGCAGCGCTTCGGCACGCCGGTCTACCATGGCAAAGTCCGTCGCGCCGATGTAGTACCGCTCCAGTGTGTCGTGGCGGCGGTGCGCCTCGGCGACCGCCTGCTCCGCCTGCCGCAGCAGCACACCGGCGGTCTTTTGCAAAAAGCGCAGCCGCACCCGACGGGCACGCAGCATACCGCCATCGGTAAAGCGCTGGGCGTGAATGGCGCGCCCCTCCAGCGGAACGGTGTGCAGGCTGTTGCCGGTGACAAAGGCAAGCTCCGCCTGCGGGATCAGCAGGTGATCGATCTTTTCGGGGGAGAGGGGACAGGGGCAGGTGATGACATGGTACCCGCGCGCCACCGCCTCGTCCCGCAGGTACCCCAGCAGCTCCGCCGCGGCAGCCCCGTAGGGATCCTCCAGAAAAATGACACGGCTGCACAGAGCCGAAATTGTTTCATGAAACAAAATCACGCCCCGATCCGTCACCGCCGAGAGCAGCCGCAGCTCCTCCTGCCCCTGCTTGCCCAGGTCGGGCAGCTCCCGTGCCGCCAGCCGCGCGGCAAACAGCCGCAGCTTTTCACGGTCAAGGGTCTCCGCCGCCAGCCGCCGTGCCTCTCCCAGCAGCGCCCCCGCGCCGGCAAGGTAGCGCACCGCCTGCCGGTGCAGCCCGCCGATCTCGCTGCCCAGTGCGACGATCTCCTCCCGCTGCGCGGATAGGATATCCTCGTTCCAGCACTCACACAGGGAAAAGGGCTGCTCCACCGCCCCGGGGTACTGCGGCTCCAGCGCGTGGGGCGGGGTGGCGTCCAGCAGGACGATGCGCTGCCGCGGCAGCAGCACGCCGTCCAGACTGGCGGCATCGGAGGAGCAGTGGATCTCCTCCACCGGCTGCCCGCGCTGCTGCGCCAGCCGGACGACCCGTTTCATCAGGGTGGATTTGCCGGTGCCGGGACCGCCCTTGATGAGAATGGGACGCCAGCCGGCGGCGGGTTCGGTGAACTGCCCGAACAGCGAATAAAAACCGTTTTGGGAATTGCAGCCCAAAAACCAGCGGCAAAGGGTGTTTTTTTTCATCAAAAAGAACTCCTTTCGGCGGGCGATACCGGAAACCCCGCTGGTGTCATTCTATGCCGCGCCCCCAAAACCGTGCGGGGAGCGGAATTCGGGCAAAAGGAAAGCCCGTGCTCCCCGCTTTTCGGCGGTTCGCACGGACGGTTTGGTTTCTATCGGCTTATATTTCGATCCCCAGCTCCTTGATCTTCTCCCGCAGGGAGAGAAAATCCGCGAAGGCATACTGCGTCTGGCGGGGATTGCGCAGCAGCGCCGCGGGGTGGAAGGTGCCCATCATATGCACCCCGTTTTTCTCTATCCACTCCCCGTGCTGGCGGGTCACACGGTAGTCGGGCTGGATCAGCGTCATGGCGGCGATGCGCCCTACGCAGACAATGATCTTGGGGCGGATCAGCGCCACCTGATTGCGCAGATACCCCATGCAGGCGGCGATCTCCTCCTGCTCGGGGTCGCGGTTCTGCGGCGGGCGGCATTTTACGATATTCGCGATGTAGACATTGCGGCTGCGGTCAAGGTCGATGTAGTTCAGCATCTTATCCATCAGCTGACCGCTCCGCCCCACAAAGGGCTCGCCCTGCTCGTCCTCGTGCTGCCCGGGTCCCTCCCCGATCAACATGATCTGCGCCTGCGGGTTCCCCACCCCGAATACCACATTCTTTCGTCCGCCGCACAGCTTGCAGGCGGTGCAGTGCAGCGCGGTCTCCCGCAGGGCTTCCCAATCCATCATGGATACGCTCCCCCTTTTTTGTAAACTTTTCATCAAAAGCATTATATCAGATAATTATCCTCTTTGCAAAACAGAACAGGGGTGTTATAATAACATAGTCAAAAAAGTATGCAGCACCAAAGCATGCGACATTAAGGAGGCTACCCCGTTATGGCAAAAGTATTAGTAGAAACTTCCGCCCGTCACCTGCACCTCACGCAGGAGGATCTGGAGACCCTGTTCGGCAAGGGCTTCGAGCTGACCTTCAAAAAGGCGCTTTCCCAGCCCGGACAGTTCGCCACCAATGAAAAGGTCGAGGTCATCGGACCCAAGAAGTCCATGGGTCTCATCTCTGTTCTCGGTCCCGTGCGTCCCCGCACGCAGGTCGAGCTTTCCATGACCGACGCCCGCTCCATCGGCATCGCCCCCTTTGTGCGGGAATCCGGCGATCTGGACGGCACCCCCGGCTGCCGGCTGGTAGGACCCAAGGGCGAGATCGAGCTGAAGGAGGGCGTTATTGTTGCCAAGCGCCACATTCACTTCACCCCCGAGGACGGCGAGAAGTTCGGCGTCAAGGATAAGCAGATCGTCAAGCTGAAGATCGACAGCGACGGCCGCAGCCTTGTGTTCGATGATGTCATCTGCCGTGTCTCTCCCACCGCGGGCACCGCGTGCCATTTGGATACCGATGAAGCCAATGCCGCCGGCTGCTCCGGCGAGGTCTACGGCGAGGTCATTCTGTAAATCACCGTTTTCCCCGGACGGCAGGCTTTTTAACAGTCTGCCGTCTTTTGCAAAAACCAAAGCGACCGAAAGGAGTTTCCCCCTATGGCTGCTCTTTTACAGCTCTGCCAACCCTTTGACCACGCGGTCATGGCGGCGATCCAAAGCATCGGCAGCGCCTTTATGGATAAGCTCATGCTGTTTTTCACCTTTCTTGGTGAGGAGACATTCGCCATTCTGCTGCTCATCGCCGTGTACTGGTGCTGGGATAAGCGGCTGGGCGAATACCTGCTGTTCTCCCTTTACACTGCCATGAGCGTGAATGGGCTGCTCAAGGATCTCATCTGCCGCCCCCGCCCGTTTTTGAATGAGGAATTTGGCGACCTGCGCTATGTCAAGGTCAAGGGTGTGCTGGTGGATACCGAGCATCTTTCCGCCTCGTGGTCGTTCCCCAGCGGGCACAGCCAGACCGCCGGCAGCATCTACGGCAGCCTGATGAACGGTCGCCGCGCATGGGTCAAGATTGCGGGTATCGCGGTCATTCTGCTGGTCATGGTCTCCCGTGTTTATCTGGGCGTCCATTATCCCACCGATACCATCGTGGGTGCGGTGCTGGGACTTTTGTGCGCATGGGTGTGCGGACTGCTGTACCGCCGCTTTTATCAGCACCGCATTCTGCTGATGGGCGCCGCCGTGCTGCTTTCCGGCGTCATGCTGCTGGTCAGCCCCTCCGGCGATAGTGTCAAGACCCTTGCCATGGGCGTGGGTGCCGTGCTGGGCATGTGGCTGGAGGACGGTCTGGTGGAATTCCGCTCCGCCAACGGCATTATGGGGCGGGCGCTGCGGCTTGTTGTCGGCTTTGCCGTCATCATGGGCATTCGCATCGGGCTGAAAGCCCTGCTGCCCGATATGATGTGGTGCCACGCCCTGCGCTATGGGCTGATGGGATTGTTCGGCACCTTCCTGTGGCCGTGGCTTTTTACCAAGCTGGGCTTTTAAGCTGCTTTTTCGGGGGAAGCGTCCGTATGGGCGTATGCCCCGCTAAATCTTAAAATTCATTTTAGGAGGTCATTTTATGGGATTTCTGAAAAATCTGCTGGGACTGGGCGTTGCCGCCGGCACCGCCTATGCTGCCGTTAAGGTAGCGCAGAAGGTCAATGAGAAAAGGAACGCCAACGCGGACCTGAACGGCGATGGCACCGTTGATGCCAACGATACCGTTTACGGCGTAAAGGAAGCCGCCCGCGAGGTGTACGAGGAGACCGCCGCCAAGGTGCGGAAAAAAGCCCCCGAGTACATCGAAAAGGTGCGCAGCACCGCCGGGGAAGCGTGGAGCGCCCTGCATGGCGAAAAGTTCCCCGCTGCCGAGGTAGAGCTGGAGGACGAGTATTCCCCCATCACCGAGGCACAGGAGCCGGTCGAGGAGACCGCGGAGCCTGCCGAGGAGCCGGAGACCCCCGCCGAGGAGCCCGCTGCCCCGCAGGAATAAGCGAATAAAACATAAAAAAGACCGCCCGCGGGCGGTCTTTTGCTGTACATGGGGGCTTAGATGAAATTGGTGCGGACAGGCTTTTCCCGTTCGGGCAGCCCGTATTTTTCTTTGCCCAGCGCGATGCTCCGCATCAGGAAGGTCATATTGCGTGCCAGTGTGCGCATGGTCTGCCGCCCCTCCTCGTCCCGCGCGGCTTCGCCCGGAACTCTGCCGTGGATACTGTTCCAGTACTGGCTGGAGGCAATGGGCATACCGGCAATGGTGAAGAACTTATTGAGTTCATCAAAGGCGGCGCTGCACCCGCCGCGCCGCGCGCAGACAACGCTTGCCCCCACCTTCATCGCCTTATCAAAGTGCGTGCTGTAAAAAAGGCGGGTAAGGCAGGCGACCAGTGTGGCATTGGCGGAGGCGTAGTAGACGGGGCTTGCCGCGATGAGACCGTCCGCCTCCTCAAGCTTGGGCGCCAGCTCATTGACAATGTCGTCAAAGACGCATTTGCCGGTCTCGGCGCATTTGCCGCAGGCGATGCAGCCGCGGATATCACGGGTGCCCACCTGCACCGTTTCCACCTCCACGCCCTCGGCACGGAAAACCTTTTCCAGCTCCTCTACCGCCACGGTGGTGTTGCCGCCCACGCGGGGGCTGCCGTTCAGGATCAAAACTTTCATCACTGTACCTCCTTTTCGGTCGCGTCACTCCAAAATGGGTTTACGGCTCTATTATATCTGTTTTGGGTGGAATTTACAACTGGTCAGATGATGACCGGCTAAGCCACCAGCAAGTAATTCCCTCCTGTTCGGAGGGAGGGTAGTTTGTGTAAAGCACAAATAAGGGGGAACCCTCTCTTGCAGGGTTCCCCCTCTTTGCAAAACGATCCACCGGATCATTTTGCAAATTC
>JBNMIL010000009.1:0-27797 GCA_050873265.1 Angelakisella sp. | reverse complement strand
TTGTGGTGACGCTGTACCCGCTGGCCTTTACCATTACCCCCTGCCTGCGGGCGGCGGGCGATGTGCGGTTCTGCCTGATCGGTGCGATGACCGGTATGTGGCTGGGGCGCATCCTGTGCAGCCACCTGTTTGTTTCCTTCGGGTGGGGCATTATGGGCGTCTGGGTCGCCATTGTGGCGGACTGGCTGATCCGTATCGCGTTCTACCTGCCGCGGTACCTGAGCGGGAAGTGGCTGAGGAAAAGGGTGATATAAGGAATGGAAAAAGCCCCCTTGGGGGGGCTTTTTGTTTTACCGAATTGCATAAAATGCTCGCTACCGTATGTCATGTTTACTCCAGCACGACATCCATGCCGGCTAAGTACTTCCTAAGGCGCAGAACATCTGCTGCGGACACCTTTCCGTCGCCGGTCACATCGGCATTCAGCAGATTGATCTCGACCTCCATGCCCGCCAGATACTTCCTGAGGCGCAGGACATCTGCCGCAGATATCTTGCCGTCATCGTTGGTATCGCCCGGAATGCGGCTGATGACCTCAATTCCTCCGGGGACTACCGTAACGGAAACTTCTTCCTCATTGGCATTAACAATATCCGTTCCGGTAACGGTGATCTGTGCAAAACCATCCTCGGCGGTATCCAGTACCATAAACTTGAGGAACAGAATATCACCGTTGACGCCGCTGCCGTTTTCATCAAACCAGTTCGCCTTTTCGCCGCTGCCGATACCGACCATCCAGCCGGTCAGCTGGGCATCTTCAAAGCCGGTCAGCTGCAGGCGGGTCTTATCATAATTGATCTTAAAGTTCATGCCGGCAACGCCGGTATTATTGCTGATACTGATGGGGATAACGACTTCCTTTTCTCGCACGGAAACTGCCTTGCCGATTTGGAGCGTCGCAGCGGAAACTGCCGCACTTTCTTTCCAGACCGCATACAAGGTCATACCCTTATTGCCAACATATTTCTCCCCGGGTCTGTATTCGACCGCTGCGGCAGCGGGATCGGTCGTCCAACCGAGGAATGTGTACCCTTCTTTTGTCGGGATCACATCAGTCAGGCTCATCTCCTTGCCGTGGGTCTTGTACTGGCATGGCAGGCCATTATTTTGGGGTTCCTCATTGGTGATATACATGATCCTATAGGTTGGCGCCGTATTGGCATACACATAAAAGTAGCAGCCCTGCCGGTTTTTACCGTCTACATAGCTTTTATCGTTGAGATAAACGACGAGCGGACCATGCTCATCACATACTACCAGCTGTGATACCTTTTCCGGACCGACAAGGTATTCTTTCCCCAGCTCCGCATTTTCCGGGATCGGCACGCTTACCGTACCGATTTGAATTCCGTCTTCTGTTTCCACAAAACTATCTGAACTGTAGGAGTAGGTACAGGCGGTCGGATTTTCGGTTGAAAAATAAGTTGTTATCCCGTTGGTGTCTGTTACTTCATACAGCATGAAATCTGCCTGCAAGTACACTTCTTTTATCTCTGTTTCGGTATCCCGCAGAATGATCGGTACATCAACGGTGCTTCCGGGCGCAGCGTAAAGACTATTCTGCATTGCCAGATAGACTTCACTCGTGTTCCAGTCCAATGCCCAAATAGCGACCAGTTCCAAATCGTTCTCACTACTAATTGTCTCGCCCGGCTGATAGTGCTTGCCGCTCGTCAGCTCCTGCCAAAACATGAACTTACCATTTGGACGAGTGGGGACCAAATCGGAAAGTGTGACGCTGCCATCCTTGCTTACTTGATCAGCTGGCAGGTCAGCACAGATTCCGTCCTTATTTGTATTGGGATAATATGTAACAGTAAAAGGATTTTGTGCGTTGTTTTTCCACGACGCTGTTAAGTACAGATTTTCATTTGCTGTATATTCATCTCCGGGGGCAAATTCCAGCTTTTCACCATTCAGCCACGCAGACCAGCCGGTAAAGGTATATCCTTCTCGAGTTGGGATCTGGGTACTGATCTGTATAGTCTCCCCCTGAGATGCGAATTGCTCTCCGGGCGTGTCTTCACTGTTTTCCGCATAATAGCTTACCTGATAAGTAGGCACCGTATTGGCAAATACATTAAACAGGCAATTGGCTGTTTTCACATCATCATAAGCGCGCTTCATATCCTGAATTACAAGAAGCTCGCCATATTGGTCGGTAATACTCAATTTTTCAATGCTATCATTAAAATCAACATAAAAGCGCTCTTTCCAGTCTGCATTCTGCGGTACTCGGTATTGTGCTGTACCTATTGTACAATAGCGCGCTCCTACCTGATGTTGAATAGTCGTCGCCGGAGTATAGCCTAAAAATTCGGGAGCCCCCTCCCTTGTAATAGTGTTTTCACCCGAGTTTTTCCAACCTCCGAATTCGGTTACCAAATCTGCGGAGGTCATGCCATCTATCCAAACTACTTGAACCGGTATCTCCACGACCTCTCCTGGGGCTGCGTATCGTCCCTCCTCCATAAAGACCAGCCTGTCTCCCAAGCTGGGACTGATCAAATTAGAATCGACTGCCCAAATTGCGGTCAAGGTCAGATCTCCACCAAAGGCAGTATCGCCCGGTTGGTAGGTGCGTCCGTATTGATCCTGCCAATACAGGAACTTACCGTTGGTTCTGGTCGGGATCGTATCCGAAAGCGCAATAGTGCTCTCCGCGGCAGTCTGGCTTGGCGGAGCGCCGGTGCCGCCGTTGGCATCGTAGGTGATCGTGTATTCTCCCTGAATCTCCGGCAGCACTGTGATCATTCCCGATTGAACCGCTGTGGGCATTTTGTATCTATAGTCATAGCTGCGTTCATCCGCCCCTGCGATCCAAAGCTCAAAACACTCTACCGCTATATTTACAGTGTATTCACCCGCTGGTGCACCGGCGGGGATCTGGTACCTTACTACGCCGATTTGTCCGTTTTCTACCTGTTGATCCGTAATTTCCACATCGACAAAATTTAAGCCATCACATCTGGAGCTAAGTATTATATCACCGTCAATTCGCTCCGTTTCTAAATTATTAGATATGTAAAGCGGAACTTCCACGAGCTGCCCCGGCTTTCCTGAAATGCTGCCTGTGGAGATGACTGGTTCCCAGTCAGGAGACCAAAGCGCCTCCAGCACCATATCTTCATCTGCGGTGTAGGTTTCTCCCGGCTGATAAGCAAGCCATTTTTCGTCCTCTGAGACAATTCTTTTGTGCCAGCCGCGGAAAGTCCTGTTCTGCCAAACCGGCATCTCGCTGGAAAGAACAAGATCTACGCCCTGCTGCTTTACCTGAGGAGCAGGCGCGCCCGTTCCTCCCAAGGCATCGTAAGTAACCGTGTAGGTAGGTGTTTCCTCGCTTTGATCTGCTGCCCGTGCCTGAACCGGGCAGGTGGTAAGTACCATCGCGATCGCCAGCAAAGATCCTGCCAGTCTTTTAATTAAACTCATTATTTTCCCTCTCTCACTTTTGTGCGTCATTGTTGTAAAGGGGAGCCTGTGATAAGGCTCCCCTTTTGAAAATATCGTTCTATCATTGTGGATTGCGCCGACCGGCGGCGGGGAAAGCCCCTGTCGGCTTTTATACCCTGTGTCTTACTATTGCTTAGTCATCATTTTTGCTGCTGCGCTTTTTGACACCGATGCAAACCGCACCGACCGCTGCCAATGCAACCGCCGCATAGACAACACCATTGACTACTGCACCGGTAGTGGGGTTCGGCTGTCCGGAGGTTCCCTCGGGAACTCTGACGGTGACATTCGACTTATTATACTGGCAGACAACACACTCGTCCTCTTCGAATTCATGTGCCGCCAGTCCGCTCTTTTCCTCGCAGCGAATGCACTTGTGCCAGTGGCTCTGGGCATCGTGCAGCCAAGCCTCACCGAACTCGTGCCCAAGGGCGGTACCTTCCTCCGAAAGTCCACAGACGGAGCAGTGCTTATCGACGGTGCAGTTGGCGTCTACCCAGTCGTGCGCGGTCTTTGTGCTTTCTACCACCGCATTACAGCCCTCAATGCCGCAAAGCTGCCAGTGCTCATTTTCATCGTGCAGCCATTCCCCATTTGCTACATGCTCGCCGGCGGGAATGATGCTGCCGTTGGTGATGATCTCACCGCAGCCAAGGCACTTGACATCGCCGGTATAGCCATTGGTTCCCGCCGCATGGTTCGGCAGAGAGGCATTGATAATAGTAGTGCCGCCATCATGGTTATCAGCATTCTTGCTACCAAGGAATATGGGATATTTTTTCGATTATTTTGACAGGCAAAACTCTCTATAGGTGTTCTGCCATTTTCATAATAGCACCTCTATTGCGGCATTTCATCAAGCATTTTACACTTTTACATAATCAGTAAAGTTTGCGTAATATTTGTTTCAATTTAATTCCTTTTTGCAAATGAGAAAGCCCCTCATCTTAAAGATGAGGGGCTTGGGTGCCGCGGGGTGTATCAGTCTATTACTTTACCGGCGCACTTTTGGCGCAGGAAGGGGAGAAAATCCTCCGGAGAGCCTTTGGTAAAGGCGTTTTTTTCCAACAGGAGGGCGGTTTTGCCCTGCAACTCCAGCAGGTAGAGGCGGGGGCTTTGGCGGACGGCGAGGATCTGCTCGTACCGGAGGTCGCCGTCGGTATTTTCCTGGCAATTATGCACCGTCAGCTTATCCTCGTAAAAGCGCAGCTCGGCGGTGACTTCGCTGCCGTACTTTTTATAATTGCGCTTGGCGATCCGAAGCGCCACCCGCGCCGGAGCGCCGTAGGTGGTCATCACCAGCGCGAATGCCGCAAGCAGCAGCAGACCCGCGCCCAGCCCGATGCCGTGCCGAACCAGCTCCCAGACGGCGGCGGCGACGGCGATGACCGCCGGCACCAGCCCCACCAAAAGGCTCCATTTGGGGACGGTGGCGCGTGCCATCTCGGTCAGATTCTGGCGGGTGAGGGTGGTGGTATTTTCAAAAATGCTTTCCATGGCGTCCTCCGGTCAATGGTGTTAAAAGGCTCCCCCATCGTACGGACTGAGGGAGCCTTGCTTTTTTAGCTTGAGATTTGCGAGGAAATTACTGGAGGTTCTTCTTCAGGGTCTCCAACTCCTCACGCAGCTTGGCGGGCAGGCGGTCGCCGATGGAGGCATAGAAGCCCTCGATATTCTCGGCATCCTCACGCCACAGCTCCTTATCCACGGTGAGCAGCTCATCCAGCATCATGTGGGTGAACTCCTTGCCGTCGTTCTCCAGACCCTCGATGTCGATATCCTTGACATAGGGCAGGTAGCCGATGGCGGACTCGCGGGCGCTGACCTTGCCATCGCAGCGGGCAAGGATCCACAGCAGAACGCGCATGTTATCGCCGAAGCCGGGCCACAGGAAGTTGCCCTCATCATCGGTACGGAACCAGTTGACATGGAAGATCTTAGGCGCCTTGTCACCCAGCTTCTCGCCCATCTCCAGCCAATGAGCGAAATAATCGCCGACATGATAGCCGATGAAGGGACGCATTGCCATAGGATCGCGACGGACAACGCCGACAGCGCCGGTAGCGGCTGCGGTGGTCTCGCTGGCGAGGACGGAGCCTACAAAGACGCCGTGTGCCCAGTCACGGGACTGGTAGACCAGCGGAGCGGTCTTGGCGCGGCGGCCGCCGAACACGATAGCGGAGATCGGAACGCCGTTGGGGTTCTCATACTCGGGGGAGAGGCAGGGGCAGTTGAGGCTGGGCGCGGTGAAGCGGCTGTTGGGATGGGCACCGGGGGTGCCATCGCTGCCGTCCCAAGGCTCGCCCTTCCAGTTGAGGGCGTGCTTTGGGGGATTCTTATCGAGCTTCTCCCACCAGACGGTGTTATCGTCCAGATTCTGCACGACATTGGTGAAGATGGTGTTCTTGCGGGTGGTGGCAAGGGCGTTGGGGTTGCTCTTGGCATTGGTGCCGGGCGCTACGCCGAAGAAGCCGTACTCGGGGTTGACCGCCCACAGGCGACCATCGGGACCGATGCGCAGCCAGGCGATATCATCGCCGACGCACCAAGCCTTGTAGCCCATATCAGCGTACTTCTTGGGCGGAATGAGCATGGCAAGGTTGGTCTTGCCGCAGGCAGAGGGGAACGCCGCGGTGATATACTTGGTCTCGCCCTCGGGATTTTCGATGCCCAGAATGAGCATATGCTCCGCCATCCAGCCCTCGGTCTTTGCCTGGAAGGAGGCGATGCGCAGGGCGAAGCACTTTTTGCCCAGCAGAACATTGCCGCCGTAGCCGGAATTGATGCTCCAGATGGTGTTATCCTCGGGGAAGTGGACGATGTAGCGATCCTCCTCGCTGAGATCCTTCTTGGCGTGCAGACCCTTCACGAAGTCCTCGCCGTCGCCGAGGAAGTCCAGCACCTTCTGACCGATACGAGTCATGATAGCCATGCTGAGAACGACATAGATGGAATCGGTCAACTCGAAGCCTACCTTGGCAAAGGGGGAGCCGACATGAGCCATGCAGTAAGGAATAACATACATGGTGCGACCGACCATGGAGCCATCGAACAGCTTGCCCAGCTTTTCGTAGGTCTCCTTGGGGTCCATCCAGTTGTTGGTGGGACCGGCGTCCTCTTTATTGCGGGTGCAGATAAAGGTGCGTCCCTCGACACGCGCCACATCGTTGACAGCGGAGCGGTGCAGGTAGCAGCCGGGCAGCTTTTCCTCATTCAGCTTAATCATCTCGCCGGTGGAGCAAGCCTCGGCGCGCAGCGCCTCGAGCTGTTCCTCGCTGCCGTCGATCCATACGACCTTGTCCGGTTTGGTGAGGGCAACCATTTCGTCGACCCACTTGAGAACTTTCTTGTTGGAAGTAAGTGCCATTTTACGATCTCCCTTCTATATTGCCGGAGAAGCTCCGGTCTTTTTTACGCCACTATTATACCCTATCCCCGCGGGAAATGCTACCTAAAAATTTGTTAAATTTTTATCAATAGTTTTCCGCCGAAAAAGGGGTATTACCGTTAAAACTGCTCCGTGATCTCCATGGTGGGCAGCCCGTTGAGGGAAAGCGCCGCGGTGTGCCCCGCCATGTATTCGTAGTATGCCTGCGCGCCGATCATCGCGGCGTTATCGCCGGTGAGGGAAAGCGGCGGCATGTAAAGCTGCCAGCCCTTTTCCTCGCAGCCCTTTTGCGCGCGCTGCCGCAGCCAGCTATTGGCGGAAACGCCGCCTGCCAGCACGATCTTTTCGCAGCCGTAACGCTCCGCTGCTGCGGCGGTCTTTTGCCACAGGATCTCGCTGACATGGCAGCAAAAGCTGGCGGCAAGATCAGCGGCGACCAGCGGCTGACCCTTTTGCTCGGCATTGTGCGCCAGATTGATGACCGCGGTTTTAAGCCCCGAAAAGGAGAAATTGAATTCGCCCTCGGCGTGCGGGGTGGGCAGCGGGTAGGCGTGGGGGTCGCCCTCGTGAGAGATGGCATCCAGCGCGACGCCCCCGGGATAGGGCAGCCCGACGCAGCGCGCGGCTTTATCGAACGCTTCGCCCGCGGCGTCATCGGTGGTGCGCCCCAAAATGGTGTAATCGCAGTAATCCCGCACCAGCACGATGTGGCTGTGCCCGCCGCTGACGATGAGCGCCAAAAAGGGCGGTTCCAGCTCGGGGTGGGCAAGGTAATTGGCTGCCACATGACCGCGGATATGGTGGACGGGGACAAGCGGCTTGCCGGTAGAGAGCGCCAAGCCCTTGGCGAAATTGACCCCCACCAGCACGGCGCCGATGAGCCCCGGCGCAGCGGTGACGGCGACGGCATCGACCTCGCGGGCAGTAAGCCCTGCCTGCTCCAGCGCCTCGGCGGTCACGCCGCAGATGGATTCGATATGGCGGCGGGAGGCGATCTCCGGCACGACCCCGCCGTAGAGCTTATGCTCCTCCACCTGCGTGTGAATGACGGAAGAACAGATATGCCGTCCGTCCTCGATGACCGCGGCGGCGGTCTCATCGCAGCTGGATTCGATACTGAGAATTTTCATACAGGCTCCGGCTTAATCCTCGTTTTTGTGATGATGGCGGGCGATGCGGCGTACCAAACGGCTGATGCGCCAGAACAGGAACAGCCCTGCCAGCAGCGCGATGCCGACCTTTTTCAGCTTATCCAGCGAGAGCCGGTTGCTGACGAAAATGACCTCGGGGTGGTTGCCCTCGGCGTCCTCACGGGTGACGACCAGCCCGTTTTTGCGTCCCCAGTAAAAGTGAATGGGTTTTTTCATAGTGATACACTCCTTCTTTATTAAATAGGGTGATACGGCGGTAATAAAGTAGTTAAGCAAGGTACCTTCGCTTGACAAGAGCACATACGGTTTTTGCGGGCAGAAATGCCGTATGGCGCATTGTGCAGCTCATCGACAGGCGCCAGCCTGCCATCTTCGCTATGCTTCCCCCTACAACATTTCTGCCGCGCAAAAACTCCGCAGGACTTTTCGGCGAGCGAAAATCAGATGATGACACGGAAGAGAACCGCAGGAATACTTGCGTATTTCAAGGTTCGATGACGCAGTCAGCGCTGGTTTGCGCCGTCGAAAATGCGTGTGTGTCCTTGTCAAGCGAAGGTATGTGTCATCAGTATAGCATCTTCTGTGGGCGAGGTATAGTAGTTTTTGCGCCGTCCCACCGGTACAAAACCGTGCTTTTGGTAAAGAGCGATGGCGGGGGCATTGCCTGCCCGCACCTCCAGCGTAACAGTGGCAAGCCCGAGCGCTGCCGCCCTGCGCAGCAGCTCGCCCAGCAGGGCATCGGCGACGCCCTGCCGGCGGTGGGCGGCAAAGACCGCCACATTGGTGATGCCGCCCTCATCCAGCACATACTCCATGCCGAGGTAGCCGAGCGGCTCGCTCTCCCGCTCCGCCAGCAGGAGCAAAGACCGCCCGTTGCCCATAGTTTCGGCAAGGCTGCTTTCGCTCCACGGGTGGGAGAAGCATTCCCGCTCCAGTGCGGCAAGGGCAGGCAGATCGCCCGCGGCAGCGGGACGGACGGTGCAGTTCATGGCAGGCAGGCTCCTTTCGGCTAAGGTGAGAAAAGCGGGTCTGGGGAAGGGCGGCGCAGCCGGCGCGCGAAGCGCGCCAGCCGCCCCCCGTGGGGGGGGGGGCGGCGCCCAAGCCGCAGGCTTGGGCGGCTGCGCCGTACCTGTCCCCGGCTCGCGGAAACAAAGAGCTAAATCAGTGGGCTTCGCCCCATGTTCTTCCCACCTTGGCATCTACCAGAAGCGGGACAGTGAGGGAGGCGGCGGCTTCCATCTCCTGCCGCACCAGCTCCCGCACCGTCTCGGCGGTCTCCCGCGGGGTCTCGACGATCAGCTCATCGTGCACCTGCAGGATAAGGCGGGCAGCGGGGACTTCCCTGCGCAGGCGGCGGTACACCCGTACCATGGCGATCTTGATGATATCGGCGGCAGTGCCCTGAATGGGGGTATTCATGGCGACACGCTCGCCGAAAGCGCGCTGCACCCGATTGGAGGCGCGCAGCTCCGGCAGGGGGCGGCGGCGCCCGAACAGCGTTTCGGCATAGCCCTTTTCCTTGGCTTCTTCGATGGCGTGCTCCAGATAGGCGGCGATGCCGCTGTAGGTCTTTTTGTAGTTTTTAATATTGGTATCGGCTTCCTGCATCGAAACGCCGATATCCCGTGAGAGAGAAAATGCGCCGATGCCGTACACGATGCCGAAATTGACCGCCTTGGCACGGGAGCGCATCTGCGGGGTGACGAATGCCTCCGGCAGATCGAACACCTGCGCGGCGGTACGGGTGTGGATATCCACACCCTCGCGGAACGCTTCGATCATCGCGGCATCGTTTGCCAGCGCCGCCAGCACCCGCAGCTCGATCTGGGAATAGTCGGCATCGACCAGCAGGTTGCCCTCCTCCGCTTCGAAGAAATCCCGCATACGGCTGCCCGGCTCGGTGCGAATGGGGATATTCTGCATATTCGGCTCGGCGCTGCTGATGCGTCCGGTGCGGGTATCGGTCTGGCGGAACACCGAGCGGATACGGCTATCCGCGCCGATGGTATCCTTGAGCCCCTCCACATAGGTGGAGGAGAGTTTTTTATACTTACGGTATTCCAGGATCTTGCTGACGATGGGGTGGTAGGGGATCAGCTCCTCCAGCACCTCTGCATTGGTGGAATAGCCGCTTTTGGTCTTTTTCTTGGCGGGCAGCTCCAGCTTGCCGAACAGCACCTCACCGAGCTGACGGGGGGAATTGATATTGAACTCACCGCCCGCAAGGGTGTAGATCTCCTGCTCCAGTGCTGCGGTCAGCCCGTCCAGATAAACGCCGAATTCCCGCAGTCCCTCGCGGTCGATGCGGAAGCCGGTCAGCTCCATCGAAGCAAGCACCTCGCAGAGCGGCTGCTCCACCTCTCGCAGCAGCTTTTGCTGACTGTTCGCTTCCAGCTCCCGCTCCAGCAGAGGCGAAAGCTGCCGCAGCCCCATACACTCCCGCGTCAAGGGCAGCAGCTCCTCCGGCGCTTCCGCCGCGGGGAGAGGAAGCCCGTGCTGCGCCAACTGGCGCTCCACGGCATAATCGCTGGCGTTGGGATTGAGCAGGTAGCCCGCCAAGCCGGTATCCAGCCACAGGTCTGCGAAATTGAGTCCCGCTTTGAGCGACGCCTTGTAATAGGGCTTGGCATCGGCTGTGATTTTGGGATTGGGGAGGGTAAATATTTTCTTCCACAGGGCAGCAGAGGGCGTCTCGCAGCCCGCGAGGGTCTCGCCGCACAGCAGGCACAGAGCGGCGGGGGTCCCGTCCTCACCCCAGCGGGCGGAAAGCACCAGCGGGTTCTCCTTTTCCCAGCCGGAAAGGTCGGTTTCTTCGGTCAGCGGAACGAAACGGAGGGTAGGAGTATCCTCCTGAGGCTGCGGCTCCTCCGGCAGCGTTTCCGGCGCGGTAAGCCCCAAACGGGTGATGAGCCGGTTCAGCTCCAGGCGGGAAAGGAACGCGTATAAGGCGTCCTCCTGACGGGGCTGGGGCTTCAGCTCGCTCCATGCGGGCACCGGCACCTCGCAGCAGATGGTGCCCAGCTCGCGGCTGAGGGCGGCGCTTTCCCGTCCCTCGGTCAGCTTTTTGCGTAGGGAGGGAGTCAGCTCCAGTTTCTCCAGATGGGCATAGATATACTCGATGGTATGGTATTTCTGAATGAGGGCAAGGGCGCCCTTTTCCCCGATGCCGGCGACGCCGGGAATATTATCGGAGGTATCGCCCATCAGTGCCTTGACTTCGATAAGCGCTTTCGGCTCCACGCCGTATTTTTCACGGATCGCGGCGGGGTCCATCTTCTCGTAGACGGCGCCCTGCGGGGCGGTCTTTGCCAAGATGACACTGACCTTATCGGTGATAAGCTGGAGGGAATCCCGATCGCCGGTACAAATGAGGACGGTATCACCGTTCTGCTCCCCCTGCCGCGCCAGGCTGCCTAAAATATCATCTGCCTCGTAGCCCTCTACCTCCAGAATGGGGTAGCCCAAAAGCCGCAGCAGCTCCTTGACCAGCGGCATCTGCTGGCGCAGCTCCTCCGGCATTCCCTTGCGGGTGCCCTTGTACTGCTCGTACATTTTGTGGCGGAAGGTGGGTGCGTGCAGATCGAAGGCAAAGGCGACGGCATCCGGCTTCTGCTCCTCGATGAGCTTGTAAATGATATTGAAAAAGCCGTAAACGGCATTGGTATAGACGCCCTCACGGGTGGAGAGCAGCCGCACACCGTAAAAGGCGCGGTTCACAATGCTGTTGGCATCAAAGGCAAGGACTTTCATGGGGTGACCTCCTTGGGGGAGTTTAGGATAAGACAAGCAACAAGCTGCTTCGGTCGGATTTATATTATACCATATTCTCCCCCAAAGGAAAAGCAAAATCCGGTTCATTTTGGGCGGCGAGGGATTTGTCCCGTGCCGCCAAAGCTGATATAATAAAGAAAAAGCTGTAGGAGGCGTGAGCAATGCGGGAAATGCGGCGAAAAGACCGGTCGGTGACTGACCGGGAGGCGGTAAAGGAGATCATAGCGGCGTGCGATGTGCTGCGGTTGGGGCTGGCGGATGGAGACTATCCCTACATCGTACCAATGAACTTCGGCTGGGAGGAACAGGACGGACAGCTTCTCTTTTACCTGCATGGGGCGGCAGAGGGCAGAAAAGCCGAGCTGATGCGGCAGAATGGCGTCTGCTCGTTCCAGATGGACTGTGACCACCGCACCGAGCTGCTGCCCAACGGTATGACCACCCGATACCGCTGCCTGATGGGGAAAGCCACCATTCGGCAGCTGACCGAGGAGGAGAAGCCCCGCGCCATGCGCATTTTAAGCGGGCGCTATTTCCCCGATGCGCCCGACTGCCCACCGCAGGCGCTGGCACGCACCGCCATGTGGCAGCTGACCGTTACCGAATGGAGCGGGAAGGAGAACAAAGCGTAATATCAAAAAAGCTCACCCCCGCAGGTCATTATGCCTGTGGGGGTGATAGTATGGAAGGAGAAGATTTTTTATTTCTGCACGCTCTTGAATTCCTGTACGGTCTGGCGGATCGCCCGCTCCACGGGGATCCGCTCCATGCTGGAGGCGCCGATGAAGCCTACGGCGCAGGTCTCGCGGAACACACGGGCAAAGTCCGCCGCACTTTCGATGGCGCCGCCATGGCACAGGGGAATGATCTCCGGATTGACCTCCAGACCGGCAGAGAGTACCTTCTGCACCTTTTCGATAGCCTCCTCCAGCGTGCAGGCGCAGCCCGCGCCGATATCGCCGCCGGAGGTAAGCCCCGCATGCGCCGCCAGAATATCGGCACCCGCTGCCGCCATGGTGCGGGCGTCCTCCTCGGTATAGACATAACCGATGGTCAAAAAGCCTTTTTCGTGCGCCAGGCGCAGCATGGCAGCTTCCCGCTCGTACCCCAGACCGACGCTTTCGATCTCCTCGCGGAACTTGCCGCTGAACTTGCCCACCGTGGGGTAATTGATGACGCCGGAAAACCCGATCTCCGCCAGGTCATCCAAAAATTTATCCATATCGCGGGTGGGGTCTACCCCAAATACACCCGCCGCTACCGGCATGTGATGCACCACGGGCAGGATCAGGTCCCGTCCCATTTCGTACACGATACGGTTGGCATCGCCCACCGGCAGGTTGCCGATGATGGAGCTATGCCCATTGATTCGGAAGTAGCCGGAATTGTAGACGACCGCCATATCGGTGCCGGCGCTTTCCAGTACTCTGCCCACGATGCCGGCGCCTGCCCCGCTGATGATAACAGGGACGCCCGCTTGTATCTCAGCCCGCATTTTATTCAGTGTCTCCTCGCGGGAGACTCTGCATTGCACCTGTTTCATATTTTCTATGCCCTTTCTCATTTTATCCGTGAATGACCGACTGCCAGTTGACCATCGACATCAGCTGCTTGACCAGCAGTTCCGCGAATTCCTTATCATTGATGTGATGGTCGCTGCAGATCACCGGAACATTCTCCGGCATGCTGCTGACCAGCTCGTAGGTAAAGGCAGCGTCGATCTTCGGATCGTAAAACACATTTCCCGCCTTATCCACCTCGCTGAAGCCACGGGTGGGAACAATGACCTTGGTGTTCCCCTTGCTGTCCTTCAGCCGGTCGGCAAAGAGCCTTGCAAGCTGCTTTGCCTCTTTTTCGTTGGCACGCAGCTTTAACAGGCTGCTGTTATTGTGGTAATACTTGATATGATCCTTCTGCTCGGGCTTGAGGTATTCCTCGGGTCCGATATTGATCATATCCGTCGCGCCCGGCACCACGATATAGGGGATCCCCTTTTTGACTGCCGTGCGCAGGCGCTGCGGTCCTACCACATAGGCGCCGCCGGCGATCTCATCGATCAGCTCGGTAGTGGTGATATCCAGCACGCCGCAGAAGAAATCCTCCTCGATCATCTTTTCCATGATCTTTCCGCCGGAGACCCCGCGGGCATGGAATATCAGTATCTCGTAGCCCATTTCCTCCAGCAGCTCACGGCAGCGCTGCACACAGGGCGTCGTCACCCCGAAGCAGGTTATGGCGATGCTCTTTTTGCCGTTCTTCGCCAGACGCGGCATCCGCGCCATGCTGTCGATGATGCGCGCGGCTTCGGTGAGGATATGGACGCTCATAAAATTGAGGCTTTGGATATCCACCACCGAATTGATGAGCAGGATATCCTGCCCCTGCACATAGGGCAGTGTATTGCCGCTTGCCATGGTGCCTACCACGACCTTGGGAAGTCCCAGCGGGAGCTGCTGCATGGCACCGGTGGCAATGGTCGTGCCGCCGCTGCCGCCCAGCGAAATGATTCCGTCCAGTCTGCCCTCCCGCAGCAGACGGCGGGTGAGGGTGGTAAGTCCCGTCACCATGTACTTGCTTGCCTCACTGCGCAGCAGCGTCTGCTGTACGGTGGAAAACGGTACCGACGCCGCCTCTGCCACCTGCTCCTGCGTGTAGTCGATGGGGTAGGTCTTTTCGGTCTCCCGCAGCGCCACATCTATAATGTAGGCGTGGTTGCCGCAGGCTTCTATCTGCTGCTTTAAGTACACCGCTTCCTCGCCCTTGGTGTCCATAGTGGCGCAGATGTAGATATTCTTCGGCTGCTTTTCGCTCATGCTGTCACTTCCTTTGCGGCTTCCTTTTTGCGGCGGGCAAGGTGCATAATGACCACCGCTGCAGTCAATACCAAGCCGGCGAAATCCAGTATTTCGATGGGAATGATGCAGGCGACACACGCCAGACCGGAGAGGATACGCTCGATCACGGTGAGCTTGATCAGGAAGAAGTTTTCACAGGTAATGATAAAGGTGAACAGGAACACCAGCACCATAAGCGTTGCCCATGCCCAGCCGCCTACCGTGCCCAAGCCGAACAGGATAGCCGGACGGAACAGGAACATAAACGGAAGTACAAAACCCGCGATCGCCAGTCGAAGCGAAGTCCAGCAGGTCTTCATAAAGTCCGCCTTTGCCATGCCGCTTGCCACCAGACAGCCGATGGCGACCGGCGGGGTCAGAGCGCTCATTTCGCCGTAGTAGAACACAAAGAAGTGTGCCGCCAGCAGCGGTACGCCGAAGCTGGTGAGCGCCGGCGCGCCCAGCAGCGCGCACAAAACATAGGCAGGCGCGGCGGGCATGCCCATGCCGAAGATAAGGCAGCTGATCGCCACAAGAATACCCAGCAGGAACAGGCTGTTGCCCGCGGAAGTGGTGACGAACTGCGAGATTTTGGAGGGAAGACCGGTCGCGGTCAGGATCTGTACCACAACACCCATGACGCCCAGCACCACGGAGATGGAGGCACAGGTCTTGGCGCCCTCCTGGAAGCCGGCGATCACCTTTTTGACAAAGTTCTTCAGCGATTCCAGTACCGGCATGCCGCGCTTGAACTGCTTTGCCAAGCCTACGACCATCATGGTGATGATAGCGAAGAACAGGGAAAGCTGTGCCGAGTAATTCTTAATGAGGAAGACGACCAGTACCACCAGCGGAATGATGTAGACAAGAAATTCGCCGATGGCTTCCTTGAACTTGGGAAGGGTATCATCTACGACCTTTTCATCGCCCAGCTTGATCGCCTTGATGTAGACCGAGAGGGAAATGCCGAGATAGTACAGCAGCGCGGGTGTAATGCCCAGCACCACGATGGTGATGTAAGGGGTATTGGTCCAGCTGGCGATAATGAATGCCGCGGCATTCATAACAGGCGGCAGAATGGCACCGCCGGTGGAGGCGGAAGCCTCGCACGCCGCCGCGAATTCCGGCGGGTAGCCGCGCTTTTTCATGAGCGGAATGGAGATGGATCCGGTCATGGAGATATTCGCCGCTACACTGCCCGTTACCGAGCCGATAAGCCCCGAGGAAATGACTGCGACCTGCGCACCGCCGGAGCGCACCTTGCCGCTTGCGCTCATTGCCACATTCATGATGCTTTGCAGGGCGCCGAACGCGCTCATCATACCCGCGAACAGGGAAAACAGGATAATGGTATTGGCAGTGATCTGCCCCAGCATGCCAAACACACCGGTGAAGTTGGTGGTGGAGTAGGTGATCAGACGCTTGACGCTGAGTCCGCCATGCCACAAAAAGCCCGGCAGATGCGGTCCGAAGTAACCGTAAGCCAGCATGACGACCACGATGATGGGAATGACCTTGCCCCACGCCATATAGGTGGCGATGAGGAATACCAGCAGATAGATGGCGCCGGAAACGATCTGCCCCGTGGTGTAGTTGCCCATTGCCTCAAGGTACTGGTCGTGGTGGGCGTAAATGTATATGGTGTCCACCAGAACCGCGACCGCGCAGATCACGCACAGAATATTTTTGAGTTTGCTTTTGGTATTGGCTGCCGGTATGCGCAGCGTCGTTAAGAACAAAATCAAAAAGCAGCCTAAAAAGTGGATCATGATATGCCGGTAAGAGCTGACGATAGTAAATCTTGCCGCCAAGAAGTGATAGATGCCCAGCACCGCCGCTATCACGGCGATGAGGGTATCTATGGTCTTCACCAGACGGCTTTTCCCTCCAATGGTGCTTTCCATGGCTTACCTCCTCTTACAATGTCACTTGCTTTCTTAAATTTTGATGAAATGTCCCTGCCCCGAACAGTCAGAGCAGGGACAATGCGGTTTTTATGCTGTTTTGTTTGCGGTAATATTACTCGCCGTACACGGTAAAGCTGTCATCCCACAGACCGGCTTCCTTCAGGGCGCGGGCAGCGCCGGGGTGGAACGGAATGGAGGGAACGCATACGCTGGTGAGATAGTCCTTGAGGACCTTGAGATCCTGAGAGATGTTGCCCAGCGCGTCGATATTATCGACGCAGGTCTTTACGAAGGTATAAACGGCTTCCTCGCTGACATTGGCGCCGAAAACGCACACGCCGGAATTACGGGCGGCGTAGCGCACCTCGCCCTCGGGGATAGAGGAATCGTTGGCATTGGTCATCGCCTGATAAGCAATACCGTCATTGGCGGCGTGCAGCTTTTCGCCCACTTCCTCGCTCATCGGCAGAATAACGAGATCACGGGTGGTGCACAGCTCGATGATGCCGGAGGCAGGAATTCCATTGGACCAGCTGCCGCAGGCAGCGTCCACACGACCGTCCTTCAGAGCCTCCCAGGCGTCGCTCCAGCCAAAGTACTCGATGTTGACCTTGCCGGTCAGCCCATAGCAGTCAAACAGGATCTTCATGACCTCGGCAGAGGCGGAGCCCTGCTGCGGGAACGCTACGGTCTTGCCCGCCAGCTCCTCGTAGGAGGTGATGCCCTTATCGGCAGTGGTGATGATGGGCAGCATCCAGGAAACAAAGCCGAATGCCTGGCACATGGATTCCATGGGAATGGCGGTGGTGAAGGGAGCCTCACCGTTCAGTGCCTGAATGAGGTTGATGGTGCCGGCATAACCGCCCTCCAGCTCGCCGCTGTTGATGAGATTGATGATCTCCACAGCGCCGGTGGTCACAACAGTCGAGGTCTTCATATCGGTATTCTGGTTTACCACGGCGGACATTGCTTCCAGCGCGGTATTGGCGGTGCCGCCTACGGCATCGGTGCCAAGGCGCAGCACATAGCCCTTGGTCGGGGAGTCATTGTTTCCGGTGGGATTTTGGGTGTCGCCGCAGCCTGCCAGAACGGTACACAGCATCATGGCAGCCAACAGCAGCGCGAGAGCCTTTTTCATTTTCTGTTCCTCCGTCGAATTATCTTTTTCTGGTTTGTTTTACGGATCCGTCCTTGCAATCTCATGTTAGTGGTCATTGGGCAGAAAATCAAGCACTTTTTGTCATGTTGCACAAATTTCCGCTTAATCCATATATAAATCGACACATTTTACCCCATTTTAACGAAGTAATTTCCGATTTATTCGTCATACTTGCCAACTTTTCTATCTTTCTTTGTGCAGGATTTTTCTGGATATAGTCCTGCCTTTTTTCTATGTTTCTTTTTGCCGGACGGCACTTCGCTTCTCCCTGCTTCCCTTTTGCCCTGTTCCATGGTAAAATAGGGGCAGAATGTCGGTGCCGGCAGCGCCCCGCAGGGCTGTCCGCCGAAGGCGGGCACGGCGGACGAAGTCCGTCGGCTCCGGCGCAGCCGGAGCGCCCTGCGGGCGGTTTTGCCGACTGGCTAAGCAATGGAGGAAGAACCTATGGAAGAAGCCACTGCCCTGAAGATCATTGCGGAGATCCACAGTGATTTCCCCACCAAGTTCGGAATCCCCCGCCAGAGCGGACTGGTTCCGGAGCTGGAAGCGCTGGTGGTGTTCCGCCCCGAGTACCGCGTACCGGAGGCGCTGCGCGGCATTGAGGGCTACAGCCACCTGTGGCTGCTGTGGAAGTTTTCGGAGTCAGTGCGGGAGGACTGGCGTCCCACCGTGCGTCCGCCGCGGCTGGGCGGCAACCGTCGGGTAGGGGTATTTGCCAGCCGGTCACCGTTCCGTCCCAATGCCATCGGGCTTTCCTGCGTGCGGCTGGCTGCCGTGGAGCGCCACCCCCAGTGGGGCACGGTGCTGCGGGTGTCGGGCGCAGACCTGATGGACGGCACCCCCATTTATGATGTAAAGCCCTATCTCCCCCACGCCGACTGCCACCCCGAAGCCACCGGCGGCTATTCCGCCGAGGGGCTGGCACACACCCTTACCGTGGTGCTGCCGCCCCAATGGGAGGAAAAGGTCCAGCCGGAACGCCGCGCGGCACTGCGGGCGGTACTGGCGCAGGACCCCCGACCGGCATACCAGCAGGACAGCGACCGTGTGTACGGCTTCCCCTTTGCGGGGCTGGAGATCCGCTTTGCCGTCTGCGGTGATACTCTGACGGTCTGCGGGGTCTCCCCCACTGAAAAACCATGAACGATTTGTTAAAAGGGCGGCGGACGCATTGCTTTTCCCCCGCCCTTTCGGTTATGATGAGAGTGGAACAGAAGCCCCGTCTGCGGGCTGTGAAAGGAGAAAACGACTATGCTGGGTTTAGCACTGGAGGGCGGCGGCGCCAAGGGCGCCTATGAGATCGGCGCGTACCGTGCGCTGACCGAACTGGGCTACCGCTTTGATGTCATTTGCGGCGTTTCCATCGGCGCCATCAACGCGGCGCTGCTGGCGCAGGGAGACTGCGACCGCGCGGCGGAATTCTGGGAGACTATGTCCAATGACGACCTGTTCTCCGAAAAGGATAAAGGTTTTCTGGAGATCATCAACCGTCAGGTGAATCTCAACACCCTTTCGGCACTCAAGGAAAACATTAAAACCGCACTGGAGAACGGCGGCATCGATACTTCCCGTATCCGCGCCTTTCTGGAACAGAATATCGACCCCGAACGCCTGCTGGCAAGTCCCGTGGATTACGGCATGATCGCCGTGGCGTTCCCGGAGCTTCAGCCCCTGATCGCTTACAAAAAAGACATGAAGCCCGAAAATGTCATTGACCATGTACTTGCTTCCGCCACCTTCCCCGGCTTTCAGCAGACTGCCATCGGGGAGCGGAAATACCTTGACGGCGGACTGTATGACGCCTGCCCCTATAACGAACTGCTGGACTACGGCTGCGACGAGGTCATTGCCATTCGCCTTAACGGCTTCGGCATCATTCACCCGCTGCGGGATAAGGAAAAGATCCGCCAGATCTTCCCCAGCGAGCAGCTGGGACCGGTGATGCGGTTTGACCCTGCCAACAGCCGCCGCAATATCCAGATGGGCTACTACGATACCATGCGGCAGATGAAAGGTCTGCCCGGACAGCTTTACTATTTCAGCACCGCTGCCGATGGCTTCGCGGTTTTCTCCGCCCTGCCGGAGGAGGCGATCCGTGCCGCTGCCATTCCGCTGCGCCTTTCCGACGGGCTTTCCCCCCGCCGCGCGCTGTTCGAACACATTCTGCCCGCCATTGCCGCGGAGCTGCATCTGCCGCGGGAAGCAAGCTACGACGACCTGCTGCTGGCACTGCTGGAGCAGCGAGCCGAACAACTGAAGATTGGACGCTTCCGCTGGTACACCCCCGCCGAGCTGCAGGCAGTCATTGCCGCCTCCACCGCCCTGCCGGAGGAGCCGCGCCGTCCCCTGCTGCGCAGCCGCCCGCTGGAGGCTGCCGAGATCCTTGCCGCCGCACTGCCAGACCTTGGCTGATGGGCAGTTTTGTTGCGCTTTTCTTCTCTTTTTGCCCCCTTTTTGTGCGATAAGGAGATTTGATGCAGGATATCTTGCATTTGCGGCAAAAAGGGCTATAATACCCTTACCCTATTGGACTACTATTCCCTGCCGGAAAAGGAGCTGTTATTCCCTTGGCTACTGCACGCCATAAATATGAAATAGATATGTGTACCGGCAGCCTGCCGCAGAAGATCCTGCTATTCTCGCTGCCGCTGATGGCAACGGGCATGCTGCAGCTGCTCTTCAATGCCGCCGATATTATCGTAGTCGGGCGGTATGTGGGCAGCCACGCGCTGGCGGCGGTCGGCTCCAACGGTTCCATTATCAACCTGATCGTCAACCTGTTCATGGGCATCTCCATCGGCGGCAGCGCCGTTATTGCCCAGCACTATGGCGCCGGTCAGTACGAAGATGTCTCCGAAGCCACCCACACCTGTATGCTGGTGGGGCTCATCAGCGGCTTTGTGGTCATGGCGATCGGCGTTTGCTTTACGCCGGCGATCCTGCGGCTGATGGACACCCCCGATGATGTGCTGCCGCTGGCGGTGCTGTACCTGCGCATCTACTTTTTGGGTATGCCGGGCAGCATGCTGTACAACTTCGGTGCGGCGGTGCTGCGCGGTGTGGGCGATACCCGCCGTCCGCTGCTGTTCCTCTTTTTCGCCGGCATCGTCAATGTCGGACTGAACCTGCTGTTGGTCATTCAGTTTAACCTGAGCGTGGCGGGCGTCGGCATTGCCACCGTCGCCTCGCAGTATATTTCCGCGGGGCTGGTGCTGTGGTGCATGCTGAAGACCGACGGCTGCTACCATATCGTCCTCAAGCAGCTGCGGCTGCATCGGGATAAGCTCGTCCGGATCCTTCAGATCGGTGTGCCTGCCGGCTTGCAGGGCGCTATCTTCTCCATCTCCAATGTGCTTATCCAGTCCTCTATCAATTCCTTCGGCAGTATCACCATGGCAGGCAATGCCGCTGCCGTCAACATTGAGGGCTTTGTCTTTACCAGCTGCAACTCGGTGGCGCAGGCTTCCCTTACCTTTACCAGCCAGAATCTTGGCGCGGGACTGTATAAGCGTCTGCGGGGCATCACCATCTGGTGCCTGGTGCTGGGCGTACTGCTGGCGGAGATCACCGGCTTTATCGCCTACGGCTTCGGCACCCCGCTGCTTTCCTTCTATAATAAGGACGCCGAAGTCATCTCGATGGGTCTTATCCGCCTGATGATCGTCGGCACCACCTACGGTTTAGATGCCATCATGGACGTTTTGGCGGATATTATCCGCGGTATGGGCAGCTCCGTTCTGCCCATGATCGTCACTCTGATCGGTGCCTGCGGCTTCCGCGTGGTGTGGATCTACACGGTATTTGCCGCCCACCACGATTTGCGGGTTTTGTATATCTCCTACCCCATCAGCTGGATTTTGACCTCGCTCACCCACCTTGTCTGCTATTTCATTGTTAAGCGCCGGCGGCTGCGCGGCGTCATGGAGGGAGTTCCATCAGTATGAACCGCATGAAGCTGACCGCCCTGTTCCTTGCCCTGCTGCTGGCAGTGATACTTGCCGCCTGCGGCAACCCCATCAGTGAGATCGTCCACGGTGATACACCGCCTGTCCAGACCCCCGATGCTCCCGATGAACCCACGCCCGAACCTGTGCCGGAGCCAGAGGAGACTGAAGAGGAACGCCGCGCCCGCCTTGTTAAAAAGATGGAGGATATCTTTGCGGCGGCGGAGCCGATGGAAAACTACACCTTTGTCCTCAATGATCCGGTGACGGTAGAGGGACAGGAGTATTACTACGGCGTATGGCAGCGCATCATCACTGACTACGATACCCAGTCCCGTTACCTTTCCACCGTGGCGGAGTTCTTCATCACACCCGACGGCGAAGAATGCTACATCGGCAACTATTACCCAGCCAATGAAGGTAACGGCGAAACGGTGGTCTTTTCCTCCGGCAATATCTTTGAGGAGATCAATAACGGCTGACATAAATCCCTCCCCTGCCCCACGGCAGGGGATTTTTTGTGCCCATTTTATGTTTTTACGGTTCTATCCGCTGCCGGCAGCCGGTAAATATCTATCGTCCGCCGTATTCCACTGTCACCTGCCGGAGGTATCCCATGAAAAAAGCCGCTTTGACCGTTCTTGCCGTTTTGCTTGTCCTGCTGCTCCTTGCCGTTCTGCTCTTTACCGGCATTTACTTTACCCGCCTGCAAAGTGCCGCTTCCATTCAGCAGATCACCCATTACAGCGACGGCTATAACCTGTACCGCATGAATGTGCGCTACAACTACAGCCTTGATGATATCATCGGGTATGGCATCACCGACGACCAAAGCATGGTAGATGCTATCCTACGCGAGGCGCTGCCGCTGCTGCCTATTTCCATACAGGCGCCCTCCTTTGGCTGCACCGCCTTTACCGTGACAGACAGCACCGGCGCCGTCCATATGGGACGCAACTACGATTTCCGCAACGATACCTCCGCCATGGTGGTGTACTGCGCCCCCAAGGGCGGCTACTGCTCGGTGGCATTCGCCGCTTTGGATAATATCGGGGCAAACGCGCCGCTGGAAAGTATGAAAGCCCGCTTTGCCGCCCTCACCGCGCCGTTCATCTGTCTGGACGGTCTGAATGAGAAAGGAGTTTCCATTGCCGTGCTGACGCTGGACAGCGACCCCACCTACCAGCAGACCGGCAAGCCGGTCATCGCGCCCACTCTGGCGATCCGACTGGTGCTGGACCGCGCGGCGACCACTGCCGAGGCGGTGGAGCTGCTGCGCGGCTATGATATGTTCGCTTCCGGCGGCAGAGATTATCACTTTTACATTACCGATTCCACCGGCGACGGTCGGGTGGTGGAATATGACTGTGACGACCCCGCCCGCCCATTGGTGGATACCCCCGCAGCGGCTGCCACCAATTTTTTCGCGCTTTATGCTGACAGAGTGAAGCCTGACCAGCGAAACAACATTTACGGGCACGGCAAGGAACGCTATGACACCGTTTTGCGGGTACTTGCCGAGCAGAAAAACACTCTTAGCGATATGACGGTGTGGGACGCCCTGCGTGCCGCCGCGCAGGAGCCTGACCCCGAGGATATTACCAGCAACACCCAATGGTCCATCAGCTTCAATAATACCGACCTTACCGCCGAGGTAGCGCTGCGCCGCCATTGGGAGCAGGTTTTCCGCTTCCGGCTGACCGCCGATACTGTAACCCAGGAGCAGTAGCTTTCCCCTAAGCATGGAAAATCCCCCTTTCGGGGGATTTTTGTTTAGCGGTTCAGCAGCCAGATGGCGATATTGAGGTATGCAGCAAAGCACAGCCAGATAAGATACGGAATTTGCAGATAGGCTGCCTTTGGGCTGGTCCGTTCAAAGCGCAGGGTCATTGCCATTGCCAGTGCGATGAGAAGCAGCAGCCACAGCGCCGCGAAGCCCCGCATCTCCCACCGGAAAAAGAAAAACGACCACAGGTAGTTGACCAGCAGCTGTCTTGCGTAAATGCGGACCGCCCCGCCTGCCGCGGCAGGCTCGGCATTTATCACCATTGCCAGCCCTATCGCCATCAGCAGATATAAGACGCTCCACACCGCCGGAAACAGCCAGCCCGGTGGAGACGCCGGCGGTTTGATCAGCTCCGGATAGCCTGCCCCGCTGTCGGAAAGCAGCCCCGACAGCGCACCGCCCGCTATTGTCGGCAGGATCGTCCACAGATATGTTTTCCACGGTTTTCGCTTCATTTGCCGCACCCCCTTTTCCTTTTAGTATATGTCGCGGCATTTTAGCTTATACGGGCGGCGGCTGCTCCTTTCCCCGTCATGTTAAAATCTGTTGCTTGCCACCGCACCGCGTTCTGTGCCATAATAGCGGGTAGAAACCGGAAAGGGGCGATACCGTGCTGGGCGAAAATATCAAGGCGCTGCGAAAGGCAAAAGGGCTTTCCCAGCAGGAGCTGGCGGAGCGGCTGCATGTGGTGCGGCAGACAGTAAGCAAATGGGAGCAGGGACTTTCGGTGCCCGATTCCGACCTGCTGGTGCGGCTGGCGGAAGCGCTGGAAGTGACCGTGGCGGAGCTGCTGGGTACGCCGGAACCGGAAAGCACCGCGCCCCGGGAGCCGCAGGCGATATTGGCGGATAAACTGGGCGCCCTTACCGGCGAACTGGCGGAACAGAATAAACGGCGGCGCCGCTTCTGGAAATGGGTCGCGATCGCGGCGGGGGCATGCACCCTTCTGCTTCTGCCGGAGCTGATCGCCGCCCTGCTGCTGATGAACGGCTTTTCCGGCAGTTCAGGCGGCAGCATCGGCATCATCGGCGGTGTTGATGGACCCACCGCTATTTTTATCACGGCGGGCTTCCCATGGGGGCTGGTGCTGGCGGTATTGGGCTGCGCGGCATTTACCGTATTGGGCATTATGATGAGCCATCGACCGGAATAAGGAGGAACCCATGAAACGAATTTTAATGTTGATCCTTGCGGGACTTTTGCTGCTGACCGGCTGCGGCGGACAGGAGATCAAATACCGCATCGAGGGAAAGGACTGGCAGATCGTCACGGTGCAGTCCACCGAGGACGGTAAGGTGATCGCCGTAGGGGAAACCATGCGGGAGATCTGCCCCGAAGCCGAAGTGATCGGACTGACCTGCAAGGCGGAAAACGGCAAGCTCACCTTTACCATGGACGAACAAAGCTGGGAAGGCAGCTACACCCGCGCGGACAGCAGCGGCGTGGAAGCGACGATTTATACCGTTACGCTGGACGGGGGAAGCGGTCCCGCGGCGGTTGCCGCAACGGTGCGGCAGGACGGCTCCGCCGAGCAGACGCTGGTCATGCAGCTTGGCGGCTGGTCGCTGTATTTTACGGCGGCGGAGGCATAAATCAAGATGGATAGGGCTTTTGGTCTGGCGCTTTGGAAAGAGCTTGACCGAAAGCCTTTTCTTTTTTCTGTTGGAGGGAGAAATTACACTGAAAATTAAAATTGACATAAGAGAAAACGGAAGCATTTAAGAGAAAATGCGAGAAAATAAAAGTATGATATGCTGTAAATTAAAATTCAGCAAAATCTCTCTTGACACTGGCAGGGGGCGCCGCTATAATAATTATTGTCGCTTTGTATGTGCGCCTGAACTTCACGGGGCGCAGAAAGAAAGCTAACAAATATTCAGGAGGAAAAAGATATGTCCACTACCATGGCAAAGCCCGGCATGGAACGTAAATGGTACATCATTGATGCTGCCGGCAAGCCGCTGGGCCGCACCGCTGAGAAAGCCGCTGTTCTGCTGCGCGGCAAGCACAAGCCCACCTTTACTCCCCACGTTGACTGCGGTGATCATGTTATCATCATCAACGCTGCCCAGGCAGTCCTCACCGGTCGTAAGCTGGAGCAGAAGTACTATCGTCATCATTCCGGCTATGTAGGCGGTCTGAAGGAAGTACAGTACAAGACCCTGATGGCGGAGACCCCCGAAAAGGCGATGATGCTCGCCGTTAAGGGCATGATCCCCGATAACACCATCGGTCGTAAGGCGCTGACCCGCTGCCGCGTTTACCGCGATGCCAACCACGGTCATGCCGCCCAGAAGCCCGAAGAAATTTGATCGAAAGGAGAAATAATCCATGTACGAGAGCAAAAATCCCTACTACTATGGCACCGGTCGTAGAAAAAGCTCCGTTGCCCGCGTCCGTCTGTACGCCGGCACCGGTAAAATCACCATCAACGGCAGAGACATCGACGATTATTTCGGCCTTGAGACTCTGAAGCTGATCGTCCGTCAGCCCATGGCGCTGACCGATACCCTGGGTCAGTTCGATGTAGTTTGCACCGTCGCCGGCGGCGGCGTTTCCGGTCAGGCCGGCGCTGTTCGTCACGGCATTGCCCGCGCTCTGCTGCAGCACGGCGATGAGATGCGTCCTATTCTGAAGAAAGCCGGTCTGCTGACCCGCGACCCCAGAATGAAGGAGCGCAAGAAGTACGGTCTGAAGGCTGCCCGCCGCGCGCCTCAGTTCAGCAAGCGCTGATCCAAGACCTGTACGATCCTTTGTATGGCACAGACCCCCAGCTTTGGTTGGGGGTCTGCTTTTTGCCAAAAACACAATTTTTTTTGCCGACAGCCTATTGACAACGCGGCTGTAAAATGATATTATAATTAAGCTGACCTGCGGATGTGGCGGAATAGGCAGACGCGCTAGATTCAGGTTCTAGTGGTAGCAATACTGTATGGGTTCAAGTCCCTTCATCCGCACCAAAAAAGACGCCTTTTGGGCGTCTTTTTTATTTGCACGGCACACGGGTGCTAATCAAACACAAGGGGGGGAAACCGCAAAGGTTCCCCCTTTTTTATATTATTCTCGCCTTATAAAGTCGGTCATTCCGCGTCCCGATCCGCCAAAAGCTCTAAATTGAGAACTTCACAAAGGCGCTGAAGAATATCCAGCGAGGGCTTTTTGCGCCCTTTCTCTATCTCGTTCATAAAGGGCTGGGAAATGCCGACAAGCTGCGCCAACTTGTTCTGACTGTAACCCAGCTTGGTGCGCTTTTTGATAATGACTTCCTTATAATCCATGTCCGATCCCTCCTGTTTACAGTATAGCCTTTGGCTATTTGTATGTAAATTTATAGCTTTCAGCTATTGACAAAGGTAGTTAGTTACAATATAATAGCCACAAGCTATATGTCAAACGGGAGGAAAATATATGCTGTTGATGGATTTGTACCACGGAGATCTGATGGGACAGCAAACGACCATGCCCCGCGGTTCTGAATTGGAACAGAGGGTACAGAAAATGTTGGCGCTGGAGGAAAAACTGAGGGAGGGAATTCCCACAGAAATGTTTGCCTTGGTAATGGAATATGGGGAATTACAGGCGGAATGTCAGGGGATCGCGGGCAGGGACGGCTTTTTACGCGGGATCAGTATGGGAATGCGGATCATGACAGAAGCAGAAATTTTAGCCTCCCAAAATAGAGGGTGACCTTCTGCCCAAAATGCGTTATTATTAAATAGAAATGGCAAGATAGAAAGGGAGGCACCGGCATGGCAGAAGCATTAACAGTAAACGGCAAGCCGTGGCAGGTGGTACGGCTGCTGGGGCATGGCAAGGGTGGGTACAGCTATCTGGTGACAGACGGTGCACGGAAAGCGGTACTCAAGCAGATCCATCATGAGCCGTGCGACTATTATCAATTCGGGGATAAGCTGCAAAGCGAGCTGCGGGATTACCGGCGGCTGGCGGCAGTGGGGATCCCGATGCCGGAGCTGCTGGCGTGGGATACCGCCGAGGAGCGGCTGCTGAAGGAATACATTGCGGGCTGCACGGCGGCGGAGCTGGTGGCGGCACGCCTGCTGCTGCCCGGTCACCGGCGGCAGGTGGAGGACATGTGCCAGCTGCTGTATCCGGCGGGGCTGAATATCGACTACTACCCGACCAACTTTGTGCTGCGGGGCGGGCGGCTGTACTATGTGGATTACGAGTGCAACGAGTACCATGAGGAGTGGGATTTTGCGCACTGGGGCTGCCACTACTGGAGCCGAACGGAGGAATTTAGGCAGGCGTTTGGGGAGTGAGAGGAACAGCTTTTTCCCTTAATGAGCACTCAACCGAAAATTCATAGAACTTTAATAATTACCCCCTTGCGGTGCAAAGGGGAATATGACTATACTAATAACATAGCGGTTCCTGTTTTCGACA